>JAIDSX010000126.1 GCA_029060985.1 Clostridia bacterium | reverse complement strand
ATGAACGCGGGGATCGCGGAAAGGCACTTTTCCGACCTCGTCATCAGCGTGACCGCTTATAAGGACGGCATTGTAAAATCTTACGCCAAGGACGAATGCCGCTTTTCCTTAAAAAACAGCGTTTTTTTAGAGGGGATCGCCATTCTCGGCGTATATTTTAAGGCGGAAACAGCGCCGCAAGAGGAGATCAAGGCGCTCACCGCCCGCTATATGGAACGCAGAAAACACCTTCCCAAGGGCAGAAGCATGGGCTGTACCTTCGTGAATCCCGCGGGAATTTCGGCGGGAGCGATCATCGAACAGTGCGGGCTGAAAGGAAAAAGAGTGGGGCTTGCCCGCGTATCGGAGGAGCACGCCAATTTTATCATCAACGAGGGCAGGAGCTCGGAGGATATTGCTCGGCTCATCGAGGAAGTGAAGGCAGAAGTTTTAATGAGGACGGGGATTCGCCTGCGGGAGGAAATCAGGCGTATTCCGTAGCCTTAAAATATCGGAGTATACATGGAACTTACGGCGGATTACCATACGCACACGCCCTATTCGCACGGCAAGGGCACGGTGTTAGAAAACGCAATGCGGGCGAAGGAGCTCGGCTTTAAGGAAATCGGCATTACCGATCATGGCTTTTCGCATATCGTGTTCGGCGTGCGTAGAAAGCAGATTCCAAGTCTTATCCGCGACTGTAAAGAGGCGGAGGAGAAAACCGGTCTCCGCGTCTATACGGGTATGGAAAACAATATTCGCGGTATTTCCGGCAAGTGCGATTTTACGGAAGAGGACTATCAGAATTTCGATTTGTTTCTTGCGGGAATACACGTATATATCCACTACGATAAGTTCGCCGATTGGAAGCTCGGCTGGGGAAGCAC
The DNA here is from genome assembly GCA_029060985.1 of Clostridia bacterium. Lineage (GTDB taxonomy): Bacteria > Bacillota > Clostridia > Christensenellales > Borkfalkiaceae > Gallimonas. The sequence continues at coordinate 1,817 of JAIDSX010000126.1, read as the reverse complement.
GATTCGAGGAAAACTCAGAATCAAGCCTTCGAAATCGCTTATCAAATACACCACGCAGGCGTATATCAACACGATCAAAAAGAATCCCGTCGATATCATTACGCACGTGGGCTTCCGCTGTTTCTGCGATCCCGTTGAAGTTGCAAAGTGCTGCCGCGATTATGGCACGTACCTTGAAATCAGCGCGAAGAAAAAACACCTTACGGACGAAGAGCTCGATAAGGTCGCCGCAACGGGCGTGCGCTTTTTGATCGATTCGGACGCGCACTCCGTCTCCCGCGTGGGGGATCACGCGCTTGCCGAGGAACAGATCATGCGGGTGGGGATTCCGCTCGAACAAATCGACAATATCGACGGAAGACTGCCTAAGTTCCGTTTCGGAGAATATAAGAAAAAGCATTGCTGAGGACGAGCCTTGTTGAATTTCACACAGGGGATCAAGCGGGAGATTTTATCTGCGCTTCCCGAAAACGATTGCTGTAAACGCGCTCTGTTTCGTGCGCTTCTCGAAGTATGCGGAAGCGTAAATCCCGCGTGCGTGGAATTTACGAACGAGAACGAGCGCCTTGCCGAGTACTTTTTCTCTTTGGCGGAGTCCTTGGGACTGCAGCCCGAACTCGACGGAGCGGTTTACGATGCGCGGAACGGCAAGGACAGGATCAGTTTTTGCCTGCGTGGAGAGAGGGCGGCGCGCGCTTATAAAATCTATTCTGGAATCAATCCCTACGAATTAAAGCCCTGTTGCGCGGTCGCATATGTGCGCGGCGCTTTTTTGGGGGGCGGGAGCTGTTCGCTTCCGCGTGCGGGCGCAAAGTCGGGCTATCACCTCGAATTCGTCTTTTCCGACGAGGAAAAAGCGGAAAACTTTTGTATCGTCTTTGAATCCATTCTGTTTTATACCAAGACCATTAAGCGCGGAGATAAATACGTCGTCTATTTGAAGAGCAGAGAGGCGGTTTACGAGTCGCTTTCGGCGATCGGGGTCAAGAGTTCGTTGAAGGAGCTTGAAAAACTTCTGATCGCGCGGGAAGAAAATAATTTTATCAACCGCGTGGAAAACTGTATGGCGGGGAATGCGGACAAGTCCATGACCGCAAGCGCTCAGCAAGCGCATGAAATACAGAAATTAAAGGGGAGCGCCGCCTTTTCGGATTTGCCCGAATCCCTAAAAGAATTGGCGGAAGAGAGGCTCAACAACCCGACGCTGTCTTTAAGGGAACTTGCCGCAAAGACGGGGGTCAGCAAGAGCTGTTTGAATCACAGAATGAGAAAGCTCATGGAAATTTGCAGGAGATAAAGAAGTTTAGTTATGACGGATTTCGTACATTTACATTTACATAGCGAATATTCCCTGCTTGACGGCGCGGTCAAGGTGGACGATCTTATAGATCATTGCGTCAAAAATAAAATCGACGCAGTTGCCCTGACCGATCACGGCAATATGTACGCTTCGCTTCGCTTTGCGGAAAAGTGCAAGAAGAATCATATCAAAGCAATCGTCGGCTGTGAATTTTACGTCGTAGACCACGACCCGAAAATCCATATCGACCAACGCGCCGACCATTTAATTTTGCTTGCAAAGAACAAGGCGGGCTATATCAATCTCGTGCAGCTCGATTCCTACGCGTTCGTAGACGGCTTTTATTACCGCCCGCGTATCAGTTACGAAATGCTCAAAGAGCACTGCGACGGCGTGATTTGCCTTTCCGCATGTCTTGCAGGGCGTATTCCGCGCCTCCTGCTTGAAGGAAAGTACGAAGAGGCGAAGAAGTTCGCGCTCTCCATGCAGGAAATTTTCCATGACGATTTTTATCTCG
>JAIDSX010000125.1 GCA_029060985.1 Clostridia bacterium | reverse complement strand
ATATCTAAATCTTCGTCCGACAGCTTATTCAAAACTCTTTCCAAATCAAAGGCGTTGATCCAAAATTGTTCGTGATTGTGGTTGTCCCATTGCTGCAACATAAAATCAAAGACATTGTAATATTTATCATTTTTGTGAACGTCGTATTCGGTCCCCTCATATTCGTCACGAGCTGTTTCATAATCTTTTAAATCAAAATGATGCAGCTGTTCCCATTGTTCAAAAGGAACTTCAACGTACTTCTTACGGGAATGAAGCACGGTAACGTTCTGTTCCTTGCCACCGACTTTACGCTTCTCAAAGGTGTGATAGCTTTCCATATAGAAGTATTTATAATACCCTTCCTTGCTTGCGGGAACGGGCTTTTTATTTAAAAGATACGGAGAAAAGTAGCCGTTTTCTATTTTGAACATCGGCTTCAACTTTGCTTTTATATTGGACGGTCTTATTTTATAAATCGGTTCGTCCCTGTAATACTCGTCATTCATAAACGTATCATAACATATCAAATACGACAGATACTGTCACATATAAAAAATTTTTTAAGAAATTTTAAAATCTCTGAAATTCTCGGTAAAAAAATTATCTACTTATTTGGAGGGGAAATTATATCAAAGCGACAGCTTCACGCTGCCGTCTTTTTCTTTGCCCTTTAAAGGAGATGACGTTATGAAAATTTTCAGTGGATAAAAGCCCCGCAGGGCGAACGGCACCAAACCGCTTTGCGGTTTGGTATAGTGAGTTATACCTTTTCGGAATGAAAAGGTGATAAAGCAAATTTTAGGAGGAAACAATTATAAGCTATTTAGTATGTCATATGGACAAATATCACAGAGATGCGGTTATAGGAATCGAGCGTGAAAACGAACGTGACGAAAACTATATATCAAAGAAAAACCCGCAAATAGACCACGCAAGAACACCAAACAACTATCACATTATAGGAAGATCCGAAACCTACCTTTCTTACATAGACAAACGCATTAAAGAACTTGCGCCGAAGCGCAAAATCAAAGACGATGCAGTATTAATTAATTCCTTTATTCTCGGCTCGGACGGAGAATTCTTTTCTGGACTTTCAGAAGAACAACAGAAAGAATTTTTTCGGGATTGCGCTATGTGCTTCGCGGAACGCTACGGCGAAGAAAACATAATATCCGCAATCGTCCACATGGACGAAACTAATCCGCATATGCACTTGAACCTAATCCCAGTTTTAAACGGGCGGTTATGCTCAAAGCAACTCTTCGACAGAAAAGCATTACGAGAGTTGCAAACTGATTTCCACGAAAAGGTTGGAAAAAAATGGGGATTGCAACGCGGCAAAATCGGAATCAAAGCCGAGCATTTGGATACGGTTGCCTTTAAGTTAAAAAAGATGAAGGAAGAAGCAGTTACCGCCATTATGCAGCAAAATGAAGCAAAAGCAACGATAGCCGAAGCTGAGCAAGCACAGAAAGCCGCCAAACCTGTAAAGGCACTATTAGAAGATTATGAGAAAGCCAAGAGTGATAATATCCCTTTTTCAGGAAAGAAGAAAGACGAACAAATTATAGCGCTTCGTACAAAGAACGAACAGCTTCAACGTGAAATAGAAATCAGAGGACATGACCAGTCAGACCTTTTCAAACAATTGCAAGAAGCTAAAAAGACCGACAGCCGAAAAGAAACTGCTTACAAAATTGTTACGGACATGATGTCTACATATCCCGATGAGTTCGACGCACTCTTACAAAAATCTCGTAAAAAGGAAAACCCGCCCACACCGTTCAAGAGTAACACAAACGATAAAGACGGGAAATAAAAACTTAATATGTTTATCAAAGACCGTGAAGCAGGTGTCCTATGAGAAAAGTAACCAAGGATTGAAAGAGCGTTCACGGTTTTTTTATATGGAAATATCACCATAGAGCGAATACGCAAATACCCTGCGTTAAAGATACGCGCATAGAATCGCGGAGGAAATTTATTATGAAAACTGAATATTACTAATTAAATTTTTTGGAGGCATCAATACGAACAAAACATTACAACAACTGCGTGAGGAGTTTTCTAACGCTCCCTCCTCTCAGAGTGAATATATGATTGAAGGGAAAAAGTACATAGTAACGCGCCATTTTGCGGGCGATAAAGACATTGACCAAGTGATAAGGGAAATTGCGGTCAACCGTGCAAGGCGCGATTTTAATTTATAAGTTCAACCGAAGATAATTCTTCGTAAAATATAAGTCAAAGTATTGTCAAGTTCAAAGTGTTGTGTTATAATACCGGCACATTGAACTTGATTGCTTTGACTGAAAAAGGAGTAAAAGAAATGATGTCAGAGCATAAACAACTTAATAAAACAGGAATCTTATTTAAGACTTTCCAAAGACGACGAAAGATTGGGCGAATCGCTTTCGATAGACAATCAAAGATTAATCTTACGGAACTACGTTCTGTCTCACGGCGGCACTATCGTTGACGAGTATATTGACGACGGTTATTCGGGAACTAACTTTGATAGGCCAGGAATCAAACGCTTACTTGAAGATGCGCAGATGGGAAAAATCGAAACAATAATCGTAAAAGATTTATCTCGGTTTGGCAGAAACTATATTCAAGTCGGACAGTATACCGATTACATCTTTCCTGCCTACGGTATCCGCTTTATCGCATTAAACGATAACGTGGATACGGCGGACACCAACAGCGCAGGTATGGATATGATGCCGATAATGAACATTTTTAATGAGTGGCATTCGGCAAACACTTCAAAGAAAATCCGTGCGGTGTTAGAAGCAAGTCAGCGTTCGGGTAAGTACACTTCGGGGATTTATCCCTACGGTTACGTAGCGGGTACTGACAGCACCCGCTCAGCGATAATCGACGAGCCTGCCGCAGAAATCGTAAGAAGAATTTTTGACATGAGGATACAAGGTTATTCACCATACCGCATTGCAAGGACACTGTCTGACGAAGGAATTACTAATCCTACGAATTATCGTACAAAAAAAGACGGTGGTAAAATTGACAAGGAAGTTTCCAATTGGTGGAGTATAAGACCGTAACGGACATTCTTAACGATATGACTTATATCGGCTATACCGTTCAGCATCGCCGCCATTCGATTTCATATAAAAATCATAAAACCGTTTGGCGACCCGAAAACGAATGGATTGTAAAAGAGAACGCTCACGAGCCGATTATAAGCAAGGATATCTGGAAAAAAGCACAGGAAGTGAATGCGTCCGTCGCGCGTGGGAGAATTACAAAGTCTAACATCGTCCACCCTTTAACAGGCTTATTGTATTGTGAAGACTGTGGTCGCAAAATGAGATATATGATCTCAAAGAAATCATATAAAGGAAAACCTTGCGATTATAAATCGTATGTTTGCCGTACTTATGCGGATCTCGGTAAAAACTACTGCACAACACACGGAATTGCTTTAAAAGATATTGAAGGTCTTGTCTTGGCGGATATTCATTCTATGCTTTCGTTTATTGAAGAAGACAAGTCTAAGGCGAGAAATGAATTTTTAATAAGCAAATCCAAACGATCTGTTGACTCAAGGGTTTTCGATGAAAAGCAATTAAAGACTTGCAGAAAGCGGCTTGCGGAACTCGATATACTGATACAGTCTGCGTTTGAGGAAAAAGTCTTAAAAAATATGCCAGAAAGCGTTTGTGTTAGTCTTTGCGAAAAATATTCCAAAGAAAAAGAAACCGTTTCGCAAACCGTTTCCGAACTTGAAAGTAAGCTTGCGAATGAACGCAAAGACGAAGCCGATGTAGACGAGTATATTAAAAGAATAAAGCAATACGGCAAGTGCGAACAACTTACACGCGAGCTTTGCTTACAACTCATAGAATTTATTACGATTGATGAGAGAAAAGAGCGTGGCAACCGTTGGCATCCGTCAGCACCGCGCCATATTCACATCTACTACAAGCTGTTAGACAAAGAAACAGCAGAAGACTTTGAAAAAAGCAAAATCTAATTTATACTTTCCTTTTTGAACACGATATAAAGAATGCGGGTGCAATCCCGAACTTGTTATGAAATGGGTAGGTCACGAGTTCGACGCAGACGTAAAGACTTCGCGTGTGGACAGAGGCTATACGACGTATTCGCAAGAGTATATCTTGCAAGAAATTAACAAAATAGCCTACGAGCTGTAAGAAACTCACAAAACCGTCGGTTTTGGGCTGAAAAAGGGTTAAAATCACTTCCCAATTACTTCCCAAAGATAACAAAATGGGAGAAATTCTGTGAATTTCTCCCATTCCGATGGTGCCACTGACCGGGGTCGAACCGGTACGGTATTTCTACCGAGGGATTTTAAGTCCCTTGCGTCTGCCAATTCCACCACAGTGGCATGGTTTTGTAATACAAAACAATTAAACTTATTTTAACAAAGCATAAACGAAAAGTCAAGCGGAATATTCTTTTTTTGAAAAAGCGCAGTAAAATATTTGATTGATATTTTTGAATGTGATATTATAAACGCATGGAAAATGAAACTCAGGAAAACTTAAACACAACGGAAGAAACTGCTCCGAAAAAAAATGAGGAGCCCACACAGCCAACGCCCAAAACAAAAAAGCAACTCTTTTTGCAGCTTGTGATATTTACTCTATGTATGGCTTCGGCGGGAGTTATACAATTTGTAACGACGGGCTTGCTCTCTACTTGGACGGGACTGATGTCCGAAGATAGCGGTTATTATTGGATCGCATATTTGGTTGGTTTGGTGCTTTCGGTAGTATGGAGTTTTACCTTCAACCGTAAATTTACTTTTAAGGCGGCAAGCAATTTACCGCTCGCCATGGTGCTCGTAGCGCTTTACTATTGCGCGTTTGCGCCGTTGTCTACGTTCGGTGCGGACGCAATCGTCAAGGCGTGGCAAGCCGCCGCCGGTGACGGCTGGAATCAAAACTACGAAATGGTGATCACAGTCGGAATGATGCTTATCAATTTCGTGACGGAATTTGTTTGGGAAAAATTCGTTGTGTTCAACGACAGAGTCATGGCGAAGATCGAACGCAAGCTTCACATCAAACATAAAGAAAAACCCGCAGAAGAGGCGGCAATAGCGACCGAAGAGCAAACGGCGCCCGTTGAACAGACGACGGAAACTGCAACGGAGGAAACGCCTGCAACCGAAAAGCAAACGCCTCCTCCCGAAGAAGAATAAAACGAATAAAGAATACGGGCGGAAACCAAAATGGTTTCCGCCCGTACTATTTTATTTCAGATTGTGTTTTTGTTTATAATCGGCAATGACCGTTTTATATTTTTCCAAGACCTCTTTGGCGACGTCCTCCCACGTTCTGTATACGGAGCGGTGCGCCTCTTCGCCGACTTCGTTTCTCTTATCGGGATCGGAAATGATCTCTTGAATTTTTTCGGCATACGCTTCCGCGGTTTCCTCGGCAAGGAATCCGTTCACGCCGTCTATAATATTTTCCGCCGTGCAACAATCCTTGATGAGCAGCGTGGGGAGCTTGTGCGCCGCCGCCTCGATGGGGACGAGAGAGCTTGTATCGAACGTGGAGGGAAACAGGAACAAATCGCTGCGGAGATAATATCCCTGCAAGAGCGTTCTGTCACTGACGGAGCCCGTGAAAATAAATCTGTCCGAAAGTCCCATGCTTTCGACCATTGCCCTGAACTTCTTCTCGTCGAATCCGCTGCCGACGATGAGCATCTTAAAATCGTTTCCCCGTTCCTTCAAAATCTTCAACGCCTCCGCCATGAGCGCGAGGTTTTTATACATGGCGATCCTGCCGACGAAGATAAAGACGTTCTTTTGCCCCTCCAAGCCGTGAAGCTCGTTGACTTTATCGATAAGCTCCTCGGAATTATCAGGATATTTCAAGTCCGTGCCGTTGCGAACGACGACGATCTCCCCCTTGTAGCCGTATTGCCGCAATATTTCGCAGGAGGCGTTGTTCACCGTCCACACGCTGTCCGCACGGTTGTAGACGCGCATGATATAGCGCATCATAAAACTGCAAAGCGGCTTGAATCCGTGGAGCACACGACGGAAGTCCTCGTGGTATTTCGTATGCAGCGTTGCGACTACGGGGATTTTTTGTTTCTTACCTGCACGGATCGCATAGATTCCCATAGTGAACGGGGAATGCGTGTGAAGGATATCGAACTGCTCGTTTTTGACCTTCTTCTTGAATTTCCGATCCGACCCGGGTTTGCCGACCCTGTACCCCTCCGGCGCAGAGCCCGAAGCGCAGCGGATCACCTCGAAGGGTTGATTGTCTTTATATTTGGATTTTTTGCTCGCCTTGGGAACGAGCAATTTGCAGGGCGCAAAGCGATTGATATTTTTGCAGTAGTTGGTTACGACGTTGATAGGCCCGTCGATACACGGATAATACGAATCGAGAAGCTCTGCGATTTTCGGCGTTTCTTCACTCATGACTTTTTTCCTTCTTTTTGTTTGATAACGTCCTCGGCAAGCAAAAGCGCCTCTTTGACCGCGGCGTCCGTGTTGATGTAGCGGTACCGCGCCAATCTGCCGAGAAGATACAAATTTTTGACCTTCTCCGCCTGCCGTAAGTATTTCAAATATTCCGCCTGAAATTCCTCTTTGGGAATGGGATAATAGGGAATGTCCCCCTCTTCGAAGGCCTTGGAATATTCCTTTACGATGACCGTCTTGTCCTTCGGCGCGCAGGTGAATTTCGTAAATTCCGAAATACGCGTGTAATCCTCGGTCGTCGTATAATTGACGACTGCGGCGTTCTGATAGGAGCGCGTATTGTGGGTCTCGAACACAAAGTCGAGACTACGGTAAGGAAGCGCGCCGAACGAAAAGGCAAACAACTCGTCGATCCTGCCCGTGAAAATAACTTTGCCGTCAAATTTCTCTTTACGGTAATAAATGTTTTCGTCTCTGATTTCTATTTCGTCAAGCGCGTCTACGCCTGTCCGAACGGTAATATTTTTATGCGCTAAAATATTTTTTATGAGCGTCGTAAACCCTTCCTTGGGTTGGTACTGGTACTCGTCGGTAAAATATCTGTCCTCGTAGGAGACGTAGACGGGCACTCTGTTCATCGCGCCCCCGCCGAGCTCTTCGGGCTTGCACCCCCATTGCTTTTGCGTATAATAGGCGAATACCTTTTCGTAGACGAACCCTGCAAACGCGCGGATGCGTTCGTCCGAATGGTTTTTCAGCGTAAGAATGGGAACTTTCTGCCCCTCGCCGATTTCTTGAATGAGAATATCCTTGATCGCGTCCGCTTCATCCTTTGGATACAGCGCATAGAGCGAAGTCAGATTGAACGGGATCGGAACGTACTTTCCGTCTATATAGCCCAAAACTCTGTGCTCGTATTTTTCCCATTCCGTGAATCGGGAGAGAAAGGAAAAGACCTCTTTATCGTTGGCGTGGAAAATATGCGGTCCGTATTTTTGTACGAGAATCCCGTTTTCGTCCGTGTAGTCGTAAAGATTTCCGCCGACCTCGTCCCGCTTTTCCAGTACGGTCACCGTAAACCCTGCTTCCGCAAGCACGCGCGCCGCAGTCACTCCGCTGATCCCCGCGCCTACAATTAAAACCTTCCCGTCCTTCATTTCTGCCCCCAATTCTTACAAGTACAACGCGGTTATGATAACATATTCCCGCGTTTTTGTAAAGCCATTTATAACTATGATATTATATTCTTATCCCGCTTCCTATAAGCGAGCAATACGCGAAGCGCGAGCATTTTCAAGGGGAGTTTACTAAGAGGTAAATGACCCGCAGAAAAGCGGAGCGCGCCAAAGTAGTGCGATGCTTAGAGGAGGCGGAACTTCATGATTACAGGATTGTGGTCGCTGAATGCATACCCCGTGTCGATCGTCTCTTCAACAATTACTTCCACATTGTCCGAATATAAGAATCCGTCGATGACCGTTTCAAAATTCACGCCCGCTTCGTAGGGAATATCCGCGCCGCGGCAGGTCGCCTTATCTTTGCTTGCCGCGATATGAAATCCCTCCGCAAGCTCCCTTTCGTGCAGAACGGAGCTCTTCACCCAGTCGGGCGTTATCTGTTCGCTTGCGAAAGCAGAGAACGCCGCCTCGTCGCTGTCGAACTGATCGGCAATCAGACAGTGGTTAAAGTCGCCGCCCGCAACGACGTAGTTGCCCTTGTCGCGCTCCTCTTTCAAAACGGCGTTGAGCATTTGAAGCTGCTGCGCGCGGATCGTGCCGCCCTCGTCGTAGGCGGACATATGCAGGTTGATGAGTGCGAGGAATTTATCGCTCCCCTCTACGGGAAGGTACTGCACCGAAAAGCACCTGTCAAGATCGAAGAGCTTATCGATAAAGTTCGTCGTGATCGGGAACGAACGGCGCACCGCGCTGTCGATTTTATAGCGCGACAGCGTCAATATGCCCGCGTTTGTCTTGCCGATGGGGTCGTTAAACGGATAAATCAAATTTGCCGTGTGAAAGTTTTCGGCGTACGTCGAGGCGTGCGCGGGGAGCGCGGAGGTCATGCGTTCGAGCATATTGATATGATAGCTTCTATCCGCCTTCTCGTCCGCCTCCTGTAAAAGATAGAAGTCGGCGTTCTGCTCTTTGATCAAATTCGCCTGTCCCGAAACGCTGTTTTCGACGTCCGCTTTGTTCATGCCCTTTGCGTACTTGCCGGCAACCTTCGTGCCGTCCTTCATCACGCCCTCGTCCATGAAGAAGGAGTATTCGGGAGAATACGCGCCGAAGCCGAGGTTATAGGAAATGATAGTATACTCTTCGCCTACCGAGACCTGCTCCGTCTGTGCGTTCTTGACTTCGAGCGAGAGATTGTCCTCGATACGGTAGTACTGCGCCGCAACGTAAATGACGTAGATGGCAACGATCAGAATAAACGCGCCGATGAGCGCGGCGAGCGTGATCGCCGTGATCTTAATTGCCTTTTTTGCTTTGGACTGTTCCTTAGCCATATTACCCTCTCAATTATTTTCGAAGAATTCAAGCAAGGTATGACGCTTTCTTTCCTGATTCTTTTTCTCGTTCAAAAACTCGTGGCGCGAGCCCTCGAAGAGCACCATTTTCACGTTTGTCATGCCCGCTTTTTTATAGTACTTATAGAGCTTTTTCACGCCCTTGCCCATATCGCCGACAGGGTCCTGTGCGCCCGAAACGAGAAGCACGGGCAAATCCTTTCTCAGTCCCGCCGCGTACTTTTTGGTGTAGAGCGATTTGAGCCCCTTAAAGAAATCGGCGTAAAACTTCTTAGAACAGGTGAAGCCGCAGAACTTGTCCGCATGATAGGCGGCGTTGTTCTCCGCGTCCGCCGAGAGCCACTCGCGGTCCTTGAATTTCTTTGCGTAGCTGCCGAACGACTGCTCCTCGATAAACTTTGCGGGCTTCTTTTTGTTTCCGCTGCCCGCGACCACCGCGCCGAGGTATACCTCGAAATCCTTCTTTTTGTTGCTTCCCCCGATGACCGCGCCGTCCACCTTGTCGCCGTACTTCGAGATATAGCACTGCGTTAAAAACGACCCGTAAGAGAATCCGAAAATAAAGTATTTCAAGTTCGGATATTTCGCCTTATAGTAATCGGTGAGAGCCCCTTCGTCCTTGACCGTATCGAAGAACATATTGTCGCCCTCGGAATAGCCCAAACAATCGGGATCGGTATACCCGTGCCCGCGGTGGTCGTCCGCCGCGACGAGATAGCCGTGCTTGTTGAGGTACTTCGCAAACTCCGCGTACCGCGCGCCGTGCTCGGTCATGCCGTGCACGATCTGCACGAAGCCCTTGGGTTCTTCCACGTCCAGCCACTCGTGCACGAATATTTTTTTACCGTCGAAACTTTCGAAAATCATAACTTCCTCCATGGGATATAAGCCCTTAATCCCATTATAACAGATTCAAAAAATAATTCAACCGTTTTCCACAGATTCCCTCTATTCCCATAATCCCACCTGCATTCTTTTCTTGATTTTGCCCATAGCCCTCTGCTATAATAAAGTTCCCGAAAGGGGAAATACGAATGATAAGGAGACGGAATTGAAAAAATATTCTGCAATCACTTCTTGCGCCTGCATGGTGGCGGCGCTCGCTCTGCCCGCGTTTGCGGCTTGTTCCAAAGATACCGATACGGAAGCCCTGCTTCCGACCGAAGAAATTATAGAGACCTTTACCCCTGAAGAGGAAGAACCTTTTATCGAAGAAGTACCCGAAACAAACGTGTCCGTAGTAATACCTGAAAAGAAGCCCGCCGTCGCTGAGTACGTGAAAATTACGACGAACAATCTGAACGTGAGAAGCGGCGCGGGGACGAACTATTCCTCCCTCGGCACGGTGGAAAAGAATATCCTCATGAAGTACGCGGGCAAGTCTGGAAGCTGGTACGAAACGCGCTATATGGGAAGGACGGCGTTCGTCCACGCCGACCACGCCGAAGTCGTTACCCTCGAAACGGGAGACGCCCAAACGGAGAAGATCATCGAGGAAGGTCTGAACGTTTTGGGCACGCCCTACGTTTACGGCGCGACGCGCCTTCACGACGGCAAGGGGAATATGCTCAGCGGCTTTACGACGAAGAAATTCGACTGCTCCTCGCTCATGCAGTTCATGTTTTACAGGGGCGCGGGGATACTGCTCAATATGAACACCCGCACGCAGATTTCGCAGGGGAAGGCGGTCACGGACGAGCTCAAACGCGGAGACTTGATGTTCTTCACGAACGCCTCGCGGAAAAACAATACGGGCTTGGAGCGCGTGGGGCACGTCGCCCTGTACCTTGGCGATAACTATATTCTGCATACCGCAAGCGACTACGCAAAAATCGAACAGATTTCAGGGACCCGTTGGAGCTACTACCTCGGCGCAAGAAGAATGGGGTGAGCCTTGAAAATCTCTCAACACGCCGTGGCGTGTGAGAGTCAAGGCGAACTAAGCGAGCGGAAGCGAGCGTGACCGAAACGCCGCTCGCTCCTTGGCGGCGTTGAGACCACATAATTTGACAAGACCCCTTCGCGCAGATTGCGCGGAGGGGTTGTTTTATAGTAAACAAACTATTTTCCAAAAAGCATTGACAAACCTTTCCGTATATGGTAAAATTTAGAAGATTAAACCAACGAGGTGAAACTATGATCGATTATACGCTGAAAGGGCTTACGGCAGACGAGCTCTATTTCAAAGTGAATCCCATTAAGGCGACTGCAGATACCAAATTCGAAATCAAACCGCTCTTCTCCCGTCAGATCAGACAGGCGAACGAGAATCCCGAAGTCAATGTGGTGATGCTCGAATGCAAGATCGAGACGAGCGAGAAAGAGCCCAAACCCTTCAATCTTACGGTGCGCTTGATGGGCGTATTCGAAGTGAAGAACATGAACAGCGACGAGGACAGAAGAATCTTTGCGATCAACGCAACGGAGACGATGTTCCCCTATCTTCGCGCGGCAGTCACCAACCTTACGGCGGACGCGCTTGTAAATCCTTTGACGCTTCCCATCGTTCCAGGCGCGACCCTCTTCCCCGAAGACAGAGGCACGACCGGCTATACGCTGAACATCGACCCCAATTCTTTGAACTAAATCATTTACACTTAAAAAGCCGTCCCTTGGGGACGGCTTTTTTGTTCGATTCGTTAAAGCGTAAAGATATCTTCTGCTTTCAATGATTTACATTTTTGAATGAGCGCGTACGCTTTGTCTGCTCCCTTGTCCCGCAGATACATGATCGTAAAAATCGCTCTGTGCTCTTTCCCGAAAAAAATATATCCGCCGCCCATTATGCCGAGTGCCGACTTGTCCTGAATAAGATTGATTTCATCATACTTAAAAAACTTCGGCTTCAAGAAAATGCGGAATACCCAAACGCCCTCTTCGCACACTACGGTGCTATTCGTATAACCGAACAGAATCATAACAACGCTCAAAAGAGCCAAAAAAGCCATTAAAATAACGATCGCGGCATAAGCGGCTTTGGGCGCAGGCTCTATCATGATCGAACAGTAAATCGTAACCGCCGTTCCGCCGAGCCATACAACAGAGCCCAATACGGCAAAAAATACGGTTATCCATAACTGCGTCCGCGTGCGAAAAATTTCCCTCTCGATCTTCGGAAAAACTCTTTTGTTTTTTCGTCTTTCGAGTACAATGATAGGTATTGACAGGGCAATCGTAACGGCGTAAGTTCCGCCCATCATTACCCATTCGAAAATTCCCATAATTTTATCCTAAGTAATCCTTCGCCAGCTTTTCGAAGGCGGGAAGGGATTTTTGGATCATCTGAGTAGGAACGCAGTAGGAAATTCTTACGTACCCCTTTACCCCGAAGCTGTCGGAAGGAACGAGCAGCAGCTCGTATTTCTTTGCGCGTTCGCAGAATGCGTTTGCGTCGGGTTCTAAGCTCTTTACAAACAGATAGAACGCGCCGTCCGGCTCGACTGCGGTGTACCCCATGTCCGTGAGCGCGCCGTACAAAAGCGCGCGGTTTCTTTCGTAAACGCTTCTGTCCGAGGTCATTCCGAGGCACTTTTTTATTACCTGCTGAAAGAGTGCGGGAGCGCACACGAAACCAAGTTCTCTGCCCGCGCCTGCGCACGCCGCATACAATGCGTCCGCATTCTCCGCGCGATCGTTCACCGCCAAATACCCGATACGCTCGCCCGCAAGGGTCAGGCACTTGGAGAAGGAATAGCACACGATCGTGTTGTCGTAATAGTTTGCGGGGAAGGGAACGGCTGCGCCGTAGGTGAGCTCTCTGTACGGCTCGTCTGAAATCAAATAGACGGGCTTTTTGTATTCCTTGCTCTTCTTGTTGAGTAGCGCGGCAAGCCCTTTGATCTCCTCTTCCCGATACACCACGCCCGTGGGGTTGTTGGGGGAATTGAGAATGACCGCCGCCGTGTTCTTCGTGATCGCTTTATCAAGCGCGGTCAAATCAAGGCGGAAGTTTTTATCCGTTGCGACCTCTTTACAGACGCCGTGCGCGCCCTCGATGAACACGCGGTATTCGGGGAAGTATGGTGCAAGCACGATAACCTCTTCGCCGCCCGTGAGTATCGCGTTGAGCGCGACCGTAAGAGAAGCCGCCGCCCCGCAGCTCATGTAGATATGGTTTGCGGAAATTTTCGCGCCGAACGCGCTATGCAGATATTTTGAAACCGCCTCGCGCACCGAAGGATCGCCCTGTGCGGAGGTGTAGCCGTGAAGCTCGTTCGAAGGCACTTCGTTCAAGAGCCGAATGATCTCCTCCTTCACGCAGTCGGGCGCGGGCGCGGAGGGATTGCCGATGGAAAAATCAAACACGTTCTCCCTGCCGATTTCCTTAGCGCGCTGTTTGCCGTATTCGAAGAGCTCGCGGATCACGGAGCGCTCCTCACCTAATTTCCGATTCCTTTCGTTCATAATATTATCCCCGCCGTTATTTTAATGCAAGACTTCTGCTTTTGTCAACCATTTCCTTGATTGTGGATAACTCCACCGAGCCGTCCAGCAAAACCGTGATCCAGCTCTTTTTGTTCATATGCCACGCGGGGGCAAAGCCGCGGCTGTGGATAAGTCTTTGAACTTCGACTTCCTCCGCGCGTAAATCGACAATTTCCACGATATTGTCTGTGGATAGCCCTACCTTGTTTCCGTTCGTCGTCAGAATCGCGGCGTACCACTTGCGGTTGTCCGCGCGGCGAAGAACGCCGTTTTCGGGAAACTTCTCCCAAAGATATTCGCAACGCTCGCCGTACTTTTCTTCGGCGTATTCCAACAGATTTTTGGCGTATTTGCTCTTGAATACCGCCCGATCGAAACAGGCTTCGGCAATTTCCAAAAGCGCATTCTCGTAAGCCTTTCTGACTTCCCCCACGAAGCTCCCCTCCGCGCCCGATACAAGGTGCAGGGTGTACGGCGCGTCCGCTTCGGGATCGAAGAGCTCCGCGTTCACCTTGCCGTCTTCCGTGACAGTCGTGCGGAGCAGAAAATCCATTAACGGGCTCTCCCTGTAATACCCGCTCTCCGTTTTTATAAATCCGTTTTTCAGAAGTTTTTCTTGATTCGCTTCTCCCTGCGAAAACAGCTTTTCAAAATCCGTCATCCAAGCACTTCCTTCAAGAATTGCCCCGTGTAGCTCTTTTCACACTTTGCAACCTCTTCGGGACTGCCTGTTGTGACGATCGTGCCGCCGCCGTCGCCCCCTTCCGGTCCGAGGTCGATGATATGGTCGGCGATTTTAATGACGTCGAGGTTGTGCTCAATGACGAGCACGGTATTTCCGCCCTCTCTGAGTCTTAACAGGATATCGACGAGCTTCTGCACGTCGTAGCTCGAAAGCCCCGTCGTGGGCTCGTCCAGAATATAGAATGTCTTGCCCGTGGAGCGCTTACTAAGCTCGGTCGCAAGTTTGACTCTCTGCGCCTCGCCGCCCGAAAGAGTGGTGGAGCTTTGTCCCAATTTAATGTACCCCAAGCCCACTTCTTTGAGCGTGGAAATTTTGTTATATACCGAGGGCACGGGGCGGAAGAAGTCGCACGCTTCCTCGACGGTCATATCGAGAACGTCTGCAATCGACTTGCCCTTGTACTTGACTTCGAGCGTTTCGCGGTTATAGCGTTTGCCCCCGCACACCTCGCAGGGAACGAACACATCGGGCAGGAAGTGCATTTCGATTTTCATGATGCCGTCGCCCTCGCAGTTCTCGCACCGTCCGCCCGCGACGTTGAAGGAGAATCTTCCCGCCTTATAGCCCATCGTGCGCGCGTCCTGCGTGGCGGCAAAGAGCTCGCGGATCGCGGAGAACACTCCCGTATAGGTTGCGGGGTTGGAGCGTGGCGTACGCCCTATCGGGGATTGGTCGATTGCAATGACTTTATCGAAGTGCTCCGTTCCCTCCGCTTCGCCGCTCTTGCCCAAGGGAAGGTGCGCGCCGCCCAGCTTTTCGGAAAGGATGGGCAAAATGATTTCGTTGACAAGCGAGGATTTGCCCGACCCCGAAACGCCCGTGACCGCCGTAATCAGTCCCGCGGGAATTTCCGCCGTAATGCCTTTAAGGTTGTTTTGTCTGCAATCGCATACTTTCAGCCATCTGCCGTCGGGCTGTTTCCTCACAGTCGGCACTTCGATTTTCTTTCTCCCCGCAAGATAGTCTCCCGTAACGGAGCGGGGCTCGTTCATGATATCTTCCTGCGTTCCGCACGCAACGATCTCGCCCCCGTGCACGCCCGCAAATGGTCCTACATCCACGATATAGTCCGCTTCGCGAATGGTCTCCTCGTCGTGCTCGACGACAATGAGCGTATTGCCGATATCGCGCAAGCCCTTCAAGGAAGAGAGCAGCTTTTCGTTGTCGCGCTGGTGCAGTCCGATACTCGGCTCGTCGAGAATGTACAGTACGCCCGAGAGCGCAGAGCCGATCTGCGTAGCAAGCCGAATGCGCTGGCTCTCGCCGCCCGACAGAGTCGCGGCGCTCCGTGTGAGCGTTAAATAGTCGAGCCCCACGCCGACGAGAAAGTCGAGGCGTTTATCGATTTCCTTTAAGATCACGCCCGCGATCGCCCTCTGCGTTTCGGTAAGCGTAAGTCCCGCCATAAAGTCTTTCAAATCTTTGACGGACATATCGCACGCGTCGAAAATGTTCTTGCCCCCCACCGTGACCGCAAGCGCCTCTTTTTTTAAGCGTTTGCCGCGGCAGGCGGGACAGTCCGTCGTGCGCATATACCGTTCGATATCGTACTTCACGCCGTCGGACGAAGTGCTCTTGTAACGGCGTTCGAGGTTGTTGACGAACCCCTCCCACTTCATTTTATAGCTGCCCGAAAAAGAGCGGGTGTTATAGCTAAGGTCGATTTCCTCGCCCCCGTTTCCGTACATGATGATGTCGTACGCGCTCTTAGGCAGATCCTTGACGGGCGTGTCGATGGAGAAGCCGTAGTGCTTTGCAAGCGCGGTCACGTACATGAGGTTGGTCGAGTTGCTGTCGAGCATCCACCCGCCCGCATGGATCGCGCCCTCGCGGATGGTCTTTGTCTTATCGGGACAAATGAGGTCGGGATCGACGGACTGCTTAAAGCCGAGCCCCGAGCACTCGGGGCACGCGCCCCACGGGGTGTTGAAGGAGAATAAGCGGG
This sequence comes from Clostridia bacterium, assembly GCA_029060985.1. Taxonomy (GTDB): domain Bacteria; phylum Bacillota; class Clostridia; order Christensenellales; family Borkfalkiaceae; genus Gallimonas. Next base: position 226 of record JAIDSX010000125.1, on the reverse strand, counting down.
GCTCGATCTCTTCGATCGAAATGCCGCAGTCGGGACAGGCGTAGCGGGAGGAATACAGCGTTTCCTCTTCCCCGCAGGAGACGGTCACAAGTCCGTCCGCAAGGCGGAGCGCCGCTTCGAGGCTCTCGGTCAATCTGCTTAAAATCCCCTCTTTGACGACGAGCCTGTCGATGACCACGCTCACGTTATGCTTATTGTTTTTTTCGAGCTTGATATCCTCCTGCAA
>JAIDSX010000124.1 GCA_029060985.1 Clostridia bacterium | reverse complement strand
AGTGGACGCCTCGCTTGGGGACTTCCTGCAAAAGTATTTTGCCGAGCGCGCGATATTTTCTTGAAAACCGTCGTGTTTTGGTTGACAAAACGGAGAAAGAAGACTACAATACGATTTAGAAAGACAAGTAGCCTTCGACCTTCTTTTTTCAGAGAGCGCCGCCCGCGGCTGAAAGGGGCGTAAAAGAAACGATAAGCGAAACCGCTTTCCCTGTAAAACTCCATATTGATAAATAAGCGATCGGAATCGTTTTTCCGATAATTAAGGTGGAACCGCGCGTAGAGTTATGCGTCCTTAAATCTCCCGTCAAGGGGATTTTTAGGGCGTATTTTTTATTTTTCAAATGCCTGCAAAGTATTATGTCACGCATAAACGGCTAAAATTGTTACAAAAAGTAAACAAAAAACGATAAAATCCAAAAAAGGAGAGGGTTATGAAGATTTTATTAAAGAACGGGGACGAGCTTGGGTTAAAGGACGGCGCGGACTCGAAGGACGCCGCCAAGGCGATTTCGGAGGGACTTGCGCGGGCTGCCGTCGCGGCGAAGGTCAACGGCAAGCTCGTCGATTTGAGCGCGCCTTTGAAGGAAGGCGACCGCGTGGAAATCGTGACGCTCAAAGACAAAGAGGGGCTGGAAGTTTACCGCCACACCTGCGCGCACGTGCTCGCACAGGCGCTTAAAACGGTGTTCCCGACCTGCAAGCTTGCGATCGGTCCCGTCATCGAAAACGGCTTTTATTACGACGTGGATTTCAAAACGCCCATTACGATGGACGACTTTTCCAAAATCGAAGCGGAGATGAAAAAGATCGTAAAGGCGGATTTTCCCATCGAACGCTTTACCCTTCCCAAAGAGGACGCGATCGTATTCATGAGCAAATTCCACGAAAACTACAAAGTGGAGCTCATTCAGGATCTGCCCGAAGGCGAGGAAATTTCCTTCTATAAACAGGGCTCGTTCACCGATTTGTGCCGCGGACCGCACCTGCCTTCGACGGGGAAGCTCAAAGCGTTCAAGCTCGTTTCGATCGCGGGCGCGTACTGGCGCGGCGACGAAAAGAAAAAGATGCTCACCCGTATTTACGGCACGGCGTTCGCGAAGAAAGAGGAGATGGACGAATACTTCCAGATGCTCGAAGAGGCGAAGAAGCGCGACCACGTAAAGCTCGGCAAGGAGCTCAAACTCTTTGCGCTCATGAACGAGGGCAAGGGCTTTCCGTTCTTCCTTCCCAACGGCATGGTCTTAAAGAACGTGCTCGTCGATTACTGGCGTCAGCTTCACAGACGCGAAGGCTACGTCGAGGTGCAGACGCCCATGATCATGACCCGTACCCTCTGGGAAAATTCGGGGCACTGGGAGCACTACAAGGATAATATGTACACGACGAAGATCGACGGGGAGGACTGCGCGGTAAAGCCCATGAACTGCCCCGGCGGAATGCTTGTTTATAAGCTCACCCCGCACAGCTATAAAGACCTGCCTATCCGTATGGGCGAATTGGGGCTTGTGCACCGCCACGAGAAGAGCGGACAGCTCCACGGGCTCATGAGAGTTCGCTGCTTCACGCAGGACGACGCGCATATCTTCATGCTTCCCGAACAGATCACGGACGAAATCAAAGGGGTCGTGCGCATTATCGACGAGGTGTATTCCCTCTTCGGCTTCAAATATCACGTGGAGCTCTCTACCCGCCCGAAGGACAGCATGGGCTCGGACGAGGATTGGGAAGCGGCGACCAACGCTTTGAAAGCGGCGCTCGACGAACTCAAACTTCCCTACGTCGTCAACGAGGGGGACGGCGCGTTCTACGGACCGAAAATCGACTTCCACCTCGAAGACAGCATTAAGAGGACTTGGCAGTGCGGAACGATCCAGCTCGACTTCCAGATGCCGCAGAGATTCGACCTCGAATACACGGGCGAGGACGGAATGAAGCACCGTCCGATCATGATCCACCGCGTGGCGTTCGGCTCGATCGAGCGCTTTATCGGAATTTTGATCGAGCACTACGCGGGCAAGTTCCCCGTGTGGCTCGCGCCCGAACAGGTCAAGGTTCTTCCCGTCACCGACCGTGCGGCGGAGTATGCGAAGGAGCTCGTAAAGGCGATGAACGATATGGGGCTTCGCGCCTCCGCAGACCTTAGAAAAGAGAAGATCGGAAAGAAGATCCTCGACGCGGAGATGGAGAAAGTGCCCTATAAGCTGATCGTCGGCGACAAGGAAGTGGAGGAGAAGACCGTCTCCGTCCGCAAGCGCGGCGAGGGCGATATCGGCGCGATGAACAAGGACGACTTCTTCGCGCTTCTCAAAAAAGAGAACGACGAAAAAATTATTTTCTGAGAAAATTGATTTAAGCACACCGCCAAAGAAGCGGTGTGCTTTTTTACGGGGCTAATATTGACAAAACACGGGCGCGTGGTATAATGAAGCTATGATCGTACTAAATAACGTTAAAAAGACGTATCGCTCGAAAAAGGGCGGCAGCCATGAGGCGTTGAAGGGAATCAGCCTTACCCTGCCTTCGCGCGGCATGGTTTTTCTGCTCGGCAAGAGCGGGAGCGGTAAATCGACGCTCCTCAATATTATCGGACTTTTGGATACTCCCACCGAGGGTACGCTTGAAATCAACGGCGTACAGCCCGCGGGGAGAATGCTCGACGATCTGCGCAACGAGTATTCCAGCTTCGTCTTTCAGGAATTTGCACTGCTCGAAGATGAAACGATCGGGCAGAACGTCCGCCTTGCGCTTCAACTGCAAAACGTAAAGGATACCGAGGAGCGCGTGGGACGCGCGCTCGAAAAAGTGGGGCTTGCGGGATATGAAAAGCGGCTTCCCTCCGAGCTTTCGGGCGGGGAGCAGCAGCGCGTTGCGATTGCGCGCGCGATCGTCAAGGACTGCGAAATAATTTTGGCGGACGAGCCGACGGGGAATCTCGACAGCGAAAACAGCGAAGAGATATTCAATATACTCAAATCACTCTCCGAAGAAAAACTCGTCCTTATCGTATCGCATGATAGCGAATCCGCCCAAAAATACGCCGACCGAATTATTGAAATCAAGGACGGACGGATCATCTCTGACAGTGCGCCCGAGGTTTCAGAGGAGAAAAAACAGGCGGACGGGGGAATCAAATCGCATCTTCCCACCGCTCTTTCTCTGCGCATGGGCTGGCGCAACTTCGGCAAAAAGAAAATCCGCAGTGTAATGACTTTCATCATTGCGATCCTTGCGGTGACCGTGCTTGCGTTTGCAGAGGTTTTTGCGTCGTTTACTGCCGAGCGCTCCATTGCCGAGACGATCGTCAAAAACGAACTTGACTATATTACGCTCGCCCAATATGACGAGAACGCGAATATATTGAACAACCCTGGCGGTCTGCGTCCGTTTGATGACGACAGCAATTTCCGCAGTGAGATAGAAGAGATTCCCTATCTGGAAAATCCGACCGGAAATATCGTGCAAGGTCTCAATGCGTATATCGTGGAGGAAAGGGCAACGCTTGACGGATTGGGACTCGAATTGTACGAAGGAGCAGTCGAGCTTACGGATAACAGCGTATATGCGACCGATTATTTAATCGATAGTATGAAACGTAATACGTGGAGCTCTACCGGCACAGACCGTAAACCGTGGTATTGCGTGCGGGAGGGCGACGAGCTGATCCCCCTTGACGACGGGCGGTATAACTATCAGACGCTCGTCGGAAAGACGATTTGGCTTCGCGAGAGAGGTATCAGCGCGGACAGCGAAGTACAGCTTGCGGGCGTCGTCAAGACGGATCACAAGTATTACGAGGAAAGCCTTTCCATTGACGAAGCCACGGGTCAAGTCATCGAATCGTCGAATCGACCCGATAGAAGCAAAAAAGCGGAATATAAGCTTTACAAAGAGACGAAGGACTTTCGCCAAAATAATATTTATTATGTGATCTACTGTACGCGCGATTTTTATCTGCATTGGCAAACCTACTATTCCGTTATGAAAAACGATCCCGAAACCGTTACGTTTCAGGGAGGCGTACACTACAGCGATAGGACTTCGTTTCATAACAATACCCTGTCCTATATAAACGCACTCGTTTTGACGTCCGGCGCGGAAACGTGCGTGGGGAGCAGGGATATTTCCCTGAACGCAGACGAGATCATTATTCCCGCAAGACTTTACAACCGCGTGTTCGGTAACGAAATCAAGTATGAGGAATTTGTGAGCGGCGACTACGATTTCGATATAGGCGAAACGGTCTATACGGTCAAACAGTACCCCGAGCATCTGGGAGATGCGATAAGCCTTACCGTTAGGCGGGGCAGTAAAGTGATAGAAAAGACCTATAAAATTGCGGGCGTCATGATGGGAACGAGCGACGAAGAAGAAAGAGGCTCCTGCGAGGTCATTCTGGGAAACGAGGGCATGGCGGAGCTTATGGGCGACGTCGTACGCACGAATAAAGTACTGCTGAACGTGCAAAATCTGTCCGCGGGAACGATAAGGCGGCTTTTGAATACGCTCCGCTATGAATACGGCGTCAAAACGAATTTTGCTTATTCGCAGACAATCTACGGCAACGAGTCTCTGCAAAGAGTTCTCGGCTATGCGTTCCTCACCATCGGCGTCGTCATGATCGTCGTCACTCTGCTCGTGGTCGTCAGTCTTATTTCCTACAATATTATCGCCCAGAGGAAGGAGATCGGCATTCTGCGCGCGCTGGGCGCGCGGGCAAGCGACATCGCAAAGATTTATTTTTGTCAGGCGGCGATACTTTCTATAACGGTATTTGCGCTGAGCGCGGCTCTTTCGGCAATCTTCATATTCCTGCTCAATACCCTGCTTGCAAAATCCATGATCGCGGGACTCGTGACGGTGGGCTACACGCTGTTTACCTGGCTGATTCTGATTTTCGGCTCGTTTGGCGCACTTTTCCTCGCCACAAGCCTGCCTCTTAAAAAGATTTCGCGGCAAAAGCCTGCCGAAGCGATCAAAAAGGGCTGAAAAAGCTGTGAAAATCGGTTGACAAAGGCGTTTCTTTATGGTATTCTTATAAAGTCAAGCAGAGGTCAACCCTTCTCTCCGCGAACACAGAGGTGTTGCGGGTCGATATTTTCGGAACGGTCAAGTGCCGTATTTTAAGGAAATTTCACGGGTTGCGCTTTGCGCGACCCGTACTTTTTTGTTGAGAGGTATAAAATTATCAAAGCGCAGAATCAAGTGAACGCGGCGATCCGCGATCGGGAAATCCGTGTGATTTCCTCCACGGGAGAGATGCTTGGCGTGATGTCGCCGAAAGAGGCGATGCGGCTTGCAGAGGAAGAGAGCCTCGACCTCGTTAAAATTTCGCCGAACGCAGTGCCGCCCGTCTGCAAAATCATGGACTGGGGCAAGTACAAGTTCGACCTTGCGAAGAAGGAAAAGGAAAACCGCAAGAATCAAAAGATCGTCGAACTCAAAGAGGTGCAGCTCTCCATGACGATCGACGTGGGCGATTTGAAGGTGAAGGAGAAGCAGGCGCGTAAATTCCTTGACGTGGGAAACAAAGTAAAGGTTTCCATTCGTTTAAGGGGCAGACAGATGGCGCACTCCTCGCTTGCAAAGGACGTTATGACGAACTTTGCGGAATCCCTCAAAGACGTGTGCGTCGTTGAAAAGCCGCTCAACATGGAAGGCAGGAACATTATTCTGATCCTTGCTCCCGCGAAGAAGTAACAGCGGGAAAAGACTAAAAAAGAAAATATTTGGAGGACAAAGATATGCCGAAACAGAAATCGCACAGCGGTAGCAAAAAGCGCTTCTGGCTCACGGGCAGCGGTAAGGTCAACAGACCCCACGGCGGCAAGAACCACAAAGCGGAAACCAAGAACAGGAAGAGAAAGAGAAATCTTCGTCAGACGACGCTCGTTTCTTCCACGCAGGAAAACACAGTCAAGAGAATGATTCCTTATAAGGATTGACGGGAGGGAATGAGATATGCGTATTAAGAGAGGCGTAAACGCCGTTAAAAAACGTAGAAAGATTTTTAAGCTCGCGAAGGGCTATTTCGGAAACAAGAGCAAGAACTACCGTATCGCTCGCGAAGCGGTCATGAAGTCCTTGAACTATGCCTACATCGGCAGAAAGCACAGAAAACGCGATATGCGCAGCCTTTGGATCGCGCGTATCAACGCGGGTGCAAGACTCAACGGACTTTCCTATTCCAAGCTCATGCACGGCTTGAAGGTTGCGGGGATCGAGCTCAACCGTAAAGTGCTTGCAGACCTTGCAGTCAGCGACGCGAACGCGTTCGCAGAGCTCTGCACCAAGGCGAAAGCCGCTATCTAAAAACGAAAAGCCTTTTCATAAGGCTTTTTTCGTATTAGTAAGGTAA
>JAIDSX010000123.1 GCA_029060985.1 Clostridia bacterium | reverse complement strand
TTTAAAGAGCTGGTCCTTCGGTCCGTCCTTCCATTCGCCCTTCGTTGCGTCCTCCGCGCCCGCGTCGATTTCATAGTAGCGGTCGATTCCGCGGAAGTGGTCGATTCTCACAACGTCGTAAAGCGCAAACGCGTTCTCGAAACGTTTTTTCCACCATTCGAAATCCGTCTTTTCGTGCGCTTTCCAATCGTAAATGGGATTGCCCCAAAGCTGACCCTTCTCCGAAAAGTAATCGGGCGGAACGCCTGCAACCTTTTCGCACTTCTTCTCTTTATCGAGCTTAAAGAGCTTCGAATGCGCCCAAACGTCCGCGCTGTCGTAGGCAACGTACAAAGGAATATCGCCGACGATTTTCAAACCGATTTTACGGCATTCCTCTTTTAATGAACGCCACTCTAAATCAAATTCATATTGCAAAAACTGCCAAAAGAGATACTCTTCATGGTGATCGGTGCGCAATTTTTCAAGCGCTTCCTCTTCGTGATCCCGAAGCGGCGCTTCCCAGTCGCAAAAAGAGCCGCCGTAGACGGATTTCGCCGTCATAAACAGCGCGTAATCCTCCGCTTTTCCGCTTCTCACGAAGGCGCGGAAGTCTTCGTTTTCAAAATTAAAGCGCGAAAACGCTGTTTTCAGCGTTTTATAACGCTCTTCGTAAAGCGTGCCGTAATCTAATTCGCCCTTCTTTCTACACGCTTTCAGCTCGCTCTTCGTTAAAAGTTTTTGCTTTTTCAGTTCTTCGAGGTCGATAAAATAGGGATTCCCCGAATCGGACGAAACCGACTGATAGGGCGAATCGCCAAACCCCGTTTGAACGAGCGGAAGTATTTGCCAATAGGTAAAACCGCTCTTTTTTATTTGGCGGGCAAACGCATGCGCTTCCTTTCCAAGCGACCCGATGCCGTACTTCCCCGGAAGTGAGGAAATATGACAAAGCACGCCCGCGCTCCGATCAATACTCATGTTATTCCCCTTTATTTCAATAAACGTTCTATGCGCTCGCAGGCTTCTACCGTTTCGTCTGCGTCGCCGAACGCGGTCAGACGGAAGAATCCGTCGCCGTTTTTACCGAAACCGCTACCGGGCGTTCCCACCACGTTTGCGTTTTCGAGAAGATAATCGAAAAATTCCCAGCTATCCATGCCGCGGGGGCATTTCAGCCACAGATAGGGCGAATTTTTTCCGCCCGTGTAAAAGATATTCAGTTTATCGAGACAACGCGCAACCGTCCCGGCGTTCTTTTTATAGTATGCAATGTTTTCGCGGATTTCCCTCTCGCCCTCTTCCGTAAATACCGCGGCGGCGCCCATCTGCGAAATATAGGATACGCCGTTGAATTTCGTGCTCTGGCGGCGCGCCCAAAGACGGCTGAGGCTTGCGCCCCCGCGGATAAGCTCCTTGGGAACGATCGTATAGCCGCATCTGACGCCCGTAAAGCCCGCCGTTTTGGAGAAGGAACAGAACTCGATCGCACATTCGCGTGCGCCCTCCACCTCGAAAATGCTCCGCGCAAGCGCGCTATCCTCGATAAAGTATTCGTACGCCGCGTCGTAGAGAATGACCGCATTCTCCTTTAAGGCGTATTCCACCCACGCTTTGAGCTGTTCGCGCGTATACGCCGCGCCCGTGGGATTGTTGGGCGAACAGATATATATGATATCCGCCTTTACCTTTTTATCGGGCATAGGCAAAAACCCGTTTTTCTCGGTCGCGTCCGCATACACGATCTTGCGCCCGCCCATGACGTTCGTATCGACGTAGACGGGATAGACGGGATCGGGCACGAGCACCGTATTCTCTTCGGAAAACAGATCGAGAATGTTTCCGAGATCGGACTTTGCACCGTCCGAAATAAACACTTCCTCCGATTCGAGCTTTACGCCCTTTTTCAAATAGCTGCCCTTGATGGAATCGATCAGCGCGTCGTAGCCGTAGCAGAAACGGTCCGGACCGTAGCCCTTAAACGTCTCTTTTTTAGACATATCCGAAACCGCTTTCTGCATTGCTTTGATCACGCAGGGTGCAAGCGGACGCGTTACGTCGCCGATCGAAAGGCGTATGACCTTCTTTTCGGGGTGTTTTAACTTGTATTCCGACGTCTTTTGCCCCACTTTGGCAAAGAGATAGCTGTCTTTAAGTTCGAGAAAGCGTTCGTTGATTTTCATTATTATTTACTTCTTATTCTGATAATTTACCGCCGCGCGCACGAACTCACGGAAGAGCGGGTGCGCATTGTTGGGACGGGACTTGAATTCGGGGTGGAACTGCACGCCCACGAAGAAATCGTTTTTATCATATTCAATCGCCTCGCACAAAAGACCGTCGGGAGACGTTCCCGAAATCTTCATGCCGTTTTGTTCGAAGAGCTCGCGGTAGTCGTTATTGAACTCGAAACGGTGGCGGTGACGCTCGAAAATTTCGTCTGCGTTATATGCTTTTTTCAACTGTTTCCCAAGCACTTTGCAAGGATATGCGCCAAGGCGCATCGTGCCCCCCATCTTTACGCCGTACTGATCGGGCATAAGGTCGATGACGGAATTTTTTCCCTCGGGGCAGAACTCGGAGGAATTCGCGTCTTCAAACCCTAAAACGGAGCGCGCAAACTCGATTGCCGCAACCTGCATACCAAGGCAGATTCCGAGGTAAGGCAAATTGTGCTCTCTTGCGTATTTGCAGGCAAGCACCTTCCCCTCGATACCGCGGTTTCCGAATCCGCCGGGAACGAGCACGCCGTCAACCCCTTTGAGTTTTTCGGCAACGTTCTTCGACGTAATGGTTTCCGTATCGATCCACTCGATCTCGACCTTCGCGTCCGTCTCGTAGCCGCCGTGCGCAAGCGCCTCCGCAATCGAAAGGTATGCGTCGTGCAGCTGAACGTACTTTCCGCAGAGCGCGATTTTCACCTTTTTGCTCCGCGCGTGAATGCGCTTTAACATTTCCTCCCATTCGGTCATATCGATCGCGTTCGCGTCGAGGTGCAAAATCTTACATACCGTCGTGGAAAGATTGCTCTTTTCAAGCATGATCGGCGCTTCGTAGAGAACGGGCACCGTAAGGTTTTCGATACAGCACTCGGGCGCGACGTTACAGAACATGGCGATTTTTTCGCGGATACCCTCGGGCATCGGCTCGTCTACGCGCGCTACGATAATATCGGGATTGATTCCCATACCCTGTAATTCCTTGACGGAATGCTGCGTGGGCTTGCTCTTAAATTCGCACGAACCGCTGATATAGGGCACGAGCGTTACGTGAATGAAGCAGCAGTTATCCCGCCCCACTTCGCGCGAAACCTGACGGATCGCTTCGATAAAGGGTTGGCTCTCGATATCGCCCGTCGTGCCGCCGATCTCCGTGATGACGATATCCGCCCCCGTCGATTTGCCGACTTGATAGATAAAGGACTTGATCTCGTTCGTGATATGGGGAATGACCTGCACCGTCTGACCGAGGTATTCGCCGTTGCGCTCCTTATTGAGCACGTTCCAATAAACCTTTCCCGTCGTCAGGTTAGAGAACTTATTGAGGTTTTCGTCGATAAACCGCTCGTAGTGTCCCAAATCGAGATCGGTCTCCGCACCGTCCTCGGTGACGAACACTTCCCCGTGCTGATAGGGACTCATCGTACCGGGGTCGATATTGATATAGG
>JAIDSX010000122.1 GCA_029060985.1 Clostridia bacterium | reverse complement strand
GCCGTTCTCGAGTAATTTAATTCAATTTACGATGCCCAAGGCGCACGCCTTGGGCATCGTTTTTTATTGCGCCCCGCGAAAACGCTTGACGGATTGAATAAGAACGGGTAAAATAGAATCATTCGAGGAGGATTTCCATGAAACACAGAGTTCGCCGTATACTTTCGCTTGCGACAGTACTTACGCTCGGCGCGTGTGCGCTCGGCACTTTTGCGGGCTGCACGACGCAGCACCCCGAGGTCAAAATTACCTATTCGTTCAACGGTAAGGATTACACCGTCAAATATACGCTTTCGAGAAACGACGCGCCCAAGACCGTTCAGCACTTTATCGAGCTTGCGGACGCGGGCTTCTACGACGGGCTGTGCATTCACGACTATAAGGAGAACGACGCGCTTTATTCGGGCGGGTATAAGCTTGTTGACGGCGAGCTCGAAGAGGTAGATTACCTGACTGCTGTCAAGCAGCTCGAAGAGGAGAAGGGAATCACCTTTACGCAGTCCGTGTGGATGGCGAACGAGGAAAAGACCCCGCTGTATTCCGTGTACGGTGAATTTTCGGATAACGGCGTCGTAAACGAAGGCTCGAGGGATAACCGTCACTCGCAGGGCGCGCTCGTCATGTACTATACACCCAAGGGCTCGTTCAACGGTGACGTCGTGGTAGAACGCGCGGACGGCGGAAAGGACAACGACGGCAATTCCACCCAAAGAGTGCGCTATTCCACGAACAGTGCGACCTCGCTCTTCTATACCTACCTCGGCAGCTCGAGCAGCAGTAAGGATAATGCATATTGCGTGTTCGGCAAAGCCGATACGGACGATTACGAAAACGAGCTCGAAAAGGGACTCTTTGCCGCAATCAAAGAGTATCAGGATACTCTTGACGAGGACACGAGCTTCACCGACGAGATCACGCAAACGCTCAACCGTTACGATCCGTTCGAGGACGTTGCAAAGGGTGATGCCGTTGCGAACTTCAATACTCCGATCGATAAGCCGATCATCATCAAGTCCGTCAAGGTCACGAAATATTAAAAAACAAACCGCCCGTTATCGGGCGGTTTTTTATATTTTATCGTCATTCCACGAATCGTGGAATGATTTTTATAGAATTCGTTGAGAAACGGTGATATAATTGAAGTAATTTAGGCGATACGAGGTGCGGAATGGAGATTGCAAAGATTGCGGAAAAAATTAAAGAACGGCGCAAAGAACTCAATATGACGCAAAAGGATCTGGCGGACGCTATGCACGTTTCCAATCAACTGATCAGCAAGTGGGAAACGGGAGAGAGCGTGCCGTCGCTCGAATATCTAGAACAGTTGAGCAAGGCTCTTCAAATAAGCGCAGGTGCGCTCATGGGAGAGGAGCTTTCCGCGCCCATGCCTTCCGAACCGAAAGTAAAAGAGCCTTCTAAGTTTATGACTTTTTGGAAGAAGCACTTCAAGCCGATTATTTTTTCAATCGTCGGAGTAGCGGCTACACTTGTCATTCTGACGGTTGCTTTGTTGAGCGTATACGTGTTCGCGCCGAGCGCCAATAAAGAAAAGTATCTCGACAATATCGACAAGGGAATCGACAAATATTTTGAGCGCGATTATTTCAATATCAAAAGAAGCCTTGAAGTGGACGGCGACGAGGATGATGACCCGGATATTTTGCAGTGCTATATCGACGAACACGGAGACGCGG
>JAIDSX010000121.1 GCA_029060985.1 Clostridia bacterium | reverse complement strand
TACAGGAGTAGGGTCTTTTGACAATATCGTTTTCGAATGGGAAAGCCTGTATCTTTTCCTCGGCGTGGGCGTAATCTCATCCTTCTTTGCACAGTTCGGTGATTTGGTAGAGAGCGCGATCAAACGCAAGCTCGGTATCAAAGATATGGGTAAAATGCTTCCCGGACACGGAGGACTTCTCGATCGGATCGATTCCTCGCTCTACGCGGGGCTTGCGGTCTGTCTGATATTTACGATCCGCATTATGTTCATTATGTCGTAATGACGCGCATATATTAAGAAGGATAATTTGTCCGCTCCGACAAGCGGACATTTTGCTTAAAAACGATGATGAAGAAAATCGCACTCGTCGGCTGTACGGGCAATATCGGAAAACAAACGGTTCGGATCGTGCGGGAGAATCCCGAACGCTTCTCCTTTTCCACGCTCGTTGCAGGGCGCGACGAAGAGGGACTGAACGCGCTGAAAAAAGAGTTCTCTCCGCGCGTTGCGTATTGTGCCGCAAAGGAAGAAAGAGATGATCTTGAATCCGTATTTGCGGACTGCGACGTCGCATTGATTGCGGCGGGTGGCTTTGCGGGACTGAAATACACGCTTGCGGCGGTGAAAGCGGGCAAGACGGTTGCGCTTGCAAATAAGGAATCCCTCGTCTGCGGCGGGGAACTTGTAACGGCTTTGGCGAAAAAGAACGGCGTGGAGATCGTTCCCGTGGACAGCGAGCATTCCGCGCTCTTTCAGGCGCTTTCCTTCCGCCGCGATACCCGCTTTTCCAAGTTGGTGCTCACTGCAAGCGGCGGTCCGTTTTTCGGCAAGAGCAAGGAAGGACTTGCCCGCGCCACGGCGGCGGACGCATTAAAGCATCCTACGTGGGACATGGGTGCAAAGGTGACGATCGACAGCGCAACGCTTCTGAACAAGGGCTACGAGGTGATCGAAGCGAAATGGCTGTACGGGGCGGAGTATTCGCAGATAGAGGCTGTCGTTCATCCGGAAAGCATTGTGCATTCGCTCGCATATTTCGAGGACGGTGCGGCAATCGCACAGCTTGCCTATCCCGATATGCGCC
>JAIDSX010000120.1 GCA_029060985.1 Clostridia bacterium | reverse complement strand
CTTCAATTCTCGGACGGAAAGCCGCTCACCATCAACGACGTTATGTTCAATATCTACGAGTATCTCGATCCCGTCTATACGGGCTCTTCGACGATGTACTCCACCAAGATCCAGGGACTTGCCAAGTACAGAACGCAACAGAATCTCAGCAGCTCCGAAATCAACTCGGCGCAGGATCAGGATACCAAAAATGCCGAGACCAAGGCGCGTGCAAGAAGAAGAGAATTGGTCAACGTGTATAAGCAGGACAGATTCCACGTCGGCGGAGGCTCCGGCAATTCTTATTCCGCGCCCTACGACCAGATGAAGGACGCGATTTCGAAGTGGAACGTCAGCGCCGGTTACAAGGACGCCGTCTTGATCAAGGATCCCGCTACGTCGTTGAAAAAGGAAAATCCTACGGAAGAAGATTACAGGGCAAAGCTCCTTGAAGATTACGAGCTCGTCCGTGAGACCTTTGAAAAAGAGCTCAATTCCGATTTCAATGCGTCGTTGGAATCCTACGACTTAGAGTCGGATACGTCGCCCTACAAAAAGTGGGCTTCGAAGTTCGAGGGGACGAAGGGCGAGGCTTTCAGATTCTTCCTCTTCGAGGGTTACATCACACCCAAATACGGAAAGGGTGCGGACGGTAAGGACGATAAAAACAATATTGAAAGTTTCGATAAAGAAACCATTCTCGATTCCAACGATACGAAGGACAAGGCGATCGATTATATTTTCAACGATAAGATCGAGGACGATTTAGAGAGCGTATTGAGCTACTGGGGAACGGCGGGCGACATTCTTACGCAGTTCACGGCAGAGGCGAAGGAAATCATTCTCAATAACCGTAGAGATGGCGGCGAGCTCGCATATTCCCACGTAGACGGTATCGTATCGCTCGGTCACAAGGTAAAGGGCGAATCGGATTATCCTCTGGGCAGTGAGACCGCGGTCACGATCAACGGCACCAGCTACACGATCGCGCGCGAACACAATCAGGACGGCACTCCCAAGAATGCGGATACCTACGACGTACTTCAAATCACGCTCGACGGCAAAGACCCCAAGGCGATCTTCAACTTCGCGTTCTCGGTTGCGCCCGCGCACTACTACACGGCGGACAGCGATCATCCGAACGGCAGAACGATCAATATCGAAAACGACGAATTCGGCGTCGAGTACGCAAGCGCGTCCTTCCAGGGCAAGGTCATTCAGTCGGAACAGCACGTAAGCGTTCCCGTCGGCGCAGGTCCTTACAAGGCGACCAATTCTTCGAACGAAGATAATCCTGCCGGCAACGAATTTTGGAGAAACAACTACGTTTACTATAAAGCCAACCACAACTTCATCTTCGACGTAAAGACGGAGAAGGTGCAGTATCAGTACGTCAGCTCCGCAAACGCGCTCGATAAGCTGGCGGCAAAGGAAATCGACTTCGTATCTCCCCAGCTTACGCAAAAGAACTCTCAGCGTTTGAAGGATATGAAGGCGGACGGCTTCGAGTCGATCGCCGCATGGCAGCTCGGCTACGGTTACGTCGGCATCAACGCGGGCAAGGTTGAAAACATCAACCTGCGTAGAGCGATCATGTCCGCAATGCAGGCAAGCCTTGCAACCGAATACTATGAGACGGGTACCTGCAAAGTCATCGACTGGCCGATGTCCAGAGAGAGCTGGGCTTATCCCGAGGGCGAGAGCGGCGCGGCAGATAGACCGTATCTTCAATGGAACGGTAAAGAGGAAGCGAAAGACAAGATCAGATCTTATACCAATGCGGCGGGGAATGGCGCAAAACTCAACTATAAGTTTACGATCGCAGGCTCTTCGATCACCGAGCACCCCACCTATTCGGTCTTCAAGCAGGCGGCGGAGCTCTTGAACGAATGCGGCTGGAACGTCGAGGTCAAGGCGGATTCGCAGGCGCTCACCAAACTTGCAACGGGCTCGCTCGAAGTATGGGCGGCGGCTTGGGGCTCGACGATCGACCCCGATATGTATCAGGTCTACCACAAGAACTCCACGGCGACCTCCGTATACGCTTGGGGCTACCGCGAAATCTTGTCCAATACCACCTTATACAGTGAAGAAGCCGGAATCATTTCGCAGTTGAGCGAGCTTATCGACGACGGCCGTATGACCACGGATGAGGAAGAAAGAAAGGGAATCTATAAAAACGCAATGGGCTTAGTGCTCGACCTTGCGGTGGAAATGCCCATCTATCAGAGACAGAACGTCTATGCGTACAACTCGAAAAAGATCGTCGGCGGACTGAGTGCGGACGTCAACCCGTACACTTCGCCCCTCGAAAAGATTTGGGAAATCGAAGTCAAATAATTAAACGGTAACTTTTATGGCAAAATACATTCTCAAAAGAGTACTCTTCATGCTGTTGATCCTTTTAGGCGTGTCGCTCGTGCTGTATGCCCTCGTGCGGTGTATGCCGGCGGACTTCGTCGATCAAAAGATCATCGCATTGTCGCAGACCACCGATCAGGTGACCGACGAGATGATCCACAACATGAAGGCGGCTTACGGATTGGACTCGAACATCATAACGGGTTATTTTAACTGGCTCGGGAATTTCTTCAAGCTCGACTTCGGCGATAGCTTTATCAGCCAAACTCCCGTTGCGAAGGAGATTTTCAGACCGGACAGAATCGGAACTTCCTTCTTCGTCGCGTTTATCGCCACGGTGTTCGAGTTTATGATCGCGATCCCGCTCGGAATCACGGCGGCAACCCACCAGTACAGCGTCCGCGATTACGTGGTCACCGTGTTGGTGCTTATCGGAATTTCGCTCCCGTCCTTCTTCTTCGCGCAGATATTAAAGGATATTTTCGCGAACAAGCTGCACTGGTTTGCGGTATCCGGTATGCCCAAGGATTCGAGCGAGAGCTACTTAAAGTATATGTTCCTGCCTATTCTGACCGTCGTCATTTTAAGTATCGGCGGACGAATGAGACTGACGCGTACGAATATGCTCGAAGTTCTGAACGCCGACTACATAAGAACGGCGCGCGCGAAGGGGCTCAAAGAGCATAAGGTCATTTACAAGCACGCCTTCCGCAATACGCTCATTCCCATCGTTACGGGACTTGCGGGACTCATTCCCTCGCTCTTCTCGGGCGCGATGATCACGGAGCAGGTGTTCGATTTAACGGGTATCGGGAACTATGCGCTAAAAGCCATGATGCAGGGCGATATTCCCGTCATCATGACCTACAATATGTTCCTCGCATTCCTATCGGTGCTCGGCGTGCTGCTATCCGACTTAATGTACGGGCTTGTCGATCCGCGCGTGAAACTGACCGCTTAACCTTTTAAGGGAGCAGAAATATGCAAGACAAAAACAATCTTGAAGAACAACTGAATCAAGAGACGGCGGAAGAAAAGCAAGTCGTTTTGGAGACCGCTCCCGCAGAGGGTGCGGCGGAAGCCGCCGCGGATAAGTTCGACGATACGCCCCTTGACAAGAACGTAAAGCTCATGTCGCCCATGCGTATGGTCGTAAGGCGTTTCTTCCGTTCCAAACTTTCGATCGCGGGCATTATCATGCTCGTCATACTCTTCGTCTTTTCCTGGTTTGGTCCCGTCGTGTACAGGGCCTGGGGAGAAACGGAAACGGACTACTCGGGAAAACTGGAATATTCTTCGTATGTTGACGAAGCGGACGAGGACGGCGAATACGGCGGAAGCGTGATGCTCATCGTCACGGAAAGAAGCATCAACAGCCTTGCCGCGCCCTCCGGGAAACACCTTCTCGGCTCGGACGAGAGGGGCATGGACGTATTTACGCGTTTAATGTACGGCGGACGGCTTTCCCTTTTGGTCAGCTTTATCGCGGTCATTTTAACGACCGTGCTCGGCGTGGTGCTCGGCGGCGTTGCGGGGTACTACGGCGGCTGGGTGGATAACGTCATCATGAGAATTTGCGATATCCTCATGTGTCTGCCGACCCTGCCGTTGATGTTGATTTTGGGTACGGTGCTCGATTCGAACAACGTGCCGGGGCAGTACTACATATACCTATTGATGGTATTGCTATCCGTCTTCTCATGGCCGGGTATGGCGCGGCTCGTGCGCGGACAAATTCTGTTTCTGCGCGAGCAGGAGTACATGGTCGCGGCGGAGGCGATGGGCTATTCCCCCGCAAGGCGAATCTTTAAGCACCTTATCCCCAACGTGCTTCCGCAGATCATCGTATCGACCACGATGTCGCTCGGCAGCATGATCCTCTACGAATCGACGCTTTCCTATCTGAATCTCGGCGTTAAAGACCCGTATGCTTCCTGGGGAACGATGGTTTCCATCATTTCAAGCAGACCCGATATCTTACAGGGCAACGTTTGGGTTTGGATTCCCGCCGGCTTGTGCATTATTTTGGCGGTGCTCGCCTTCAACTTTATCGGCGACGGCTTGCGCGACGCGCTCGATCCCAAACAAAGGCGGTAAGCAATGAGCATTCTCGATATTTTCAAAAAGAAAAAAGACGATAAAAAGGAAGCCTCCTCTAAGCACTATCTTACGGGTAAGGAAATCCGTGCTATCGCCAAATCAAACGCCAAGATAACGAAGCGGCTTGAAAAGGAAAAGAAGCGCAAGATTCCCGAATCGGAATATACGTCCCAGATGAAGGACGAGGGTAACATTCTTGAAATCGAAAACCTGCATTCCTATTTCTTTACCGATCAGGGCGTGGTGAAGGCGGTCAACGGCGTGAGTATCAACGTTCCCGCAAATTCCACCGTCGGCGTGGTCGGCGAATCGGGTTGCGGAAAGAGCGTTACCTCCATGTCCGTCATGCGCCTTTTGCAGGGACCTTCGGGGCAGATCGTCGAGGGCTCTATCCGTTTTAAGGCATACGACTACAAGCGCGACGAAAAGGGCAACTTCGTTCCCGTCTATGAAAGGGACGAGGACGGCGAAGTCGTCATGGAGCCCGCGCTCGATAAAAAGGGCAACCCCGTCGTCGATAAAGAGGGGAATCCCGTGCTCCGTCCCAAGCAGGCCGTAGATGCGGACGGGATCGGCGTTTACGAAAAGGAAGAAAAGGTTTTCGAAATCGCCAAAATGCCCATCAAGGAGATGTACCGTCTCCGCGGCAGACAGATGTCGATGGTGTTCCAAGAGCCCATGACGAGCTTGAATCCCGTGTTCACGATCGGAAATCAACTCGACGAAGTCATTCTGTTACATATTCCGGGAGCGACGAAGGCGTTTGCGAAAAAGCGCTCCATCGAGCTCTTGGATATGGTCGGTATCGCTATGTCGGAGCGGGTCTATAAGTCCTTCCCGCACGAGCTTTCGGGCGGTATGCGCCAACGCGTCATGATCGCTATGGCGCTTGCGTGCGAGCCGCGCCTCATCATTGCCGACGAGCCCACGACCGCGCTCGACGTTACCATTCAGGCGCAGATTTTGGAGCTCTTCAACAATATTAAGCAGAAGCTCAACGGCTCGATCCTTCTCATCACGCACGACTTGGGCGTCATTGCGGAAATGGCGGACTACGTGGTCGTCATGTACGCGGGCAGGATCATCGAGCAGGGCACGGCGGAGGAAATCTATCACAACCCCTGCCACCCCTATACGCAGGGTTTGCAGAAATCCAAGCCCACCATGAAAACTTCGGAAGACAAACTCTTCAATATCCCCGGCAACGTGCCGAACCCCGTCGATATGCCCGACTACTGCTATTTCAAAGAGAGATGCAGTCAGTGTAAGGCTAAGTGCGCGGGCAAATATCCCGAAATGGTGCAGGTAAGTCCCACGCATTTCGTGGCTTGTCACTTATACGATAAGGCAGGTAACGAGAGTGAGTAAGAAAGCGAATAAAGCGGAAAAAGCGAAAAAAGCTAAATATTACCTTAATATTGGCGTACTCGTCGTACTGTTCTGTATTACGCTTGGTTTTTGGCTGTTTTATTTTATTGCAAGGACGACCCGTGTCCTAAACGATGATTTGAGCCATGAAAAACGCAAGTCAAAGATAGAGATATTTGCATCATTTCTGCCGTTCTATCTTCCCGTGGGTTGGGCAAAGCGCAGCGCGGAGCGAATCGATAGTATTTATCACCATCTTGGCAGAGAGAGTAATTTTAAAGAATATGCGACAGTATTAATGTTGTTTTGTCCGCTTGCATATTGTATAATCGCACAGTTCAAAATTAACATTATAGTAAACGATTATTTCCTTCTTCCCGAAGAGGAAAAAGAAAAGCTTTATCTTAATGAGAGACTTCGGCGTGAAGATGAAGTCAAATGTCACTTGAATATCGGCGTGCTCGTTGTGTTGTTCTGCGTGACGCTGGGCTTCTATTGGTTTTACTTCATTGCAAGAACGACCCGTGTCTTGAACGACGATTTGAGCCGCGACAAGAGAAGCGCCCAAAAAGAGATGTTAAAGGGGCTTATCCCTCTTTATATTCCCGCTGAATGGGCGGAGCGCAGTGCGGAACGGCTTGACACGATCTACCGTCACCTCGGCAAAAAGAGCAATCTCGCAAAGCAAGCGTTGCTGTTGTCTTTGTGCCCGCTTGCCTATTGCATCGTCGTGCAGTGCCGTATCAATAAGATCGAAAAGGAATATTTCCTGCTTCCCCAAGAGGAGAAGGAAAAGCTCTTTGCAGACGAGATCCAACGCCGCAAAGAGGAGGCGGAGCGCGAAGCGCAGGCAAAGGCGGAAACCGAGCTTGCTCCCGACGACGAGGCGATCTTAGAAGTCAGACATATCAAAAAGAACTTTATCTTAAAGAAGTCGATGTTCGGCACCGTGTTAAGTAAGCTCCGCGCGGTGGACGACGTTTCCTTCAAAATCTATCCCGGTGAAACACTGGGTATCGTCGGCGAATCGGGCTGCGGTAAGACGACGATGGGCAGAAGCATTTTGAAGCTGTATCAGCCTTCGGGCGGACAGATTTTCTTCGAGGGCAAGGACATTGCGTCCTACGCACCCAAGGAGATGCGCCCTTTGAGAACGGGTATGCAGATCATCTTCCAAGACCCGTATTCCTCCCTTCCCCCGCGCAGTACGGTGGGCGGAATTTTGGCGGAGGCGGTCAAGGTACATAAGATCGTTCCCGATTCCGAAGTGAAGGACTACGTTTTGAAGGTCATGGAGAGCTGCGGCTTGCGCGATTACTATTACGAGCGCTACCCGCACGAGTTCTCCGGCGGACAGCGCCAGCGTATCTGTATCGCGCGTTCCCTGATCGTGTCGCCGAGACTTGTCGTCTGCGACGAGCCCGTCTCCGCGCTCGACGTGAGTATTCAGGCGCAGATCATCAACCTGTTGAAGGATTTGCAGGTACAGAGAAAGCTCACCTATCTCTTTATCTCGCACGACCTTTCCATCGTCAAATATATTTCGGATAAGATCGGCGTTATGTACTTAGGCTCGATGGTCGAGTTCGGTAAGAAGGACGATATCTTCAACCATCCGATGCACCCGTACACGGAGGCGTTGTTCTCCGCAGTGCCCAATCCCGACCCGAACGAAAAGGGGAACAGGATCGTGTTGAAGGGAGATATCCCTTCGCCCTCCAATCCTCCCTACGGCTGTAAGTTCCACACGCGCTGCCCGCACGCCATGGAGGTGTGCAAGCACATTGCGCCCGTGTATAAGGAATACGAAGAGGGGCATTTCGTAGCCTGCCACCTCTATCCTCAATCGGAAACGGAAGATGCCCAGAAATCATAAAAAGAAAAAAAAGAATACACCCAAAGAAAAAGTGGTGTATTACGACGATAATTCCACGATCGCCGATATGTCGAACGTAACGGCGCCGGGGGAGCGGCGGCGCGATAAAAACCCGAAGCCGCGCTCGACCGCCAAGGAGAAGTGGAAGACCTATTGGTCGACCGTCAAAAAAATGATCGGGCCGATGCTCATCGTGCTTGCCGTGATGACGGCGGTCTTCGGAATTATTATGCTGATTAGCGTTTACGGAATGTGATATGAGCGAGAAGAGATCGAGAGGGGAGCGCAGCGCCGAGCGGCGGGAAAAGAACATGACGCGGCACTTAACGAACTGCCCGCATTGCGGACAGGAGGTGTTGGATCATTTGACGAAGTGCCCGCACTGTGACGGCGAACTTACGCCGAAGGGCTACCGTCCGCCCGACCCGAAAAAAATGAAAATCGCAAAAATCGTTTGCTACGTGATAGGCTTTGCGATTGCGGCGGGACTTGCAATTTGGTTAATTTTAAGGTAATAAAAAAACGCCCTAAGGGCGTTTTTTTATTATTTTAATTAGTGTGATTATCATCTGCACCGTACACAGGATGCCGACGACGATCGTCAAAATCCAAAACGTTAAATCCTGCGGGTTTCCCGTTCCCAAATCGGAGACGAAGAATCCGCCGAAGTCGAAGAGCGCGTGTAAGAAGATACACAGCCATATATTTTTCGTCTTCAAGAGCACGATGGCGAGCATTGCGCCGATCAAGAAGGAATAGCCGACCTGTTGCAACACGGCAAGTATTCCCGCGCCGTCAAAGAGATTGATAAAGTGAAAGAGTCCGAAGATCACGGAGCTGAACAGCACGGGAAGGAAACAGGAGCGCCCCTTCTTTTTGAAATAATCGGAGAGGGAAGAGAAGATGATTCCGCGGAATAACAGCTCTTCGCTTATCCCGATCAAAAGGCATTTTATGATAAATAACCATATAAGCTCCGCGCGGGTCATGCGCGCCGTGCCGAGAATGAGCGCGGAAAAGGGAAAGTTGACGATCGTCACGAGAAGGGGAAGAACGCACCATAAAAGATTTTTCCAAGAGATTCTCTTCCACGCGAGGAGATCGGGATAAACTTCCAAAATGAGAACGAGCAGAAACACGCAAATAAAGAAGCGGGGAATGACCGCATAGACGAGCGAATAAAGAACGCTGTCGCCGATTACAGGCGGCGCGCTGTAAAAGAATACGATCGCCGCTGCACAAATCAAAAGAAGCAGCAGGGCGAGCGCCGACTGAACGGATAATTCGCTTTTTTTGCGGAGCGGTCTCATACAAACCATTATAGCAAAGCGCGGAATAAAAGTCAATCGCCCCAAACCGCTTGCCTTGTGCACAAAAGTAGAGTATAATAATGAAAGAGGAGGAATGCTATGTATCCGTATCCGTTGTTTTTAGACGTAACGCTATACGACGTTTTAGTCCTGATCGGTGTCATTGCGGCGTTTTTCGTATTCGTTCTGTATGCGGACAAGCTGAAACTCCCCAAAAAAATACAGATATTGGTGCTGATAAGCGCGGTCGTCGGGGTCGGGTTGGGCTTCGTGGCGGCGGGGCTTGTGCAGAGTATTTATTTCTATATCGAAAACGGTACGTTCAAATGGCAGGGCATGACCTTCTACGGCGGACTTATCGGCGGGGCGGCGTTCTTTTTGGGCGCGTACTTCCTCGGCGGCTATCTGTGGTTTCGTAAGAGCGAAACGCCGAATCTGCATTTGAAACACGCCATGCAGACATTCGGCATCGTCATTTGCGCGGTAACGATCGCGCACGCGATCGGAAGGATCGGGTGTCTGACGGCGGGGTGCTGTCACGGCGAAGTGTTCGAAGAGGCGCGTTGGTACACGCTGCCCATTCACCGCATTACGAATAGCGGAAAGCTGCTTCGTATCGAACACGCAGTGCCCATTCCCATGTACGAAACCTTCTTTTTGCTGGATCTGTTCGCTCTGCTCTCGTGGAGAGTGTTGAAGAGAAAGGGCGACGCGCTTCCCATGTATATGGTATTGTACGGCGTATGGCGGTTTTGCATCGAATACGCGCGCGCGGACGATCGGGGCGAAACGTTATTAAATATTCTGTCTCCCTCGCAGCTGACGGCGATTCTCATGATCCTCGGCGGGGTCGCGCTGTTCGTCGTATATTATAAGGTTATTAAAAAGCGGGAACAAAAAAGCGAATAAACGGCGTTTAGCGTTCTTTTTGCGCGTTCAAAAATTTTCCGAAAAATATGCAAAAAATTTTGAAAATATTCCCATAATCGTTTGACTTATATTGACTTTCATGATATTATTATCAAGCCTGTGTCTATGCAGAGGTCTTTTTCTGCGGCGAACGGCGTATAGGGTTGAGGCGGAAAGTTACTGAAATTCGGGGTCGAAAGCCCTCCGACAGATAATTTTCGCTGACAATGGCGGGACTTGATTCCTGCGACTTACCGAGGCTTTTGCGTAAAACACCGCAAAACGACGCGTGTTTTTTATATAGCAAAACCTCGATACGCACGGACGCGTTGCACAGAGTAACAAGTAAGGTAATCTTTAAGGAGCACTATTATGGCAGGACAGAAAATCAGAATCAAATTGAGCGCATACGACCACGCTCTCGTTGACGAAGCAGCAAAGAGAATAGTTGAGACGATGCAGAAGCGCGGGGCTAAGATTTCGGGACCCATTCCGCTTCCTACGGAGAAGGAAATCGTAACCATTCTTCGTTGCCCGCACAAGTATAAGGA
>JAIDSX010000012.1 GCA_029060985.1 Clostridia bacterium | reverse complement strand
TAGACAGGTTCTTCTCCGCCATGTCTAAAAGCTCTTTTTTGACCCCCATCTTGGGACGGGTGACGGTCAGATTCTTATCGCGCTTCTCCCGCAAATAAGAAGTTAAAAGTTCGTCGTCCGCGTCCGCACTCAAAATGAGCTCGTGCGGAACTTCGTGCGAAGAGTAGTACTGCGTTAAAACGCTCGTGAACGCCTCGCTCCCCTCCCCCGCGCCCTCTTCCACGGAAAAGGTCCTTGCTCCCTGCATCACGCCCTTTCTTGTCACGAGTAAGGAGACGGCGGCATACAGCCCGTTTGTGGCGATCGACCAAATATCCGCGTCCACATCCCGCGGCATGGAAGTAATTCTTCTGCCCCCTAAGCGGCGCAGCATGGCGATTTTGTCGCGGGCGGCAAGGGCGAGTTCGAACTGCTCCTCGTCTGCAAACTGCTGCATCTTTTCTTTTAAGAGCCGTTCCGCATCCTCGTAGTTGCCCGAAAGAAAGGAAATCGTCTTTTCAACCCGCTCCGCGTATTCCTCTTTGGTAACGAAGCCCGCGCAGGGCGCAAGGCAGCGCTTTAAGTGATAATTGAGGCAGGGCTTTTTACTCTTCCCGATCGGCGTATTGCAGGTGCGGATATTGTAAGCCTTTGCCGCGATATCGACGATATCCTTGCAGTTTATCCCGCCCATGAAGGGACCGAAGTATCTGCCGTCCTTTTTAATGCGGCGGGTGATGGAGATATGCGGGAACTCTTCCCTTGTGTGAATTTTAATGTAGGGATAAGTCTTGTCGTCTTTGAGAAGAATGTTGTACTTGGGTTTGTATTTCTTGATGAGGTTATTTTCGAGCGCGAGCGCGTCCACCTCGCTGGGAGCGACGATATAGGAAAAGTCGGCAATATTTTCGACCATGCTCCTGACCTTTACAGGTTTCTCGGAAGTATGAAAATACTGGCGCACGCGGTTTTTAAGTACGCGCGCCTTGCCCACATAAATGACCGTTCCGTCCTTATCGAGCATGATATACACGCCGGGAGAGTCGGGAAGCAGTTTGAGTTTTTCTTTAAGGTCGCTCACTTCATTTTATTATACACGCTTTTTGTTTAATTTTCAAGGGATTGCAACGCAAAAATTAGAAATAAGAATTTCTGTGAAAATATAAAAAACCGCGCACAAAGTGCGCGGATGGGTTATATTCGCTTTCTATGAACAAGTAGTTCGAGAAGCGCGAGGAAAACCTGAGGGAGCTTACTAAGCGGTAAGTGACCGAAGGTTGCCACAGCGCGCCAAAGAAATACGAAGTTCAGAGGAAGCGAACTAATAGCCTAAAAATTCTACCCCTTTTAACAGCACGTCGTTTACGATTTCGCTTTTCAAGGAATAGAAAATGACTTTGCCGTGACGGTCGGCAGTGACTAATCCCGCGTCCTTCAAAAAACGGAGCTGGTGCGAGACCGTCGTTTGGTTGATATCCAAAACGCGCGAAATATCCGTCACGCACATTTCGCTGATCGCAAGCGCGGATAAAATCCTCAGGCGCGTGTTATCGGAGAATACCGAGAAAAACCGAACAAGGTGAAAGAGTACTTCCCCCTCCGGAACATAGCTCTCCACCATGCCCTGCGTGCGCCTGTCTAAAAGTAAAGTCTCCGTCATGATTCCCCTCCCGTTACGGAATACAACGATTTTATCATATGCGCACCCGCGCATATTGCAATATTCCGTCGATTAGGGAAAGAATTTGACGAAACGGTTACTTGATTTCTTTTACTTCGTAGCCCGCTTCTTTTACGGCGGCAACGAGCAAGTCGCTCGCTACCTCTTTTTCAAGAGCCACGACGGCGCATTTCTTTTTGTGATTCGCCTCCGCCGATACGACGCCCTCGATTTTTTCCAACGCGTCCTTGACGTGCTTTTCGCAGTGCCCGCACATCATTCCTTCGATTTTCAAAGTGACTTTCATATGATCCTCCAAAATATTATTTTTGTTTTTTCTCTTTTCAAACGCGGTAAGCCGCAGAGCGTTGCACACCACGAAGAGCGACGATAAGCTCATGCACGCCGCCGCGATCATGGGATTGAGTGCAAGCCCCAATACCGCGAAGCACCCCGCCGCAACGGGAATCCCCACGCAGTTATAGAAGAACGCCCAAAAGAGGTTTTCTTTGATAATGCGCATGGTCTTGCGGGCAAGCCTTAACGCCCTTCCCGCCGCCTTCAAATCTCCTTGAACGAGCACCGCGTCCGCGCTCTCGATTGCAACGTCCGTGCCGTTTCCCATTGCAAACCCGACGTCCGCTTCCTTTAATGCAGGTGCGTCGTTGATTCCGTCGCCGATCATGCACGCGCCCCGCCCGTGCTCCCGTACCACACGCAGCTTATCCTCGGGAAGAACTTCCGCGTACACGCAGTCCTTCTTGATTCCCGCTTCCTCTGCAATATGTTCGGCGCAGGCGCGGTTGTCGCCCGTGATCATCACGACCTTTTCGCACAGCGCCGAAAGCTCCTTGACCGCCTCTTTGCTCCCCTCCTTCAAGGTATCGGCAAGCGCAAAGAGCGCAAGCGGTTTTTCCTTATCCGCCAAGAACAGCACCGTCTTTCCCTCTTTCGAGAGCCTCGTAAACGCTTCTTCATCCACCGTAATGCCGATATACTGCATAAGCCTGTCGTTGCCGAGGTAGTACTCCTCTCCGCTTATCACGCCGTGCGCGCCCATGCCCGTGAGATATTCGACTTCCGCTTCCGCGCTTCCCTCGCCGCAGTAGCTTGCAATGCAATCCGCGAGCGGATGATTGAGCTTGCTCTCGATTGCATAGGCAATTTCTTTCACCTCGTCGCCGATATAGCTCTCGTAAAACACCACGCGGGGTTTACCTTCGGTAAGGGTCGCCGTTTTATCGAGAAGCGCCGTTCTGATATTCGCCGCCCGCTGAATGGCTTCCGCATTCTTGAAGAGCACGCCCATGCCCGCGCCCCGCCCCGAAGCCGCCATGACCGCAACGGGCGTTGCAAGCCCCAACGCGCAGGGACAGGAAATGACGATCACGCTGACGGCGTAGTTGAACGCCGTGTACACCTCGTGCGTGACGATGAGCCAAACCGCGAGCGTAATAATTGCAAGCGCGAGCACGATGGGCACAAACCACGCCGCGACCTTATCGGCGAGCTTTTGAATGGGCGCTTTGCTTGCGCCCGCCTCGCGCACCATGCGGATAATGCCCGCAAGCATGGTATCCTCGCCCACCTTCTCCGCTTTGATTTTAAGGTATCCGCTTTTGAGCACGGACGCGCTGACCGCCTTCTGCCCTGCGTCAAGCTCCACGGGCAGGCTTTCGCCAGTGATCGCCGCCTCGTCTACGTAGCCGTGCCCTTCGATAATTTCACCGTCCGCAGCGATCGACTCGCCCTGCTTGACGATGATGATATCCCCCTCTGCGACTTCGGAGAGCGGAACACTTACCTCTTCGCCGTTCCGCTCCACTCTGACCGTATCGGGCGCGAGGGATAAGAGCTTTTCGATCTCCCGCCCCGTCCGCTTCTTGCTCTTGTCTTCGAGCCACTTGCCAAGCGTAACGAGGGTGACGATCATTGCCGCCGATTCGAAAAAGAGCGCGTGGGTCGTAGAATCGAGCGCGGCAACGACTACGCTGTAAATAAACGAAACGCCCGCACCCAACGTGACGAGGGTATCCATATTCGGCACGAGCTTCACCGCCGAGCGCACGCCGCTTATAAAGTACTGATAATTAAGCCCCAAAATCGCAAGCGTTAAGACGATCTGCGGCGCAATGTTCCACCAGCCGTGCGGTACGATTTTATCTGATATCATGTGCCCCATCGAAAAATACATTTCGACGATAAGAAGCGCAAGCGAAAGGAAAAACCGCAGCGGAAAGGTCAGCCCCTTTTGTTTATTATTCTGAGGCTGTTTTCCGTAGTCGTACGCACCGTACCCCAAAGCCTTAACCGCAGAAATAATTTGTTCCGCAGTCACCTTTTCGGGGTCGAACTCCGCCGTCATACTTGCGCCCATAAGCGAAACGGAGCACGCGGTCACGCCGTCTATTTTTTTGACTGTGCGCTCGATGCCCGAAGAGCACGCCGCGCAGGTCATTCCCGTAATAGAAAATTGTTTTTTCATTTTAACTTTTTAACGAGCTCCACCGTCTCTTTAATAATTTCTTTGTCGCCGCTCTTGATTTTATCGGTGACGCAGGTTGCAAGGTGTTCTTCCAGAATCAAATAGCTGAGCGAACGCAAAGCGCTTTCCGCAGCCGAAATCTGAATGAGGATATCGCCGCAATAGCGGTTCTCTTCGAGCATTGCCTTGATTCCCTCGACCTGCCCCTTTACGCGGTTTACACGGGAGATAAGCGATTTTAATTCCTCTTCCCCGCGCGGCGTCTCTCTGTAATTTTTGCAATATTCGCAGTTTTCCATACCTTTACCTCTTGTGATATGATATACCCCTATACGGTATATTTATTATATACCCCTACGGGGTAATTGTCAAGCGTTTCAAATAAAAAAAGAGCCGAAATTTTTCGGCTCTTTTTTGTTAATTATCCCCGCACTATCCATACCATGAGACGACTTCCGTCGGTATATTTAATTTTTACGCCGCCGACCTCTTCTTCCCACACAACGTCTGCCGCCCCGTCCCCGCGACACCAAATTTTAACCACCGCATGACTGTTATAACAACCGTAATACCTATATCCGATTTCGTCCACCGTATTATTATACGGATTATTTTTACCGAAACGAGTATTAAAATAATCCTGCCTGATTTCCAAATCGTGATCTTTGTCTAATGCTTGGGGCGTTTTCGGCTGAGGCGTAAAGTCCTCGCCCATCACCTCTTCGTTGCCTTCCCTTCCGCCGTTATGATAGTAGGCTATGCTTTTCGCATCCTCTTCGTTAAACCAACCGTATTTATATGCGTCGGTAAGCGTATAAAAGGATTTGTTCGGAATCCATACCGTTATTCCCCCGTGATTCGTAAAATGGAACTTCACGGCACAAATTTCTCTCCATTCGTCTACCGCTTCTGTCGTGTAATTCCAAAGCGTACTGTCAACCGTTACCACACAACATTTGTAATAATAACCGTAAAAACTTCTGACGGTAAAATCTTCCGCCGTTATTTCCCTGCTATTGAAATGTTCATCATTGCGATATTTTTCGGCATAGGTATTTTTGATTGCCGCTTCCACGGGACTAAATAACTCGACGGGATAAGCCGCATTGTTGTCTGCGTTATGGAAATAGGAAATCTTTTTTAAGTCCCTTTGACTTAGAAATCCCATTTGATACGCTCCTTCAAGCGAGTAAAACGCGCCCTCCGTTTCGGCAGTTACGCTCTGCAACTGACTACCGTCGTCGTATTCTTTGAGATAATCGATTTTGTCATCGCACCCGCAGAATAAGCACAAGCCCATTATCAATGCCGCGCCGATACTTAACAGTTTTTTTAACATATTCCTCTCCTTACATATTTATTCTATCACACATTTACCGTTCTTGCAATCAAAAAAGCCGAAAGATATCTTTCGGCTTCAATCAATAAAAATCAATTAGTCGGGCAATTTCGCCTCGTTATAGGTGGGCGCATTCTTGGGCGCTTTTCCCTTGATGACCCTGTGGTAATATTCGTAGGTCATGGGTTTTTCGTTTTTGAGTAAATCCGCGTCGAACACTTCCCCTAAAAATACCGTGTGGGTCGACGTCTCCATTTTGTCTTTGACCTTGCACACGATATAGGCGCACCCGTCGTCGGGGACGGGGAGCTTTCCGCGCACCGTGTAATCCACGCCCTCGAACTTATCCTTATCCCTGCCCGAAAAGAAGCCGAACTTACCGATGAGAAGCGGATCGACCTTTTCGCTCAAAACGGTGATTGCAAAATAGCCGCAGTCCTCGATACATTTATGCGTGTAGTTTTCGCGGTTGATACTGACCGCGACGGTTGCGGGCGAGCTCGTCACCTGCATGGCGCTGTTGGCAACGCAGCCCGTGGGTCTGCCCTCGTCCCAGGTGGAACAGATGTAAACGCCGTAGGAAAGATTATAAAATGCGGATTGATTCATAATGACCTCCGAAAAAAAGATAAAAGACGGACAATTTTATCCGCCTCTTTATCATTTGTAAATTAAGACTTCTTTTCTTCTTCTTGCGCAACAACTTCTTTGCCGTCATAGTAACCGCAGTTGTCGCAAACCCTGTGCGCCACTTTTTTCTTGTGGCAATGAGGGCATTCCATAAGCTGAGGAGCGGACGCCTTATAATTTGCAAAGCGCGTATTCGTTCTTCTCTTAGATTGTTTTCCCTTGGGTACTGCCATTTGAATCCACCTCTCTTCTTGTATTTTCCTTAATGGAATGCGGGAATTTCGCAATCCTCCCCGCATAAAAAGCTGCTTGGAAGTGCAAACGCTACCGCGTCGCGCACAGCTTCGTCTAACGTGATCCTGCCGTTCGTATAGGCGTAATCCTCGCCGTCCTCCCCGTTCGGAACGAACAGAGCCGAAATCTCTCCCGAAATTTCGCGTTCCGCTTCCCTCATACAGCGGGAGCACAGTCCTTTCAGCTTGAAGCGCACCGCTCCCGTGACCTCTACCTTGTTATCCTCCGCTATCTCGTAATGCGCTAAAACGCTTACGGGAGAGGAAAACGCAACGTAAGGTACGTCGATAAGTGCGTCGTCCGCAGGATATTCAAACGAGAGATCGCCGCTCGGCTTACCGAGAGCGCGGGCGCGCGAAACGTCTATATGAATCATTGACTAAGTAAGTATAGGATATTTCCGTGTCTTTGTCAATGATTTTTGCCCTTCAATTCACAAGAATTTTGCAAAAACCGATTTTATGAATTTAGCAGAGTGCCGCCGTTTCCCTTGCGATCACGAGCTCTTCGTTCGTGGGAATGACGAGCACCTTGACTTTGGACTTCTTTGCCGAAATTTCGTGGATCGTTCCGTCGTTGGGAAGCGCGTTCTTTTTATCGTCGAGCACGATTCCGAAGGCCTCCATATTCGAAAGGATACCCTTTCTGACTGCGGGGGTGTTTTCGCCGACGCCCGCCGTGAACACCACGCAGTCGAGTCCGCCGAGCGCCGCCATGTACGAACCGACGTACTTTTTGCAGTTGTACGCGAACATATCGAGAGCTAAACGCGCTCTGTCGTTCTTCAATTTCGCCGCCGCGGAAAGATCGCGGAAGTCGGAGGAAACGCCGGAAACGCCCAGCATACCGCACTTCTTATTGAGATAGGTGAGTCCTTCTTCGAGGGTCATGCCCTTTTTCGTGCACAGATATTCCACCGCCGCGAAGTCGATATCGCCGCTTCTCGTGCCCATGGGAACGCCCGCAAGCGGGGTGAAGCCCATGCTCGTATCAACGCACTTGCCGCCGTCCACCGCGGAGATCGAAGAACCGTTCCCCAAATGGCAGGTGATGATTTTAAGCTGTTCGGGCTTCTTTTTGAGATACTTTGCGGCTTCCCCCGCAACGAACTTGTGCGAAGTGCCGTGCGCACCGTAGCGGCGCACCTGATACTTTTTATAGTCGTCGTAGTCGATCGCATACAGCTTTGCGTAGTCGGGCATGGTCTGGTGGAAGGACGTATCGAACACGAGCGCCATCTTCTTATTGGGCATGACCTTGCGGCACGCGTTCACGCCGAGGATCGCCGCGGGATTGTGCAAAGGCGCGAGGTCTTTGATTTCGTCCATGAGCTTCATGGCGTTATCGTCTACGAGCGTGGTTTCCGTGAATGCCTCGCCCGAAGCGACGACGCGGTGTCCCACTGCGTCGATTTCGTCCATCGATTTTACGACGCCCGCTTCGCTGTCGGTCAACTCCTTCAAAACGAGGGAGATCGCCTCCGTGTGGTCGGGAAGCTCCTTTTCGATTTCGTAGGTCTTGCCGTGCGCCTTATGCGTGAGCTTGCCGCCCGCAATGCCGATACGCTCGCAGGTGCCCTTTGCAACGGCTTCTTCCGTCGCCATGTCAATCAGCTGGTATTTGAGCGAGGAGCTCCCCGCATTGATAACTAAAATTTTCATGATTTACTCCTTTACGGTTTGAAGCGCCGTGATCGCGACCGCGCATACGATATCCGAAGACTTGCACCCGCGTGAAAGATCGTTCAAGGGTTTTGCAAAGCCCTGGCAGATAGGTCCGATCGCCTGGAAGCCGCCGAGGCGCTCCGCGATCTTATAGCCGATATTGCCCGCCGCAAGGTCGGGGAAAATAAACACATTCGCGTGTCCCGCAACCTCGGAATTGGGCGCTTTGATTTTAGCGACCTCGGGAACGAGCGCCGCGTCGAATTGCAGTTCGCCGTCGAGTTTCAAATCGGGCGCTTTCTCCTTTGCGATCTTGACCGCCTCCTGAACGACGGTCACGTTGTCGTGCTTGGCGCTTCCCATCGAGGAGAAGGAGAGGAAGGCGATCTTGGGATCGAGCCCCGCGATCTCCTTTGCGCTCTTCGCGGTAGCGATCGCGCAGTCCGCAAGCCCTTCCGCCGTGTAGGTGGGGTTGAGTCCGCAGTCCGCAAATACGATGCAGTCGTCCTCTATGTATTTGTTTCCGCCCACGGGTACGACCATGAGGTTAAAGCTCGAAACGGACGAAACGCCGGGAGCAGTTTTGATAATTTGAAGTCCGGGGCGCAGGGTGTTCGCCGTGGAGTGGCACGCACCCGAAACGAATCCGTCCGCGTCGCCCGACTTTAACATGAGCGCGCCGAAGAAGGTCGCGTCCTTTGCTTGCTCTTTTGCCTGCTCTTCGGTCATGCCCTTCGCCTTTCTCAGTTCATAGAGAAGGGAAGCGTACTCGCCGAGCTTGGGCGAGGTTACGGGATCGATGATCTCCACACCCGTCAAATCGACGTCGGGATTGTTCACCTTGATTTTATCCGCATTGCCGAGAAGAACGATTTGCGCGATCCCCTCTTTTGCGCAGTCGCCCGCCGCCTCTACGACGCGGGAATCCTCTCCCTCGCAGAGCACGATTTTCTTATTGAGCGCAGCCGCCTTCTTTTTGATCGTTTCTACGATCGTTCCGCTTTCGGCAATTTTTCTTCCCAAATCGCCCACCGCCTTTTTTGCTTTGTCGAAAAAGCCCATAATTATTTTCTCCTCAATTTAGCTTTATTTTTCTTCGCATTCGGTATATAATGGTAACGAAGGTTTTACTTAAATGCAATTATACACCTTACAAAACAAAAAGTAAAGAAAAGGCGGTAAAAAAATGAAATTTTGCGCGGTAATTTGCGAATATAATCCCTTTCACAACGGACACCTGTATCAGCTCAACAAGATACGTCAGGAGAGCGGGTGCGACAAAATCCTGTGCGTGATGAGCGGAAACTTTACCCAGCGCGGAGAAGCCGCCCTCTTCTCCAAATACGAACGCGCGAAGCACGCCGTAGAAAACGGCGCGGACGTCGTTTTGGAGCTACCCACGGCGTTTGCCGTCGCGCCCGCGGAGATCTTTGCGGCGGGCGCAATCTCCTTGATTTCGCAAATCCCCGCCGTCACAACGCTCGCGTTCGGCTGCGAGAGCGGCGACAAGGAAGAGTTTCTCGCGGCGGCGAAGGCGACCCTTTCGGAGAGCAAGGAGTTCAAAGCGCTTATGAAGGAGAGCATGAAGGACGGCACCTCCTTCGTGAAAGCCCGCACCGACGCGGCGCTCGCGCTCAATTCGGATATCGACGAGGCGATGCTCAAAAACCCCAACAATATTTTGGGCGTGGAGTATTGCCGCGCACTTCTGAACAAGTCGAGCGCGATCGAGCCTATGCCCATTCCGCGCGTAGGCGGCGGTTACTCGGATACTTCTATTCTTGCCGACTTCTCCTCGGCGACCGCGCTTCGCGGTGCGCTCCTTCTCGAAAAACGCCCCAAAAAGGCGTTCAAACGCAATCTTCCCAAAAACGTATTCGACGATATCATGAAGTGGCAACGGGGCTCCTTTGAGACGGCAACCTTGACCGCGCTCCTTGCTTCTCCCGCTTTGGAAATCGCAGAGTGCACCGACTGCTCGGAGGGGCTTGAAAACCGCCTACAAGCCATGACGCGGAGCAATCCCGAATACCACGCCATGCTGAAAAAGACGGTATCGAAGCGCTACACCCTCTCGCGCCTCAAACGCATTCTCTGCCAGAATCTTTTGAAGCTCAAACTCAAAACGGTCAAGGACTACCTCTCTTCCCCCCTCTACCTCAACGTGCTTGCGGCGGAAAAGTCGGACGGCGAGAATATCCTTTCGGAGCTCTCGCAAAGCGCGCTCCCTCTGCTTGTTCGAAAGAGCGATGCGCTCGCCTTGAAAAAGGACGCGCTCGCCTCGTTCGAGACGGACGCGCTTGCAAACGACTTATATAACGTGCTTACGGGAAGCGCCTACCACGAATACGAAACGCTGTTCGTGGAACGAAAGTAATACGGAATAGCAATTCCCGCTTTCTATAAACGAGCAAGACAAGGCGCGCGAGGAAAACCCGACAGAGTTTACTAAAACGTAAATGACGGAGGGTTGCCACAGCGCAACGCAGTATTGCGATGTTTAGAGGAAGCGCAAATAAAAAAAGCGGCTTGAAGCCGCTTTTTTATTTTGTCTTTGATTAACCGACGAGGTCGTCGCCCGTGATCGTCGATTGTGCGTTCATGAACATTGCCATGCTGCGCGTGGAATTGGGCGTATGCGACATACAGGTGATCGTGAATCCGCTCTTGTTCTGATTGCCGAGCCAAGCGGGACGAACGACGCCGTAGAACACCGTTTCGTTGTTCACAACCGAGGTATTCGCATTGAACGTGAACTTGATATAGCCCTTGCCGTACATGAGCCAAGTACCGATATTAGAGCCCTGATACTTGATATTCCCTTCTGCGTCGAGCACGACCTCTTTCGAAATATTGTTGGTAGCGGCGGTGAAGTTATCCGAAGTATTCACCGTATCCATGTCGTTCTTGAACGCTACCATTTGGAACTTTCCGCCGTCCGTATACGCAAGCAATTCCTCTTTGGAAACGGAGCGGTCGATCTCCTTGCCGTAGCGGTTGGGGTTGATGCAGATATCGCCCATGCTGTTGAGGTAATACTGGTGCACTTGCGTCAGGAATCTGTGATCTTTGTTATTGTTCGAATAGGAGAGCGTACGGGTAATGTACGCCGCAAGGTTCGTGCCGTACTTGCTCGTAAACAGGTCGTTGTGTCCGGGGAGAATGATATTGATCTCCTTGCTCGCAGTGGAAGACTTATTGCTCCAAGTGAACGCACCCATATACTTGTTGCCTTGGCTATCGGAGTTGTCAAAAGGATAATAGTTCATGACGTTTCCTTCGCCCGTCGCGGACTTATAAACGCCCGTGACCGATTCGCTTCTACCGCCCCACATCTGATAAGCCTGATCGAGTCCGTAGTAGGAGTGCATCGAATAATAATAGGTCTTGCCCTCGACCGCGCTTTTCAACGCGCCCGTTTCGTCGTAACTGGTCTCGTCCGTGATCTTTACGTTGTCGTGGCGGGCAATGACGGGAGCCTCCATATCACCTACGCTAATATAGGTGCCGTAATACTCGTGGGACTGTCCGAGCTTCTTATTTTGGTAGAAGTCCTGTACGTCGTTCTCGACGTAATTACGAATGGTCTCATGCGTCTGCCAATCGTTCTTGCCGTCCTTTCTAAGTCCCGTTTCGGGGTCGAGCTCGATCATCCAGTTGCCCGAACCGAACGAGCCGTACGCCATATACATTTTACCTTCGGGCGTGTAAATGATCTGCGGGTCGATGCCGTTTACGTCCCTTACGCTCTCTCCGCGCTGAATGCTCGACTGCATCAATACGCCCTTATATTCGAAGGAACCTTGATACAGATCGTCCGACCAGAACAGCATACAAGCCGCGCGCGCATACCTCTCGCCGTCGATCAGCATACCGCTTTTGCCGCCCGAGCCGTCCACGACGCAGGAGTAGAGCCAATAACCTCCGTCCTTTGCAGGCACGATATCGGGCGCCCACCAGCCTGCGCTTGCCTTGGAGTAAGGCTTATCGTCGCCAACGGTGCTGAGCTTGGTACCGTCGCCGTACAGCCAATCGCCGATTCCCGATTCTTCAAGCATTTCGTCGCGATCGTCCCACTTGAAGGTCCTGCCTACAAATTCCCAAGTAGCCATGCCGTCCTCGGAGCGGTGAATGGCGTTGCCGTAAGTCTCTTCTTCGTTGTAGGTGCTTTTATTTTCCCAACCCGTGGAGAAGAGGTAATAAACGGTCTTGCCGCCCTCTTCGCGTTCGATGAACGAAGGGTCGTGCGTATTGCCGAGCTGCGTGCTCGAATCCTCTTTCAAGTCGTTCGATCCGGGTCCCCCGTATTGGTTGCCGGGATTCGTAACGTAAGCGGGAACGACCTCGATCCTGCTCTTTGCGCCGTCAAGCTCGAAGTCCACCGTCCCGCCGGAAACCGCGGTAAAGGTCTTCGTCGCGGAATCGTAAGTAGCAATCGCGTTTGCCGAAGCCGCCGTGCCTGCCGCGTCCTTTGCGGAAATCTTGTCTACGTTGCCCGCTACGGTAATTTTCGTGTCCGCCTCGTTGAGATAGGAATTCGTCGTGTTGAGGTTATCGTAGCAGATTCTTGCATAAAAACCAACCTCGTTATCGCCTTCCCCCGGCGGCGTATCGCCGTCCTTGCACGCCGCAAGCATGGAAAGCGCAAAGAGCGAGCTTAACGCCACTACTGCAACGCTGTGTATTTTCTTCATAAAATCCCCCCTAATATAGAATTTATTTTATTTTAACATAAAACATTTTACTTTTCAAGTGAGTTTGGAAAATTTTTGAAAAAAACAGAATGCCCCCGACGTGAGCCAAGAGCATTCCGTTTGAGAGAATATGAAAAATAGGAGAATAAACGTTTAACTTGTCTTTATGATAACTGACGAAAGTGTTGATTGTGTGAAGAAATGATTAAAGATCAAAAATATTTCTTCGCAAGCGCCTCCGCCGCGCGAAGTCCGTCCGCCGCGGAGGAAGTGATCCCGCCCGCATAGCCCGCGCCCTCGCCGCAGGGATATACGCCGTGGCGTTCCGCCGCCTCGAAATTATCTCCGCGCAAAATTCTTACGGGGGAGCTCGTGCGGGTCTCCACACCCGTGAGCACCGCGTCAAACGCCGCAAACCCCGAAAGACGGAAATTCATATCGACGAGCGCGGCACGCAGGGTCTCCGTGATCACCTTGGGCAGAATCGCGCGCATAGGCACGAACTCCGTTCCCACGGAATAGCTGGGCTGCACTTCGCCGAAGTAGTAGCTCTCCTTATCGGCGAGGAAGTCTCCGACGAGCTGAACGGGCGCTTTATATTTTTTGCCCGCAAACTCAAACGCCGCCCGCTCCAACTTGCGCTGGAAGGCAACGCCTGCAAGCGGGTGCTCGCTTCCGAAGTCCTCCTTTTTGACCTGCACGACGAGCGCGGAATTCGCGTTCCGTCCCTCCCGCGCAAAGTAGCTCATGCCGTTCGTAACGACGCCGCCCTCTTCCGAAGCGGAGGGAATGACCTCTCCGCCGGGGCACATACAAAAGGTGAACGCCGCCCGCTCGCCCGCATGGGAGACGAGCTTATAGTCCGCGGCAGGAAGCGCGGAATAGCCCGCGCCGTACTGCGCCTTGGAAATCTTACTCTGTAAGTGCTCGATCCTTACTCCCGCCGCAAACTCCTTTTGTTCCAGGCGGAAGCCCCCGTTGTGCAAAGCCTCAAAGGTGTCGCGCGCACTGTGCCCGATCGCAAGAATCAATTCGTCCGCGTCCTCTTTGACTCCGTTGATTTCAACGGAAACGAGCTTTCCGTCCTTAAACTGTGCGCCCGTGAACAGGGACGAAAAGCGTACCTCGCCGCCCTCACTTAAAATATAGTTTCTGATATTGCGGACAACCGTCGTTAAATTGTCGCTACCGATATGCGGCTTGCCGAGATATCCCACCTCTTCGGGTGCGCCGAATCGCACGAAGGTATCCAAAACCTCACGGTTTAAGGGGCTCTTCGTCTGTGTAAAGAGCTTGCCGTCCGAGAACGTCCCCGCGCCCCCTTCGCCGAATTGTACGTTGCTCTCCGTATTCAGCTTTCCCGTCATGCGGAATGTCTCCACGTCCTTCATGCGCTCCTCGACGGATTTTCCGCGCTCAATAAGAATGGGTTTGATTCCGTGATCCAAGAGCCTGAGCGCCGCAAACAGCCCGCAGGGTCCCGCGCCCACGACGTACACGCGAGGCATGGGCTTTTTGATTTTTTCAAAGACGCGCGGCTCGGGCGTGAACGGCTTGTCCGAGCACTCCACCGTGTACACCCAGTGAATTTCCTTTTTGTCGCGCGCGTCGAGGGATTTTTTCAGAATCTTAAAATAGCGACAGGAAGAATGCAGCTTTTTTTCGCAGATAGAAAGTAACGTTTTTTCCGACTGCGAAGGCTTTAATTTGAGATCGGACAGCGTTAAGAACATATCCCCTCCGAAACGGCAAACGCCGAGGTGAACGCCCATTGCAGGTTATAGCCCCCGCACTCGCCGTCCGCATTGAGAATTTCGCCCGCAAAGTACAGCCCCGCTTGGTACTTACTCATCAGGTTTTCGTCCGTCTCCGAAAGGCGGATGCCGCCCTTTGTGACCTGCGCTTCCGAAAAGCCCTCTTTGCCCTCCACCGTCAAAGGGAACGCCTTTACAAGCTCCGCGAGCCGCTTTTTATCGCCCTTTGCAACCGATTCCAACACGCGTGCAAGCCCGTTATTGACGACGCAGTAAAGCCCCTTTTCGGTGACCGCCCTCTGCGCTCTTTCATAGGAGATATCGGGGAGAAAATCCAAACAAATTTGATCGCCCTCTTTCACGTAGGCGGAAGCGCGGAACACCGCGTCGCCCGAAATGCCGCTCTCCGTAAAGAGCGTATCTCCGCGCGTTTCATAGATTTGCTTGCCCCGCCTTACGACTTTTAACCCGCTGTCAATGCGGATACCGCGAAGGCGCTTTGCAATATCGCGCTCGCATTTGAGCCTTACGAGAGAGGGCTCTAAGGGCGTGGGCAAATGCCCGAAGTCCTTGACGAGCGCGTAAGCGGAGCCGTCCGTTCCGAACTTAGGGGCGGCTTTCCCTCCCCCTGCAAGGACGACTGCGTCCGCATTCATATGCCCGCCCTCCCATTCGAGAAGAAAACCGTTATCGTATGCGATTTTACGCACCTGTGTTTTCAGATTTACGGTTACTTTTAAGCGTTCGAGCTCGAAGCGGAATAAATCGACGACGGCGGAAGCCTGCCTTCCCGCAGGATACACCCTGCCGCGCGAATCGGGAAGGAAGATTCCGCCCATACTCTCTAAAAAGCGAACGGTATCCTGATATCCGAAGCGCGACAAGAGCCGCCCCACCTTTTCGTTATCGTCCGAAAAATAGTGCGAAGCGTTCATGTCGGTATTCGTGACGTTCCCCTGTCCGTTGCCCGTAGCGGCGAGCTTTCTTCCCAGCCGCTCGCCTCGTTCGAGAACGGTGACGGAACACCCCTTTCTTGCAAGCAGAACGGCGCACGCCATTCCCGCCGCGCCCCCGCCGATGATTGCGATTTTTTTCATATAATTATCATACCGCGAATCATTTTGTTTGTCAATAATTTGACAGCGCACCTTTTTTATGATATAATACTTGGAACATCGGAGGTTATTTCATGTTAAATTTGTTAAATGCGCAAAGCGTTGGCGAATATTTAAGAGAGAACGTAGTGCTCACCGTAGTGCTCGCCGTTATCCTTGCGCTGATTGCCGCTCTTTCGGGCATCATGATATATTTACAGGTAAAGGCGAAAAAGAACGCCGCCTCTCATCCCGCGGAGGACTCGGAACATACGGAAGAGAACGCCAAAGCCCCGCAGGAAGAAGCTAAGGAAGAATCCGCGGAAGAAAAGAAGGACGAGCCTAAGGAAGAGGAAGTCCCTCAGGAACAGCCCGTCGAAGAACAGAAGGAAGAGCCCGTAAAGGAGGAAACCCCTTCGGAAGAGCCTGCAAAAGAAGAAGCTCCCGCAGAGCAGCCCGTTGAGGAGAAGAAGGAAGAAGCTGCGGAAAAGCCCGCGGAAGAAAAGAAAGCTCCCGCAAAAAAGACGACTTCCACTACGAGAAAGACGACCTCTTCAAGACCCAGAACGACTACGAAAAAGACTGTCGAAAAAGAGGAAAAGAAGGAAGAAGAAAAGTCCATCAGCTTTGAAAACGGCAAATGGATCATTCGCAAGACTGCGGACGGAAAATTCTCGTTCAAGCTGTACGCTTCGAACGGCGGCGTTATGTTGGAGAGCAGTAAGGAATACTCCTCTCTTGCCACGGCGAAGAAGGGAATCGAAACCTATAAAAAGAACTTTGCGGAGAACAACTGCAAAATCGTATCCCCCAAGGCGGCGCACTTCGTATACAGACTTTCGAACGCGAACGGAATGTTGCTTGCGGTAAGCTCCAACTACACGAGCAAATCGAGCTGCGAAAACGCTTTGGAATCGACCAAGCACTACGCGCTCAACGCCCCCATCGAAGTTATTAACGTATAAGTAAAATGAGTAACGCCCCGTCCGATTTCGGACGGGGCGTTTTATTCTTCATCGCTTTGAAGAATCAATTTGATATCTTCAAGCGACTTTTCCATATCCCGCAAAACTTCTTTAATTGTTTTTTTGCGTTCCTCTTTTTTATTGTTCTGCGGTTTCCAATAATCGCAGGGTTGACGTAATTTCCACTTTTCCCTTGGATAACGCTTATTTAATTGATCGTTTACACAATGCCCCTCAATCTCTGAGAATTTCGTCCTTCTCTTTACGTAGTGCGGAATATAATACTCACAGTTTTTACAATTCTTTTCTTCCATAGTTGCCTCTAATTTTTAGTTATAATATAATTATATAGACAAATTTTGTCTATGTCAAGCATTTTAGATTATTTTTGTCTATCATAATGGTATGAAGATTCAATTTTCAACGAATTTGAAGTCGCTACGGGAAAACGCAGAAATGCGGCAAGCAGATTTAGCGCAATTATTGAATACCACGCAACGAAAAATTTCCTATTGGGAAAGCGGGAAAGTGGAACCTGACCTTGAAAGCCTGTGGAAAATTGCAGATATATTTCATGTAACGATTGATGAACTAATTGGAAAAAGTGAATAAAAAGTGCGCCCGCAGACATTTGTCTGCGGGCGCATTATTTGTCGAATCATTCAATCAAGAGGCTTTAAGTGTTTGAGCGACACGTCGAGAATGGGTGCGCTGTGCGTGAGCGCGCCCGAAGAAATATAGTCCGCGCCGAGCGAGGCATAGACCTTGATATTCTCCTCCGTGACGTTGCCCGAAATTTCCGTTTCCGCCCTCCCCTTTGCAAGCGCGAGCGCCTTTTTCAGCGTTTCGGGGGGCATATTGTCGAGCATGACGATATCCGCGCCCGCGTCGAGCGCGTCTTTCAGCTCTTCCAGCGTTTCCACTTCGATTTCGATTTTTCTTACGAAGGGCGCGTACGCCTTTGCCGCCGCGATCGCCTGCTTTACGCCGCCCGCCGCGCCGATATGGTTATCCTTTAACAGCACCCCGTCCGAAAGGTTGAAGCGGTGGTTGCCCGCGCCGCCCACTTTCACGGCGTACTTTTCGAACGCCCTTAAAAGCGGCGTCGTCTTGCGGGTATCGACGAGCTTCGTCTTGCTCCCCTCTAACAGCTTGACCGCTCTTCGCGTATAGGTTGCAATTCCGCTCATGCGCTGTAAAAAGTTGAGCGCGGTGCGCTCGCCCGAAAGGATCGCGCGCATATCGCCCGTGACCGTAGCGATGAGTTCTCCCTTTTTTACCTCTTCCCCTTCTTTCTTATAAAACACCACTTCCGAAGCGGAATCGAGAAACGCGAAGGTGCGCTCGAACACGTTCAAGCCCGCCAAAACGCCGTCCGCCTTTGCAATCAGCTCGGCTGTTCCCTTGACCCCTTCGGGCACGACGGCGTTTGCCGAAACGTCCTCCCACGGGATGTCCTCGCGGAGCGCGCCTAAAATCGCTTCGTCAAAATGTAAAATTTGCGTCACTTCATTCGTCTTCATTCTCTATCGCTCTCCTTACCGCTTTCTTATCCTCTTCCTGCCGTTTTCTGTAATTAAAGTATGCGTCCAAATCAAGTGCGGGAAGTCCTTCCGTGTGCCCGTTCTTCGATTTTGCAATATCCTCGGCGGCGCGCTTTGCAAAGATAATTGCCTCTAACAGTGAATTGGAAGCAAGCCTATTTTTACCGTGCACGCCGTTACAGCAGGTCTCGCCCACGGCGTACAGATTTTTCATGCTTGTTCTGCCTTCTAAATCGCTCTTAACGCCGCCCATAAAATAGTGCTGTGCTGGCACGACGGGCACGGGCTCGCGCAGAATATCGTAGCCCTCTTTTTTGCACCGCCGCATAATGGAGGGGAAATGTCTGTTCAGGGTTTCCTCCCCGCCCTTGACGGTGGATAGATCGAGCCGCACAAACTCGCTCCCCTCTTCCGCCATCTTTTTGCGGATCGCCTCGGTGACGACGTCGCGCGGGAGAAGCTCGTTCACAAACCGCTCGCCCTTGCTGTCTATAAGCCTTGCGCCCTCGCCGCGCACCGATTCCGAGATAAGAAATTTTC
Organism: Clostridia bacterium; assembly: GCA_029060985.1. Taxonomy (GTDB): domain Bacteria; phylum Bacillota; class Clostridia; order Christensenellales; family Borkfalkiaceae; genus Gallimonas. Next base: position 5,655 of record JAIDSX010000012.1, on the reverse strand, counting down.
TTCCCCGCCCCTTCGAATACAAGGTCGTAGGGTGGAACTGCACGTAGTCGGGGTGCTCCACTTTTACCCCGTGGCGGAGCGCTACGGCAACGCCGTCCCCCGTGAGCGTTCTGAAATTGGTGGAATGGCGGTACAGTCCGCCGACGCCCCCCGTCGCAAGCACGACGGCGTTCGCCTTGACGAGTAGAAGCTCCCCCGTTTTGTTGATTCTGACGACCGCACCCAGACAGCGGTTTTCTTCCGTGATCAAATCGAGCATCGTGGCGTGGGAAAGAATTTCTACGTTTTCCCGCTTTTTGACCTCTTTTAACATATGCGACGCAATCTCTTTGCCCGTGCAGTCCGCATGGTACACGATACGGGAACGGGAATGCGCCCCTTCGCGCGTATATAACAGCGAATTATGATTATCCCGCTCAAACCTTACGCCGAGCCCCGATAGCGCGTTAATGGTATCGCGGGAATTTTCGATCATACAGCGCACGGTCGCGGGGTCGTTTTCATAGTGCCCCGCCCGCATGGTGTCCTCGAAATAGCCGTCGAAGTCTTCTTCGTCGCGAAGCACGCAGATTCCGCCCTGCGCCAGATAGGAATCGCTCTCGCGGATACCGCCCTTCGAAATCATGAGAATGCGGGATTCCGCCGACAGGTGCATAGCACAGTTCATGCCCGCAACGCCCGCGCCGACGATCAAAACGTCGTATTCAGTTTGAAATACGTTATTTCGTATTTCTTTCCGCTCCATACGCTTGCCTCTTTTGCTTAAAACGTAATGTGTTCAAAATTCTTTCTCGAAGAGCGGCGGTAAAAGACCGCTTTCTTGCCGATGACCGTTACGACTTCCGCGTGAAGAAGGTCGGCAACGTTTTGGGCGACCGTATCGGCGTCCGCCTCCGCGCTGTCGAAAATCGTCACTTTGATAAGCTCCCGCGCTTCGAGCGCCTCGGAAAGGGAATTGATCAAATTATCAGTGACTCCGCCTTTTCCTATCTGCATAACGGGTTGCATGGTCGAAGCCATCGACCTAAGATGACTTCTTTCCTTACTCGTAAACATATAAAATTCTCCTATCAGGGTATATACTCAAACTCAACGTCGCCGACGACGACGGTATCGCCCTCTTTACAGCCCGCCTTTTCAAGCTCCTTGAAAACGCCGCGCTGTTTTAGGGTGCGCTGGAAGTAGGCAAACGAATCGGGCTTATCCAAAACCACGTTTCTGCAAAGCATATCGACGAGCCCGCCGATAATCACGAACGCCTCGCCGTCCTTGACGATTTCGAAGGAGGTCGAATCCTCTTCCTCGTATGCGAATTCGTCGGCGGGAATGCGCTCCGCAGGCGGAAGCGTTTCTAAAAGCTCGAACACCGCCTTCACAAGCTCTTCCGTTCCCTCGCCGTTCAAGGCGGCGATCGGGAATATTTTATACTTCCTGCCGTACTTCTTTTTGAAGCGTTTCAAATTCTCTTCCGCGCCGAAGCAGTCCGTCTTGTTACAGGCGACGATCACGGGAAGAGAGCCCAGCTTTTCCGAATACGCGCTCAGCTCTCCGCTGATTTTTTCAAAGTCCTCCAAAGGGTCGCGCCCCTCCATACCCGAAATATCGAGAACGTGAACGATCGCGCGCGTGCGCTCGATATGCCTTAAAAAGTCGTGCCCCAAGCCCGCGCCGTCCGATGCGCCTTCGATAAGCCCCGGAATATCCGCCGCCACGAAGGAATTATCGTAGTAGCGCACCACGCCGAGGTTGGGCGAAAGCGTCGTAAAGTGATAGTTTGCGATCTTCGGGCGCGCCGCCGATATTTTGGAGAGCAGCGTGCTCTTGCCCACGTTGGGAAAGCCCACAAGCCCCACGTCCGCAATGACTTTAAGCTCCAAGACGAGGGTGTGCGGTTTGGTCTTCTGCCCCTTCTGCGCAAAGTCGGGTGCGTGGCGGGTCGCCGTCGTAAAACGGACGTTCCCCTTGCCCCCTCTGCCGCCCTCCAAGAGACAGATTTTCTCTCCGTCCTCATATGCGTCGAAAAGCACTTTACCGCTCTCGAAATCCTTTACGAGCGTGCCGAGCGGGACGGAGATTATAATATCCTCTCCGCTCTTTCCGCTGCAAAGATTGCTTCCGCCGCGTTCGCCGTTCCCCGCATAGTACTTGGAGCGAAAACGGAATTCGATCAGATCGTTTTTATCCTTGTCCCCGACAAAATAAATACCGCCGCCCTTGCCGCCGTCGCCGCCGTCCGGTCCGCACGCAGGTTTTCCCTTGTACGCCTTGAACGAATTCATGCCGTCGCCGCCGTCGCCCGACTTGACGAAAATTTTTACTTTATCGGTAAAGCCCTTTACGTCCATGATTCAAAGTATAGCAGAAATATAAAAAAATGGCAAGAATTTTTATATTTACACCCGAAATTCAAAGGCAATCTGTTGAAAAGAGTTTATTATTTTACGAAAGTGTGGTATAGTATGGATAGAGGTCATTATGTATTATTATTTCCTTTATTTATTGTTGCTCGTGCCCTGTATGATTTTTTCCGCCGTCGCGAGCGCAAAAGTAAGCTCCACGTTCTCCAAATACGACAAAGTCCCCAGCCGTTCCCGCATGACGGGCTACGACACCGCAGTCATGCTTTTACGCAACCGCGGCGTGAACGATATCGCAGTCGGCAAGGTCAGGGGAACGCTCACCGACCACTACGACCCGACGAAGTCTATCGTCAATCTTTCGCAGAGCACCTACGGCAGCGCGTCCGTCGGCGCGTGCGCGGTCGCGGGACACGAAATCGGGCACGTTATGCAGAAGAAACAGGGCTACTTCCCCTATAAGCTGAGAAAGATTCTCGTGCCCATTACGAATATCGGCTCCCGCCTTGCAATGCCGGTCATTATTGCGGGAATCTTTTTGGATTTATTCTATTTCGCTCTCAAAGACCTGCCCTACGGTCGGTGGATCTTGTATGCGGGAATCGCGCTCTACGGACTCTCGACGCTGTTCGCACTCGTCACCCTACCCGTGGAATTTAACGCCTCCCGCCGCGCAAGAAAAATGATGCTCGACGACGGCATTCTCGCCCCCGAAGAAGTCAAGGGCGCAAAAAAAGTTTTAGGCGCAGCCGCAATGACTTACGTTGCTTCGCTATTGACGTCGCTCGTGTACTTCCTCAGAATCTTTATTATGCTCTTCGTTCTCTTAGGCAACAAACGGAAGTAACTAATTTCCTTTCCTCGTTTAATCCGATACTGATTCGCAAGCTCCCGCAGAGTACTGCGGGAGCTTTATTATTATACTTTGAAAATTTTTTGTTCTTACTCTTGACAAATGTAGAAACTTTTTGTATTATAATAAACGAAGTACGAATAAATTGTACTAAATGGAGGAATTAAATATGTTTTGTAAGAACTGTGGCACGGAGTTAGACGATCAAACGACCGTTTGTCCGAACTGCGGTGCAGATCAGAAGGAGCATCAAGCTCAGCCTGCACCCGAACAACCTGCGCCCCAACCCGCGGCGCCTCAGTACCAGCAACCGCCTCAACAGCCCTATTACCAGCAGCCTGCTCCTCAGCCTGCCGATAAAAAAGTCAACGGGCTCGGCATTGCGGGCTTTATCGTTGCTTTGCTCTCGTTTGGACTTGGCATACTCTTTGCAATTGCTCCCATTATCAGCCTTGCATTGAGCGCAGCCGGTGTAGGACTTCGCAAAAGGTACACCAATTGTAACGGACTTGCGATTGCCGGTCTTGTAATCGGTATCATCACCACCGTGATCTGGGGAATTGTCTGGATTTCGGTCGGTGCGGTTATCGGTGAACTTATAGGTATCGCTAACGATCTAGCTTTTGTGGCTGCTCTGTAAAACACGCCGCGCCCCGAAGAAATTCGGGGCGCGAATCATTTCAAAATAAAATCCCGCTTCTGCGGGATTTTTCTTTTATAAAATATCGTTTTGGTATAGCGGGAATTTCACCGTCAGTTCGTGCACGGCGGAAGCAACCTTTTCCACCGCCTTCTCTCTCTTTTGTATGATTTCCGTGATCAAGTCCGCAATCAGCCCCGCCTCGCCTTCCTTCATGCCGCGGGAGGTCATGGCGGGCGTGCCGATTCTCAGTCCGCTCGTAATAAAGGGCGACGCGGTCTCGAAGGGCACGGAGTTCTTGTTCGCCGTGATGTGCGCCCTGTCTAAAAGCGCTTCGAGCTCCTTGCCCGTTAAATCGGTGCCGCGCAGATCGACGAGCATTAAATGGTTATCCGTTCCGCCCGAAACGAGCTTCACGCCGTTCCTTGTAAAACGATTTGCCATTGCCGCCGCATTCTTTATGATTTGCTTTTGATATTCCTTGAACGCAGGCGCGAGCGCCTCCTTGAACGCGACCGCCTTCGCCGCAATGACGTGCATCAAAGGTCCGCCCTGCGAGCCGGGGAATACCGCTTTATCGATCGCCTTTGCGTATTGCTCCTTGCACATGATGACGCCGCCGCGCGGACCGCGCAGGGTCTTGTGCGTGGTCGTCGTTACGAAGTCCGCATAGGGCACGGGGGACGGGTGCAGTCCCGCCGCAACGAGCCCCGCGATATGGGCGATATCCACGAACATATACGCCCCCGCTTTATCGCAGATTTGTCTGATTCTCTTAAAGTCGATCACGCGCGGATACGCGCTCGCGCCGGAGACTATCATCTTCGGCTTGCATTCGAGGGCGATTTTCTCCATTTCGTCGTAGTCGATGGTCTCCGTCGTTTTGCTCACGCCGTAGGGAACGATATTAAAATAACTGCCCGAGAAGTTGACGGGCGAGCCGTGCGTCAGATGCCCGCCGTGCGCAAGATTCATGCCCATGACGGTATCGCCCGGCTTTAATACGGAGAAGTACACGGCAAAGTTTGCCTGCGCCCCGCTGTGCGGCTGCACGTTGCAGTGCTCGCACCCGAAGAGCTCTTTGAGTCTCTCACGCGCAAGATTTTCCGCTTCGTCCACGAACTCGCACCCGCCGTAGTAGCGCTTAGAAGGATACCCCTCGGCATACTTATTCGTAAGGTGACTGCCCATTGCCGCCATGACCGCAGGAGACACGATATTTTCGCTTGCAATAAGCTCGATATTTTCCCGCTGACGGGAGAGCTCCTTTTCCATTGCCGCCGCGATTTCGGGGTCGGTATTTCTGATACAGGATAAATCAATCATAATGCACCTCTTTTTTTATTATATCATTTATATTACGGAAAGGCAAGATTCGGCAATAAAAAAAACGGCTGAGCCGTTTTTTTATTTTCAAATCGTCGCTTGCAGGAAATCCTTCATTTCCTCTTCGGGCATATAGCCCACCGTCTGCGCCGTCATCTTTCCCCCTTCGAATACCGCCACAAAGGGAATAGACATCACGTTATAGCGGGACGCGAGTTCTTCGTTCTCGTCTACGTTGACTTTTACGAACGTGGCGTTCGGGAAGCACTTCGAAACCTCTTCCATGACGGGCGCAAGCATTCTGCAAGGTCCGCACCAGCTCGCCCAAAAATCGCACACGAGGGTCTTGCCCGAATTTAACAGCTCATCAAATTCTACCTGATCAACTTCTTTTACCATAATTATCTCCTACTTAATAAGTATTGTGCAAGTTCTTCAAATTTAACCTTTTCGGAAGAGGAATTCTTCATATCTTTGAC
>JAIDSX010000119.1 GCA_029060985.1 Clostridia bacterium | reverse complement strand
GCGCATTAAAAGCAATTCTTCGATCGTCGTCTTTCCGATTTCTGCGTTTTTGAACTCCTCGATATAATCGGAAATCGGCTGTTCTACGCTTTGAATATACCCCTCTTCGATCGCCTTGCCGATAAGGAGCGACACCACCGACTTTGCCATAGAAAAGGAAGTATTGATTGAATTTTCGTCGTAGCCGTTCGCGTACTTCTCGTAGACGATTTTATCGTTTTTTACGATGATAAAGGAAGTCGTTTTCGTGCTTTCTATAAAGTCGTTCAAACTCTTTTCTTTATCGGAATAGCGGACAACGGTCTCCCCGATCGCCCCGTTTTCTTCTTCCTCATAAATATAAGGATTCCCGCTCTTTTGAATAATACGCTCGGGGAATATCTTATAATCGCTTATGTTCGAATCCCAATAAAAAAGCACCCTGTTCAAATAGGCGGGAGAATACGCGCCCATTGTTACAAAGCACAGAACCGCAAACGCAAGCAACAGCGCAAAAACGGGAGTTAAAATCCCCCAAAGAATATATTTCTGTTTTTTGCTAAGCCCTTTCGCCATAACTCGATTATAGCAGAACGAACGAATTTTTTCAAGTCTTATTCGCCCTCACAACGCAAAACCGCCCGCCGAATAAATCGGCGGGCGGTTTCCAAATTCTTTTGATTAAAATTCGTTATCGACTTTAACCGTCTGACGGTCGATCACGCTCTTTGCAAGCTCCAACGAGGAAACGTCCGAAACGCGGATTTCGCTTCTTCCGCCGCCCGCAGGGTAATACAATACGGGCGCGTCGTCCTTGATACAGAGCTTGAAAATCGTCTTGCCACGGTACTTAAAGAGTACTGCGTATCTGCCGTCGTTCTGACTCGTTCTCGGCTTGTTCATGATGTAGCTGCCGATTTCGTAGTAGAAACGCCTGCCCTCGTCGCTCAAAGCGCCGTACGATTCTTCGAGCGAAATAAACTCTTCGTTTTCGCCCAGCCAGGAAGTATCGTCCTGCACTTCCTCCTCGTACAGCGGCATAACGTAACTCTGCTGATTCTCTAAAATCCGATTCAGAAGCTCCTGCTGCTGCGCCATTTGTGCGTGAAGTCCGTCTATCTCCTTTTGCGCGTCGGCGGATAACGAAGCGTTCACGTCGAACGCAGCAGGCGGAAGCGCCATTTGCTGTTGAAGAGCGGGAAGCAATGCCGAAACCGAAGAAGCAATCGCGCCCTGCAACGCCTCGTAATTGAACTGCGGCTGTTGATAATTCTGCTGCATCGAGGCGAACATCATGCGCATTTCACGCTTCTCCTCTTCGCGGCGTGCGAACTCCTTCTCCTCGGCAACGCGCTTTTCTTCCTCAGCGAGCAATATAAGAGCTTTTTGCTTCTTTCCGCGGAAGGTAAACGCCACGATCCCCATAATGAGCGCAAGCCCCATCAAAACGCCCGCTATGATCCACCAGTTCGAAACGGAAAGTCCCAGCGCAACCGCGAGGAAACCCGCGGGCGCAAACGAATAAGATACCTGCGCAAGCTGTTTAGTTTTCGCCATGGCGTTCTTTGCCGCCGAGTTGTAGTTCAGGGTCATCAAAGTGAACACGACGATCAATATCAGCGAAACGCCGCTCAATATGATCGGCAGATACGAAATAACCGTCCCGTCCGAAGGATTCTCGCCCGTCGTGCCGCCTTTGCCGCCATTGCCGTTGTTCTCCGTGCTTCCGTTCGGATTCGCGGGATCGGGCACTTGGGGATTGTTGGGGTCGTCGGGGTCTGCGCCCGCTGCGATAATGCGGTAACCCTTGCCTAAATCCTCCTCTATCTCATAGTTGGAAGCCCAGCTTGTCGTGAGCGAAGAGAACTTCACGACGTACGCGCCGACTGCGCTCTTGTTGGTATCGCCCGAATATTTCACGCTCGAAGCGTCCGTATCGGGGTTGAACTTATCTTCGGGAGCGAGCCCGTCGAAACCGATGATCTTGGGGCTAAACCGCTTCGTGCCGTCCTTTTCGTAGGTATCCTCGTCCTCCCAAATGATATAGAGCGTGCGCTTCGTGATCGTCCACGACACGCTGACGGGTGTAGATTCATTGTCCCAGGTGTAGTTTGAAGAAGGCGTCACGCGCGCCGTGTAAGAGCCTGCGTTTTTGCCCTTTTCACCCGCAATGACCATTGTCTCTTCGTTGAAGCCTGAAAGCTCACCCACGATCGACTGTTCCAAACTGTTGTATTCGATACTGACGTCGCCGAACGTGGGGCGCGCGATCGTCTTTTTGGTGATCGTCCAGCCGTACCGTTCGGTAGAGCCGCCCTCCGTCCACTCGTGGTTTTTATCGAGCTGCACCGTTACCCAGTAAGTTCCCACTTCGGTTGCGCTGAGCTTGCTGTCGCTCGAATAGCTCATATAGCTTTCGAGGTTGAGTACGAAATTCTTCGCCTCGCCGCTGTATTCGAAGCTCGTGATGTTCGCCACGGGCTTATTTACTTTCGCTTTATCGATCGTGTAGCGTACGCTTACGACTGCGCTCTGCGCAAATTTATATACGCTTTCGACCGATTCCGCGAACACGACGCTCACCGTATAGGTATCCGCGTCCTTACCCTCGCTCACGGCGTTGTTGCTATCGAGGATCAAATACTCGAACTGCGACGCGCTGAGTACTCCGTCTCTTTCCGCAGTCAAAACCGCGGTAGGCACTTGCGGAAGCCCCGTATATACGTAATTCGTAGAAGGCAAATTCCAGCTGATCGTAACCACCTGACGCGGGGGACTGATGATAAAGCGCGTGGTCACGGGCGCAAGCTCGTGGTCGTCGTCCTTCATAATAAAGGTTGCCCGCGCGTAATAAGTTCCCTGCTCGATCACCTCCTCGACGGGCTGCGTGCAGTTGCGGTCGCTGAAATAGCTGATGTCGATATTCAATACGTGCTCGCGGATTCCCGCAGGGAGCGAATTGATCGTAAGCGGATCGATATTCTGCGGAGTGTCCGCGATATAATCCTTGGTGCACGCGGGGAAGTTAATCGAACTGCTGTTGAGCTTCACGGGGTTTACCGTAATATCAAGCGTTTCTCGCAATTCTCCGTCGTACCAAATTTCAATGGTTTCATCCCCGAAGTGTAACTCGTTCGCGGGCGCACCGTCTATGCGCACCTCGTATCCGTCGCTATTTCCCGTCTTGAACGGAATGGTTTTCGTGATCGGCTCGTCGGAATCCGTACTCGAATAGGTTGCCGTCACGGTAAGCCCCAATTTATCGAGCGCAGTCAGCGCGGTGAAGGTCGTTGAACGCGCACTCACCGAAACGCTCTCCAACGTAATTACGATTTGAACCCACTTCGCTTTAAGGCTTACGTTTTCCGTCACGCGGTCGGAAGCAAAGTCCCACTGCGTTTCGGTCATTTCGCCGTCCTTCGTTACGAACCAGCCGACGAGCTTCCAGTCCTCCCCTCTGTTCGGGGTGGTAGGCGCGGGAATGAACTTGTTCCAATAAATCTTTTTGTTCTCTTTTTTATTCTCGAAATCGTAATCGAGGAACGCGTCGTAGGGCTTGGGATCGGTAAAGGTAATGTTGATGGTTTGCGGCTCCGTTGCCCCGTTGAACGCCGCGCTGTACTTGTTGATGTCCACTCCGTTGAGCTGCGGCGTACGGTTGTTCACGCTCTCCTCGAACGCGCTGTCCTTCGCAATCGCGGCGTTGTAGCCGTTTTCGAACATATCCACGATCTGCGAAGCCGAATACGCCTGCCCGTAGTCGATTTTCACTGCAAAATCGAAGGTGGGCATTTCGTCGATATGGAAGTTGAGCATCAAATCGACCGATTCGAACTCCACTTCTACCTTTATGGTCTCGTAAGTCGCGCTGTCCGTGGGCGTGAATACGAGATTCGCCTTGTTCGTGCCGCTTTTCACGGTGGAGTTAGGCACTTCCCAAACGGCGGTGCCGGGGACTTCCGTGTCCGTGTTCGCGTCCACCATGGTGAGCTGGAATTGAAGTCCTTCAAGCGGTCTGCCCACATAGGCGGGCGTAGCCGTAGAATTCAAAATAAACCGCTTTTTTGTCGTCAGCTTTTTAGTTATCGTAAGCGTTAAGGAGCTTGCGCCCGTAGCCGTGCTTCCCGTGCCCGAGTGCCGCATTAAAGGATACTGCTTGTCGTATACCGAATAGTCGAGCGAATAATCCCCGCTCTTCGCAATCGTATCGACCACGTATTGATTGTTTGCAGCGCCCGTCGCCGTAGATACGACCGTACCGTCTTTTAAGAATTTATAGGTGATTTCCGGATTGGTTATCGTAGGCGTAGTGATCGTCGCTTGCAGATAGATAGAATCCCCGCCCGAAACCGCCGTCGTAACGTTGTTTAAGGTAGAAATCGTTGCGGTAACATCGGTAACGTCCCAAACGGCGTAAAACTTCAGATTGCCGTTCATGCCCGTCATATTTACGCTCTTAATGGGTTCGCTGTTTCCCGTAATATCCGTCGTCCAGCCCTTGAACTGCCGACCCGTCGGATTAGCTACCCCCGCAAGCGTAAGCGAAGTCATTTTTCCGTATTCATAGGTAGTGTTGTTTACACCCGTTATAGCATCGTCTATAATTTCCGAACCGTTCATTTTTAAGTTGTAGTACTCAACTTTATAAACGGGATTGATTTTTTTGTTCTTTACGGGCGAATTCGCAATACTGTACGTTCCGCCGATATTATTGTAATTTTCCCAAATTTTCTTTTTGAGTACCGTAGCACCCTTGGCACTGTTCCAAAGATTGTTCTCCGTTGAAACGTACTCCGTTCCGTTTGATTCGGTATAACAGTTCCAGACCGTGTAAGGCATTGCCGTTGCCGTACCGGAGTGCGAATAGTTTACGTTTGTTAAACTGAACGTTGAAAAATTATTTAATTTTTTATGAGCGTCATCGGCTATGCCGAGCCACGGAGGCAAATAATTCGACACATTTGTAGAACCGTCGGAATAGTTCAGATTTCCGGATGTGTATACGTTTTGAACTTTTACGGAACCGGGAGTAGACGTCCAAACAGACTTCCTGTCGTCCGGGTCGCCGTTCGGATATATCGAAAAAACACTGCTCGTCAAAGTCCAATCGACAATTGCTCCGGCAGTACCGCCCCCTAACCAATTCCAATTTATCTTGCCTACACATTCACGAACTTCCAAGGCGCCGCCCGTACCGTTGTTTGCATTAGAAGGCATCAATCCTACGGCAATACCGCAACCGGGTACCCCGCCTCCCTTCGTTGTAGCGTTGATTACTGCATAACAGTTATAAAAATAACCGGAAGCTGCACACCAAAGCTCACCGCACATTCCGCCGAGGAAAAAACCGTTTCCACCAATACAGTTAACGTCTGTAATGGTCACAGTTAAATCTGCGGAACAGCGGTAAGTCCAAATTACTCTAGTATACCAACCAGCCACATTCGGTGCAGTATCACAATAACTCGAACCGACGATACCGCCCCAGCAGGCACTTGCTCCCGTCGCAGTAGAACGGTCCATCGTACCCTTTGCGTGACAGTTCATAATATATGTGTTGGGGGTATCGGCTCTGCCAAGGATTGCGCCCGTATTCTCGGGAGCGTTCGTAAATGAGTAATTGTCTACGTTCAAATCGGCTATAACCGTGGGACTCTGCTTACTGCTATCTCTACCCGAATAAGTCCAACAAAAAACGCCCATGGCATTATCAGGATGATTGGGATTATACGAGTTGTAATTAAAAGTAATATTGGAAAGCGTATGCCCCAAACCGTAAAACTCACCGCTGAACGCCCATATAGGAGTAAATGCCTGGTTGCGGAAATCGATATCTATCGCAAGTACGAATACTTTGCCGTAGTCGTATACAAAAGAATTGTCTGTATCATGAGTAATACCATTGGCACTCGCAAAGATATTCCACTTGGCGTATGAATCGATTACATAGGGATTCAGCTTTGTACCGTGTGTGGCGGCTCTGTCAATCGTAACGGTCGTCGTATCTGTGCCTATGCCTTCTGCAGAATCTTCAAACTCTTCTGCTTTCGCATGATCCGTATAAGAATAAGTAGCGCCGTTTGCAAAAGCCGCGTAATTATCGTTAAGGGTTGCATAGGTCGGAGTATCCGCATTCGCCGTTTCTACATTGGGCTTTTTGCCGTTATCGAACCTCAAAAACGACAAAAAACCGCAGCACAAAACTGCGGCAATAAATATTCCGAAAAATGAACGAACTAAATTCTTCCTACTGTTAGATACCCCCCCCCCTGCGCTTAATCATATTTATCCTCCTGTCTGTATAACAATTGTATACGATTTTTATTTGAAAAATGATATTACCTTATTCTTATTATATGTCCTACGCCCCATTTGTCAAGTCTTTTTAGCGATTTTTCTTGCTTTTTGGGGTAAAAAGCCCCGCATAGAAATAACGCGGCGCAATGCGCCGCGTTTTCTTAACTGTTTATTTTTCGGCTTTCGTACTTCTTTTTCGTCGCGTCGCCGCCACGCAAATGCCGCTCCTGCAAATTGACGGATAAAACCGCCTTTGCCTTTTCCCACAAAACGGGATCGATTGCCGCAAGCCGCTCCGTCACGTCTTTATGTACGGTGGATTTACTCGTGCCCAAGACCTTGGCGCAGGCGCGGACGGTACAGCCCGTTTCTACAATGTATTTCCCCTCTTTTATCACTCTTTCTTCAATATACTCCCACATAACAAATTCCCCTTTTTTCGACAAAGACTACTCTATATCTATGTCGAAATTAGGGGAATTAGTACGATAAATTTACGTTGGAAAATAATTTGAACTTTTGGGCGTCGTCGGAGGCGACGGTGAGGAAATATTCTCCGTCCGAAGCGGTGATTCTTTCCGTTTTCAGGTTTTGCCCTTCGACGGCGATTTTCGACGGATGAAACACCTTGCCGCCCGAACGCTTGAACAGACTTTCCTTTTCCGTCCACTTGCGCGACAGATACTCTTCCCGATTTTCCGTGAGCACGGAATAGGCTGCAAGCTCCTCGTCGGTGAGAATCTTTTTGGCAAGCTCCGCTTTGACAGCGTGAACGCCTTCGATATCCACTCCGACGGGCTTTCTTGAAAGCGCGACGGCAACGACGTTGCCGCTGTGGGAAAGCGAAAATTCACACGCGTTGCACATCCACTTTCCGCTTGCGCTATGCGTGAATTCGAGATTATCGATCGCATAGCCGAACGTGCGTTTCAGCCCGTATTCAAAGAGCTTCCACACGGCGTACTTCTGCCGCTTGACTGCTTCGTTCGAGCACTCCGCAATTTCTTCCCGCCGCGCCAAAGGAAGCACCGTTTCAAAATCGCACGTTTCGGGAATCTCGGCAACGTACACGTCCAAAACGGGCAGACTACGCCACGCCGCGCGGAGCGCTTCCGTCTGCGAACAGTACTTTTCGCCGAGCGCGCACTCGTAGGCGAAATGCTCGCAGTTGTTATACAGGATATTATATCCCCGCTCGCCCACGCGCGCCCGCGCCGCAGAAACGGTATTCTCTTTGGAACGGCGTTTCTTTTTTTCCTTGCGCTCGGCTTCGCCGACCTCCATAAAGCCGCCGCAGAGAAAGCCGTATACGTCCGTTACGCAAACTTCCAGCTCGCTGTCCTTCAAAAGCACGCGGCCCGCGGGCGGAGGTCCGAACTGAATGACTTCGTTTTCGCTGACGAAAATGCCGTAATGGTACACCTGTCCCAGCTTGACGCGCACCATATCGCCGTATTCCGCCGCCTTTAATTTCCACTTCATGCCTTTAACTTCTTTTCAATATAATCGACAACGTCGCCCACGGTCTGAAAATCGCCGAAGCTGACGTCGTCGAAGCGAACGCCGAAAAACTCTTCGATCGCAATTACAACGTACAACAGCCCAACCGAATTCAACCCCAAGTCGGTCGTAAGGTTGGAGGATTCGTCTGCGGTGACTGCAATTTCGCCGAGCGCCATATCGACGATTTCATTCAGCTTCTGAACGATCTCATTTCTTGTCAGTTCCATTTTTATCCCTCAAAATTTTCATGCTCGGAGAGCGGGCAAAGTCGGTATCTCTTACTACGATTTTGCTGACGCGCGAGAATGCAGGCAGCGTCTTATTGACGGCGTTAATTTGATCGCGCAGATATTTTTCCTTGTCGTCCGTCTGCACCTTCGCAAGCTCGGAAGCACGGGGAAGAACTTCGAGCACGAGGATTTCGCGCCCGCCCTCTTCCGACTTATAAATCAGGCAATCCTGCACGATGTCGAGTGCGTCGAACTTGACTTCCACTTCCGCAGGGGAAATCTTTTCGCCCGTGGAGAGCACGATCACTTCCTTGATCCTGCCCGTGATGTAGAGCGAGCCGTCCTCGTCGAAGCGCACGAGATCGCCCGTGCGGAACCAGCCGTCGCTGTATGCCGCGTCGTTTTCTTCCTGTTCGCCGTAGTAGCAATCCTGCATATTGATGCCTTTGAGCCAAAGCTCGCCGTCCACCACCCTGCACTGTATTCCGGGATAGAGGAAGCCGACGGAGTCGGGTTTGTTCATCGGCTCGGGATTGCCGCTCACGAGGTTTGCGCTCTCCGTCAGTCCGTAACCGGGATGCAGATCGATTCCGAGCTTCTTATACTCGCGGATGAGATAAGGCGGAACGGCGGCCGCGCCGCAGACGATCGTCTTCAAATCTTCGCCGAGCATATTCTTTTTGAACTGCTTGGACAGATTGAGCGCAAGCTCGGCAAGCGCGGGCACGAGTATGATGCTCGTGGGCTTGAACACGGCGATCTCGCGGAACATATTTTTATTGTCGCGGCAGATGTAAAGCGTACTGCCCGTATACAGCGAGGTGAGCAGGTTGCGTATCAAACCGAACACGTGCGTGAGCGGAAGCACGAGGAAATAACGCTGTTCGAAGACGCCCTTGACGCCGTAGCAGCCGTTTTTCGTTCCGCGCATGATTGCCTGTTGCGAAAGCAGTGCGCCCTTGTTCTTGCCCGTAGTTCCGCCCGTAAAGACGACGGCGCAGGGCGCTTCCCCTTTGACCTCCACCATAGGCGCGCCCTCTTCTGCCGTTTCCTCCGCAGAAACGAGCTTTACAGGCGATTTCTCGCGGACGAGAACAACCTTTTCTTCAAGTGCCTTATGATAGACGAGCGCCTTCATGCCGTATTTCGTCGAACAGCCGAACACCGCTTCCGCGGGAAGGTGCGGCGGCAAGAGCACTGCAACCGCGCCCAGCGTCGTGATCGCAAGGAACGCCTTTGCAAATTCGATAGAATTGGGTGCAAATACGCCGACTTTATCCCCCGCCGTAACGCCCTTTTTCAAAAGCACGCTGCGGAATCGGGAAACCTCTTCATCGAGTTCGGTATAGGTTATCTGTCTTCCGTCAACGAGCGCAACGTTCGAAGGATAGGTCTTTACGCTGTTCTTCCACATTTGCGTAACGTTTTCGTAATCGACGATGCGGTCCAAATATTTCGGGTCTGCATATTTGTCGAAAACGTGTGCGTCCGATTGATAGATCATTATTTCCGTCTCCTTTTTTTGCTTAAATAATTTTGCAGTAAATCCGCCTCCGTTGCGCGGATCTCTTCGTTCAAGGCGTCGAGTGCGGCAAGCGACGGCAACGCGCCGACGCGCTGTCTTACGTCAATAGGATCGCCGAACAAAATCACCTGCCGCCGATACCACTTTTCCCGCTTGACGATACATACGGGAACGACGGGAACGTTATTTTTATGCGCCATGAGGATCGCGCCCGACTTAAAGGGCATCGGAGAGTTTGACGAAGTTGTGTTTATCTCCCCTTCGGGGAAAACGACGACTACTTTTTTTGCCGCAAGCTCGTCGCTCACCTCGTGAAAGGTGCTCATGTTGAAGTTTTCCCTGTCCACTTTGATACAGTGCATCATCGTGAAAAAGGAATTTTTGCGCTTAGTATCGAACACCTCTTTGGTGGCGATAAAGCGCGGAATGCGATACCAGAGCGCGCACAAAATCGTAAGCGGATCGGTCATGGAAACGTGATTGGAAAGGACGAGCGCGCCGCCCTTGATCCGCTTCCTCTTCTTCGTACCGCAATAAACCACTTTGGGGCGAATCCAGAAAAGAACGGGAATCGCCCCCGTGAATTTTACGAAATTGTAACAAAAATTACATTGTCTTTTTCTTTTTTTTGCGGGTTTGTTCTTCGAGCTCATGCTGCAGTGCAATCACTTTTTCTCTTAAAATTTTGCTGATATTTTCAAGATTCTCTTTTTCGTCCAAATCGTCCCTTACGAGCGCGCCGACCTCGATCGGCGTACCGATAATAACGCGGGCGCGCTTGCGCTTAAAGTAACTGCCGTTGGTGTACACGGGAATGACGGGCGCGCCGCTGAGGAGCGCGATATACGCGGCGCTCGGCTTAAATTCGAGCGGACGCTCCTCCCCTTTTAGCGGGATACGCGCTTCAGGATAAATTTCCACGACTCCCTTTTTATCGAGAATTTCGCAGGACTTGCCCACGAACGAAAAATCCTGTCCGTTCCGCTCTACCCGAATCGCCCCGAGTGATTTCATCAAAAACCGCATACCGCGGTTTTTGTCATAGGTGATCTCCGCTACCTGACAGCGCAAAACGCGCCGCCAAAAGACGAACATCATCACCGCAAAATCGTACACCGAACAGTGATTGGATATAATGATCGCCTTGCCCTTGATTTTCCTCTTCTGCACCTTTTTGTTCTCGTAATAGACCTTGGTGCGGAAACAGAAAAACTGTACGAGCCAACCGGTAATTTTTGCGAAAAAGTTGAAAAACTTAATCATTGGCGACGACGGCGTCCTCTACCTTCGAAATTTCTTCCGCCGCGTGCTGCGTTGCATATACTTTGTTCACGTCGTGCTGCATAACGGACAACGCTACGACGTTCAGCGGCAGGAGCGGGAATAAAAGACCGAATACGATATACAGCGCCTTGCTGCCCGTAAGCTTCGTACTGCCCGCAACGCTCTTCATTTCGTTCATCGCCTTGATGAGGTAATAAATTCCGACGAAGGGAATGAAGCAGGAAAGCGCCCAGCCGAGCCCCGGCTTTTTATGCTTCCAAAGCTCCTTAAAGGAACGGAACAGGTACCCTGCCCAGATAAAGCCGAAGATAAAGCCCGAAAGAACGGAGAGCGCAATCTGAATATAGAGGATCTCGCCCTTTTCGGGTTTGGGCATTTCCATCTTCTCGAATTCGGTGATATCGAGCGACGGATCGAATTTTTTCAATTCACGCGCAACGAGCCTGGGCGTATAGTCCTTGGGCATCAAGAACGCAAGACCGAAGCCGACAAGACAAACGAGACATACGAGGAAGGGAACGATGATCGTACTGATATTGACGACCTGCGTTTTAGCCACCCCGAAGGCCGCCGCCGCGGCGTCGTAGTCCACTGCCTGAATCACCTTTCCCACGCCCTCTACCGTGGGCGCTCCCGTACAGAAGAAGTAATTTTTGATGAGCTCGTAAACAAGCGAGCCCGAAATCGCACCGACGACCGAGGTTGCAACCGCGTCCGCCGCGAAGTACATTGCCGAGTGGTTTTTCCCCGTCAGCTTTTCTTCCACGCTGGATATCTGTGCGGGAACGAGGTACGGCATCATGAAGAATGAGCCGATCGACCAGCTTGCAAGCACGCCGCCCGCGCAGCCGATGATATACTGAATCGTTCTGTTACCGCCCGTTATAAAGGTAGAGCCGAAGAAGAAATTCAAAATTCCGATTGCAAAAGCCAATAGACAGGTCTGATAGGCAAAGCGTATCCCTTTCCTTGCTTTGAGCTTTTGGAATAGATACAAACATATCGGCACGGGCGCAAATGCGCAGGTGTTGAGAATTGCCATATCGAATCCGTTCATTCCCATGCCGCCCGTAACCAGTGCGTTCATGCTGACGAGGAACATCTGCATTCCAAAGAAGGTACAGCTGTTGACGCAGATCCAGCGCAGGTAAGGTTTGTTTCCGAAGGTCAGTTTCAAACTCTGCCAAATGCTTATCTTTTCGGGACGCAGTCCGTCGTTTTCGGGATAGCCGTACTTAGCGCCCTCCTTGATGAGGAAGAGCGGAATGAGCATGGTGAGCATGATGGGAAGCGCGCAGAACACGAACGTATCGATGTGAATGTGCAAGCCTTCCAGAATCACGGGAACGAGCGCATACACGATACAGTACGAAATGGTATCGAAGAAGGATTTCAATCCCGATACGCGCGTTCTCTGCGCCTCGTCGCAGCAGGTCGTAGACAGCGAGCCGTAGAAAGTGATGAGGCACATCGTGTACGTTGCAAAGAATACGATCGACCAGGCAAAAATCCAAATCGTATTGATGAGCTGCGCGGAAGAACCTGCGTGACCCGCGACCGGAAACCAACACAGCGCAAACGATATCACCATCGGCAGAAAGCATATCAAAATCGTCGGTCTGCGCCTGCCCCACTTTGTGGACAGCGAATCCGTGACGTACGCGAACGGAATGTCGATAACTCCGTCGAACACCTTGCCGATGGCGTTCAAAATCGGGAACACCGCGGGCAGAATAAAGCACGTGCCCTTCATGATCGCCTGAAATTCGTTTCCGATCGCCGCAGGATTGATGGCGTCCGTGAAGAACGCGCCCATCAATACCATGAGGAAGTTCGGTCCGAATCCCGAGAAAGAGAACAGTAACTCTTTCCACTTCTTGTCCAATGATTTTACTCTCATTGTCCTACTCCCCTTCGTAAATTTTTCATATATTCTCTTTTGATAAAACCGTTAATTGTTTTGATATCCCGCGCAGATTTCCCGCACCGTTGCGGGCGTGCTCTCCTTGGAGTTCAGATCGATACCGAATCGGGCGAGCTTATCCACAAGGGCAAAATAGTCCAAACTGCTGCCGCCGTAATCGGTGAAGAAATTCCCGTCGAGCGAAATCTCCTCTACGCGCAAACTAAGCGCCTCGGCAAAGCATAAGCGCACGTTCTCTTCAAGCTCGGAAAGCGCATGCTCGACAAACCCTTCCGGATCGTCCAAATCGACGACGCGGAGCTTTCCCGCCTCGTAGCGCTCCGCAAGTTTCTTACGGCTGATTTTGAAATCGTTCCCCTCGATAAGCTTATCCGTCGTCAATACGATTTTCTTTGCGATGACCTGCAACTTCATAAGCGCGGCGGAAATATCCGCGGATATTTTACGCATACGCTCTGCAGAAAAGCACGCTTCGATTTGGGCAATCAGCACGGGATCGCCCGCTTTGTCCGCAATCAGGCAGACGTTCGTGCAGCCCTCTACGGAGAAATCCTTTTCGACGAGAATGGGATTGATATTTTCGCCGTTCGCGCCGACGATCAAATCGTCCTTGCGCCCCAAAATATAATATCTGCCCTTCCGCATTTCGGCAAGGTCGCCCGTTGCAAACCAACCGTCCTGCCCCGTCGGCTGCGCCTGCCCGTTGACTAAAACGCGCGAAGCCGTCGTCTTGCCGCGCACGAGCAATTCGCCCGACGCACTGATACCGTACTCGGTATGGTGAAAGGGATACCCCACCGAGCCGCCGTTCAAATATTTTTGTTTGTTGGAAATTTCGAGGGAAGTGATTCCGATTTCCGTCATGCCGTAGCCGTCGGCAAGATGATAGCCGATCCCGTTGAAAAAGGTCAAAACCTCGGAGGAGATCGCGCTTCCGCCCGAAATCAGAAACTGTATGCTTTCGCCGAAGATATTTTCGCGCACTTCCTTAAAGGCGAGCTTGCGAAATCCCGCGCCCAACGATTTGGAGAGCTTTAAGCCGCGGCGGAATTTCTTTTCCGTCCGCTCGCCGCGCGCGCGAATGGTCTTGCACGCCTCTTTGTAGATCGTCTCCCACATGAGCGGAACGGAGTAAATATGCGTTACCTTGTGCCGTCTTACGGTATTTAACAGCGTCTGGGGATGATTGTCCTTTAAGAATACGAACGTCCTCGAAAAGAAGCCGAACCAAAGATAGACGGCGATAAAGCCGAATACGTGATACAGCGGCAAAAAGGCAAGAAGTTTCATCCGCCCTTCGTAATGCTTCTTAATCTGCGGGCACTTTTCGAGGATATTGATGCTGTCGCAAATCTGATAGTAGAAATTTTCAGCCGTATAGACGCAGAGCTTTACGTTGTCCGTCGTTCCAGAGGACGTGAAAATCACTTCGTCCGCCCACGCTTCGGGAGCAGGCGCAGTCGTTTGCGCCGTAGCAAGCTCGTCTGAAAAAACGGTATCGACTGCGAACTGTTTGCCGTCCGAAACGACTGCCGCAACGCCGTACCCTGCAATGATATTTTCGATAAGCCGCATATCCATGCGGAGATTTAACAGTAAAGGTCTGTATCCGCAGCGAAGGATCGACCAAAAGACCTGAATCCAAAGCACGGAATTTTCCATGTACAGCCCGACGATTTCACCCTTGGGAAGGTGTGCAAGGCGCACTTTCAGGGCGGCGGAAATCCGGTCGATCCCGTCCGCGCACTCGCCGTACGTGATTTCTTTGATACGGAATCCATCGGAGCTTTCGGCAAAAATATTTTTCCGTTCGGAAAACATAAAGCGGTACAGCGTCGAAAAGCTCTTCTCTTCCGCACCGAGCCGGCTGATTTTGCCCCGCACGTACTGCTTTATTCCGCGATATTCTCCCAAACTGTCCTTGACTCTCTTGTCCATAAACCGTCTTTTCCTTTTCCGTGGAACGGCAACGCCGACGCACCAAGCGATATTATATCACAAAACTATCACAAAAGCAATCACACAACGGACTTTTTCAATGAATTTCGACAAAATACGCTTGGCGTTTTCCATATCTTTCCAAAACTGTTTTTTATATGAAAAAATGCCCCCGAAGGGGCATTTGATTCAGGATTTTTCGAACGCCGTTAAAATCTCTTGGAACAGCTCTTCGTTGACCTCGCTGTACAGCGCGTGGTCGATTTTTTCGAAAAAGGCGGCTCTCTCGTCCTTTTTCAGCTCTTTCGCCTGCGCGTCGATTTCCTCTTTGTACTCCGCGGCGCGGGAGGAATGCCACACGCTGTCGTGTCCGTCCGAGCGCCCCGTTCCGAGATAATAGGAAACCTTTTCGTTCGTGATTTCGTGTTTATGGGCAATGACCGACTGTTTGCCGAACGAAATCACCTTGTCGTTCAGACCGTGGGCGATAACGACGGGAATATCCTCCGCGTTGATCCCCTTAACGGCGCTGCACTCGCTGAACGAGCCGAACAGCCGCCGCTGATAGACGTCTAAAAATTCCGCGGTCAAGCCCTTTGCCGCCAGCCCGCCCGCATACTGTTTGCCCTTTTCCAGGATGAGCGTAAAGCAGTTGTTCGGCGGTGCGATCGCCGCGCAAGCCGAAATACCCTTGTGCAGCGCCAGCACCGAAGTGACGGCGTAGCCGCCGCAGGAATGCCCGACGAGGAAGAGCGGTTTTTTGAACTTTTCGCCCTTGACGAAAGTCAAAACGCCGTTCAAATCTACGAGCCCCTGACTTAGCCCCACCGTTCCGTCGCCTTCGGAATCGTACGTGCCCGTGCCGTCGTACGAGAAGATGTCGTAGCCGTTTTCGATAAATTTCAACGCGAGCGGAATATAGTCGTCCGCGCCCGCACGGATACCGTGCACTAAGACCACCGTACCCTTTGAACGCTTTGCAGGGTAAAAATATCCCTTCAACAAAAGCGCGCCGTGCGGAATCCAAAGCTCTCTGCGCTCGACGTCTTTGATTCGTTCCCTGCAATATAAGCCCGCAACCAGCGAATAATCGGGGCGTTCGTACCGCTTGAAAAAGGAATCGTACACCGTTTTCGCGCTCGCAACGGCAACGGGCGACGCGCCCGCCTCCTCGGAAAGCTCGCCGATCTCCTGCTTGTAGCCGTTAAAGCGCTGCGCGATCCCCTTGAATACCGCTTTGAAAATATTCTCCTCTTTCACCCTTCAACTCCGTTTCCAGATATCCGCTTATCGTCGGAAAAGAAAATTTTTCTTGCCGCAAACGGTCGAATATGTATTCTATCTTCGTGAAATATTTTTTTCTGCCCCCGTTCACAAACACGCGCTCGAAGGCGGAAAGCTGCTTAAATTTCGGAAATTCTCCCCGATAAATTTCAAACGGATGCACGTAAAATACGTATGCGTCCGCCCGCTTGAAATATCTTTCGACTCTTGATTTCGTGATGCCCCAAGGAGTGAGCCGCAGGTATCCCCCGCCCGAAAGCGTCGTCGGCTTGACCTCGAAAAAATCCCCGTCGCAGTAGACGCTGTCGTTGATTTTTTGATAATTTCCGATATCCAGACTGCCCGCCCCGTATGCCACTTTATAGTTGAGCGCGCTCGAATCGTACAAAAAACCGAGCTCCTTCAAAATTTCCACTTTATCCGCGTCAATCCCGAAACAGGGAGCGCGGTAGCCCTTTACGCTAACGCCGAGTTCCTCTTCGATGATCTCCTTCGCGCGGGCGATACATTCCTTGAAATGCGTCTTAGAATACTTTACGGGCGATTCGTGCACGAGGGCGTGCAGAGCAATTTCGTGTCCCTCGCGGATCGCCCGCAAAAGCGGAGCTTTGCATTCCTCTATAAAGTCCGCCGTGACGAATAGCGTAGCCTTTGCATCGTACGAGCGCATGAGGTCGAGATATACGTCCACCTGTTCCGCGCAGGAAAGACTGCCCGTAATGCCCTTGTTCTTCACACAGCTCGTGTCGTAAAAGGATTCTACGTCCATGGTGAGGAATGCGGTTTTCATACGTAGTCCTTGAAAAATTCTTTGATTTGCCCGTCGTATTCCTCCTGGGCGTTGATACGAAGATGGGAGTGAATCCCCTTTTCAAACCAGTGAATCCGTTTTTTCGTCTTGCACTTGTCGTACAATTTTTGCACGTTTTCGGGATCGGTAAAAACGTCCTCTCTGCTGTAAAAAAACAGAACGGGGATTTCGAGTTTGTCGATTTCGCTGATCGGACTGAATTTGACCGCGCTTCTTCCCGCCGCCCGTTTGAGGTACGCCATAATGATGGGCACGAAGGGAAACACCGGTTTTTTGCGGTCGCGGAAGCGGGCGTCCATCATAATTCTGAAATTATTATACGTGCCGTCCATGACGAGCGCGCTGAAATATTGTTTGCCCTCTTCGTCGGCAGCCGCGTACGTTGCCGTCGCGCCGCCGATACAGATTCCGTGCAGAGCGACGCTTTCGACGCCGTATTCTTCCCGCAACAGTTTTGCCCAGGCGATGATATCTTTGTATTCCCGCAAACCGACCGTATTATACTTGCCCTCGCTAAGCCCGTGGGAACGGTTGTCGATCGCAAGCACGTTATAGCCCATTTCCTCGTAAGGCTTTGCAAAGTAATACGAATACGCGCACGTTTCCATACGCCCCGGAATGATAATGACCGCTTTCTTGTTTCCGAAATCGAAATACTCCCCGACGAGGCGCAAGCCCTCGCTCGTTACGCTGACGCTACGGTGCGCCGCCTCGTGCTCCTCACCCCAAGCGAGCCCGATACGGAACATTTCGCACTGTTCCTCGTCGTCCCAGCTACATTCCCGCGACCACTTTTCCTTGCTCGTACGTACGAGCAGTACGCGGTAAATATAGCGGGCGATCAACCAAAGCGGCACGAAGATAAAAAGAAGCACTGCAAGCGCCGCCGCGGCGGCGATGATCAAATATATCCACCACATTTATATGACACCTACTATCAATTCGTAAATGTTCTGTCCGCCCTCGACCATCTCGCACGTGAGGGAATACGCGCCTTCGATTTCAAGGGCGAGTTCGTCCATATCCTCGGAAAATTCCTTGCCCTTGATAAGATACATACAGCTTTTCTCCTCCATGCTCTCCACTTTAAGAAGCGCTCCCAACAGCGCAGCTTTGAGCGACGCGCCCGCAAACGCCGGCTTTTTGCCGACAAACGCGATATAGTCGCCCGCCTTACAGGACACCCCTTCCGAGGTATAGTCCTTAACGCTGCGGGCAAGAGAAACGGTGATCGCCGACTGCATTCCGTCCGTCATGGCGGCAATGCGCTCGTCCGCGTCCTCGATATCCGCCGTGCCGAACGCCAAAGCGTAATACCCCTCGATCATCGTCTTGGTGGGCAGAACGGTGATATTCTCCTTTCCGCTCAACTGCTTTGCCTGTTCAGCCGCCTGTTCGTTGTTGCCGTTGTTGGGCAATACCACGACGCGATCGGCGTTTGCGCGGCGGTACGCCTTTGCAAATTCGTCCGCCGAAACGCCCATGGTGCTGCCGCCGTCAATGACGATATCCGCCCCGCAATCGCGGAACATCTTGGTGATTCCGTCCCCTTCCGCAACGGCGATCACGGCAAAATTCTTATGCGGCATTTGCTCTTCTTTTTCCTTGACGAACTCGCTGTGCTGCAACTGCATATTCTCGAGCTTGAAGGCTGTAAATTCGCCGTACCTTTGCGCCTCTTCTATGACTTTTGCAGGCGTGAGCGTATGCACGTGCACCTTGACGATCCCGTCCTGTTCGATGACGATGAGCGAATCGCCCAAGGCCGAAAGCGCGTTCGTAAATTCTTTGACACGGAACGGACAGCGCGCCGTTTTCGATTTGAGCGTCTGCAATAAAAATTCCGTGCAGTAGCCGAGCGTAAACTCGCTGTCCGCGTTAAAGACCGCGGCGGACTTGTCCTCATAGGAAACCGACCCGCCCTCCGAAATTTTGACGCCCTCATCGTACATCGCCTTTACCATGCCGTCGATCACGGTGATATAGCCCAACGCGCCGCTGTCCGTTACGCCCGCCTCTTTGAGCACGGGCAATAGATCGGGGAGGTGCTCCAAGCTCTTACGCATTTCGGCAAGATACAGCGAGAACACGTCGTTGACGACGTTTCCCCTGCCGAGCTGGGATTTGATATTTTCGATCCCTTCGCGGGCGGCGGTCAAAATCGTCCCCTCGACGGGGTGCACCACCGAACGGTACGCCGTGCGGTACGCCTTCACAAGCGCGTCGCACGTCTCGCCGACGTTTGCAATGCTGCAACGGGTGAGCTCGTCCGCGAATCCTTTGAAAAGCTGGGAAAGAATGACGCCCGAATTTCCGCGCGCGCCCCACAGCATTCCCGTGGAAAGCTCTTTGAGGTACGCTCCGAGGTGCTCCGTGGGCTTTGCGTGCTGAATGCCGTTTTCAAGCGTCGTGCGCATATTCGTGCCCGTATCCCCGTCGGAAACGGGGAATACGTTCATCGCGTTGATTTCCTTCTCATGGTTGCAAAGATTGTTGTAACCGCTGACGATCATCGCCTGAAAAATCGTTCCGTTAATGTGTCTGTATTTCATATTCTTTCGTTCGATAATTATTCTTTCGTTTCGTCGTCCGTTTTGCTTTCCGCGCTTTCAACGCTTTCGGCGGTCTCTTTCGTTTCGGCTTCCGCCGCTTCGCTTTGCGCTTCGGCAGGGAAATCGTCCTGCCCTTCCACGGGAATGGGATTTTCGCCCGTCTTACCCATGAGATTTACCGACTTGGGCAAAATCCAGGTGAGCGCGCAGGCAATAAGACACCCGACGCCGCAGATGAGCGTTAAGTACGTCATCGCGCCCGACGAACCCGCTTCCAGCTGCGAATTCTGCTTCAACGCCGTCAGCACGACGCCCGTAGCGATCCCCGTTGCGACGCCCGCAAACAATCCCTGCACCGCAAAATACATGGCGGAATGTTTGACCCCCGTGCGCTTCTCGTCGTCCGCAGCAAGCTGCGAGGGAATGGAGTACGCTACCGAGAAGAACGCCCCGATCGAGAACGAACATATGATGCCGCACAGAACGCCCGCAACAATTTTCGCGGTTTGGTTTGGAATGTACGACGCGCCGAACATCGCTATCATTCCCACGGAATAGGCGAGAAGCACGTAGCGGAACGCAAACCCGAGCCCCTTTTTCTTGATGACGTAGTTATAAAGCATCAAGGTAAACGGCACGGGCGCAAACGACGCCGCCATGACGTACATCATCGGCATGCCCGTGTGCGAGAAATACTCGTTGATTCCGCCGAGGAAAAGCTGCGAGCCGAACGTCATAAAGAAATAGACGACCATCCACAGCATGAAGTCCTTATTCTTGAAGGTGTAAGCGAGCGACTTGAAGAGATTGACCGTCTCCGTTTGCAGCTTCTTGCCCTTGGTGCTCTCCTCTTTGAGCATGAACATGGGAATAAGCATCGTCAAAACGATAGGCAGAACGATCAGCGCGACCCACTTGATATTCAGTCCTTTGAGCATTGCCGATACGAGCACGTAGCCCACGATAAAGTAGACGATATCCGCGACGGACTTGACGTTGGAAACGAAGTTTCTGTCGGCGGTATTGTCCACGATCTCCGTAAACGTGGCGTAATAGGTCACCATGGTAAGGGTGTACGCCGAATAGAACAGACATAGGATCAATCCGAAAAAGACCGTATTTCCGATCGTCGCGCCGTTGTTCGGGATGATCGTCACGAATAGCACGTACGCCGCAATCAAAGCCGTAAGTCCTATGAGGATAGTCGGTCTGCGCCTGCCCCAACGGCTCCTGAATCGGTCGGTGAGCGAAGCGAGCGGTATATCGATGACGCCGTCGATGATCTTTGCGACAAGCACGAACGCAGCCCACACCGCAGCGACTACCAAGTCCTTCTGTGCAAAGGTCTGGTACAAAATACCGTCCTCTTTGAAGCCGCCGATGAGAAGCGCACTGCAAAGGTACGACCCCATCATCAAGTTCAGTAAGTTGACGCCGAAGCCCGAAATTCCGTACAGAACGAGCTTGGCTTTTCCTTTAATCAATTTCATCTTCTCTCGTATCTCGCAATTAGTTTGGTTATTTTTTCGCAAGCAATTCGGTGATCAACTGTCTCTCTTCCGTCAAGCCTTCCGAAATGGGCTTACCCATATAGTACGCCGCCATAAGTCCGGGACCGACGTTGATTCCGCTGGAAGGATAGACGTAGTTAATGTAGATCGCCTTCGGGTGGAACTTTTCTTCGAGCAGCTCTTTATAGTGCTCGGCTTGCGAAAGTCTGTCGGCAGTGGCGATAAAGATGATCTGCTCTTCGGGGTTTTCGATCGTATTTTCGATGTATTTGAGCAATACGGGATACGCCTGCTTCTCGCCCTTTGCCTTGCCGATGACGGTCGTCAGTCCGTTTTGGTCGAACTCCCCGATCGGCTTCAAGCCCATGAGCGATCCGAAGAACGCCTTTGCCGCCGTCAAACGCCCCTTCTTTGCAACGAAGGAAAGATCGTCGAGCCAGCCCGCCTGATGGAAGCGGTTGAGGTTGCTCTCCACCCAATCGGCGGTTTCGTCGAGCGTTTTGCCCTCTTCCCGCAAGATGGAAGCGTACACGCACAAAAGTCCGTGTCCCGAGCTGAATCTGCGCGAATCGATGGTGCGGATCTCGGCCTGAGGATATTTCTCCTTGATTTGCGCCGCCGCCTGACACAAAAAGTCGTAGGTGCCGCTGAGCGCGGAAGAAATGGTAAGCGCCAAAACGCCCATATCCTGTTTTACGTACTCCTCCATCGCGGCGCACCATTCGGCAACGTTGGGCGGAGCGGTCGTGTAGTCGTTGGGCTTTGCGCGCAGCTCTTTATAGAACTGCGACGGCGTCGTGTCCGTCCATTCGAGATAGGACGCATGTTCTTTCCCGTCGGGGGTCGTAAAGTGCCCGTTCACAAATTCGACGTCGTACTGCGCGCGCAGTTCTTTGCCCAAGTCGCAGGTGACGTCAGCCAAGATAGCAAATTTTTTCATAAGTTTCTCCTTTATATTAAATATATTTTTTTATAAATTGATAAACCTTTTGCGAGGTTTCGTCGCTCATAGCGGCGGTCGTATGTCCGCACCCCTCTACCATTATGAGCTCCTTGGGTGCGGCGCACGCGCGATAATTGATTTCGGAATTTTTCGCAAGCGTCGCAACGTCCTCCGTCCCGTGCACGAACACGGCGGGAATCTTGCTCCTTTTCAGATGCTCCTCCGCGCTTTCGTCCAAATCGATCGCAAGCCTCCGCCTGCACATTCCGTTCATCAACCAGAACATGAGGTAAGGAGCGTGATAGCGTTTGGAGAAATACCGCATATTGTCCGACATCGAGCAAAATCCGCAATCGTATACCGCGGCGCAAACCCCTTCGGGCATTTGGTCCGAAGCGAGGGCCACCGCCATCGCACCCATCGACGTACCGTACACGACGATTTTATGATTCGTCCGCTTACGTTCGAGGTCGATCCATGCCAATAAGTCGTACCGTTCGCGGTATCCGTAGGTCGTTTCGTTTCCGCCGCTTTTGCCGTGCGCACGCTCGTCCGGCAGTAACACGTTGAATCCCCATTCGATAAAGCGTTCCGCATGAACGGAAAAGTTTATAAGCGGGTGGGTAAATACCCCGTGCATAAAGATGACCGTCTTATCCCTGCCGAAATCGTAATACTTGGCATAGAGCTCCGTTCCGTCGTACGAAACGCAGGTCAATTCCTTGTACGGCAACGCCTCCATGCGCGCCTTGGCGTCGAGTATCTCTTTGCGGAAGGGCGCGTAGTGCGCGTCCGATAAAGCGTTCGGCGAAAGCTCCTTTCTATGAAAAAGCCTCTTATAGCATAACGGCGTTACAATCAGGATGGATAGAAAGAATCCCAACAGAAAAAACGCAATTACGCCCAAACCGATATATAAATACAACATATCACTCCCCTGTGTTCGCAATTTAATCCTGCCCGAACGTTACGCCGCCTATACGCATTCGTCGTAAAAGTTTACGATTTGTTCGAACAGCTCCTCGTTTAAGCGCGAACACAGCTTTGTTCTGTCTATATTTTTAATTACTTCCCGCCGCTCTTCTTCGGCGGAGCACCCCTCTACCGCGCTTTGCAGAGACAGCGTGTAAGCCCAGCCCTCGGCGGAATAGAGAATATCCGTATGCCCCTTTCCCTCCGCTTGAAAAAAGCGAAAACGGGGATCGGGGGAAAATTCGTTATAATAGTCTTGATAGCCGTACTCTACGGGCACCGTTTCGTCCGCCGTACCCTGCGCGATAAACACCTTCGCCGTACTGTCTTTTGCGGCGTCGATCCCGCAGGAGCCGGCATATTTTCCGAACTTCATACGCTGTACCGAGCGCACGTACGCAAGGAACACCTCCGAAGCCGCGCCGCCGTACTTTACGCCCTGCACCTTTAACATATCGCTTGCGCAGTGAAAGGACGCAACGCTCGCAACGGCGGTGATCCCCTCGTTATAGGCAAGCGCACAGAGCGAAGCGTACCCGCCCGCGCTATGCCCCCAAAGCAAAGTGGGGAGCGAGAAACGCTCCTTGGCGTAGGCGATCGCGCCGTTCAAATCGATGATGCCCCGTTCGAGCCCGCGCACCTTGCCGCCGCTCTCGTCGTTGCCCGTCATGTCGTAGGCGAATACCTCGTACCCGTGCCGCACGAAATAATCGGAAACGTCGAGATAGCCGTTCTGTCCCCCGCCGCCGAAGCCGTGCGAAAGAACGACTAAGCCCTTGGGACTAATATTATCCGTATAGTACCGATATCCGACAAGCGTCTGCCCGCTTTCGGAATCGAAGGTGTGCCTTTCTGTCTGCAAGCCTTGAAAATCCTGCACGGAAAACCGCAGATAATCTTCCGTTTCAAAGCGTCTATCGAACACGACGTGTAAGACGATAGCGGATACGGAATACGGCACGATCAAAAACAAAACAAGCAGAACGGCGACGATACTGACGCTGATCTTAATGATTTTTACTTTACTTTTTTTCGTCATACCCGATACCGGCCGCCGCGCCGAACGCGCGATTATGTATTTTCCGATGGTTGCAAAAAACTTTTATTTTAGCTGATTCATGAAATCGATTTTATTTTGTACCGCCGTCGTAGTGGGTCTTCCTAAGTCTGCGCGCGCCCCGATCGAGGCAAGCACTTCGATAAAAGTCAATTCGTTTGCGGACTTTGCTTTTTTAAGAGCTTTATCGAGCCTCTTGAAATCGGAAACCCGCACCGCGTTCGGATAACCGCACGCCTTTGCAACCTCGCATAAATTCAACCCGCCCGCGACCGTAGGCATACCGCCCACCGTCTCGTGCGCGCCGTTATTCAAAACGATATGCACGAGGTTTTTAGGTCTATTCGCGCCGATGACTGCCATCGCGCCCATGTGCATGAGCGCCGCGCCGTCGCCGTCGATACACCATACCTTTTTATCGGGCTCGTTGACGGCAACGCCCAGCGCGATCGACGAGCAGTGCCCCATCGACCCGACGGTCAGAAAGTCGTAGCCGTGCCCCTGCTTGTTTGCTTCGCGGATCTCAAATAATTCGCGCGAGGCTTTGCCCGTCGTCGAGACGACGGGGTCGCTCCCGCTCACGGCAACGATATGACGAATAATTTCCTCGCGGGACATCGCATTCCCGTTTGCGTATTTAACTTTCTTGTCGTATTCGAGCGCGCCCTTTTTGACGACGAACGCAACCTGCTTCCCGCTCTCTAAAAGGGACTTCCATGCGCTAAGCTGCTCTTCAATTTGTTGTTCCGTCGTCTCCTTATCGACGACGAAGGCGCAAATATCCATATCCTCCAAGAGCTTTAAGGTGACTGCGCCCTGATAGATATGCTGCGGCTCGTCGTGAACGCCGGGCTCGCCCCGCCAGCCGATCACGAAGATACAGGGAATGGCATACACCTTATCGTTGAGGAGCGAAGCCACGGGATTGACGATATTACCCTCGCCGCTGTTCTGCATATAGACGACGGGCACCTTCCCCGTTGCCAAATGATAGCCCGCGGCAAGCGCGACCGAGTTCCCCTCGTTCGCGGCGATGACGTGGCGCTTGGGGTCTATCCCATAGGTTTCGTAGAGATAATCGCAGAGCGGTTTCAACTGCGAATCGGGCACGCCCGTATAAAATTCCGCATGAAGCGCGGCAACGAATTCTTCGATTTTCATATTAAGTATTTGCTCCGTTTATTTCGTTTAATTCTTCGACCGTATCGATTTCATAAATATCATCCTTATCGACGGGCGCGACCGTGAGGCGCAAAACGGAAAGATTCGCGTTTACGACGTCGTCCCAGAACAAGGTCTCGTACCCCTCTTTCCCGTACGCCGCCGCAATCCTTTCGGAGAGCGTTTTGGCGTCCGCGCCTGTAAAATAGGAAATGCCCACCATGTTATAGCGGTCTTTTCCGACTTTTCCGACGCGGGTGATAAATCCGTTTGAATCGGTATCGAACACCCAGTCCGCGGAATCGCCCTTGACGAACTTTCCGAAGTAGCACGAGCCGTTTGACCGATTTGAAAAGAGGTCTTGATTTTTGACGAATAAATCCGCCTCGCAGATAAACGTATCGCCTTCTAACAGCGCTTCCCGCGCGTAATAGATGGACGAGATATTGTTCACCGTCAAATAGTCGGGGTTTTCAATGATAGATACGTTCGGGTACTTATCCGTTAAATAGGCGAACTGCTCTTTTAAGTAGCCCGCGACAACGAATATTTTTTCCACCCCCGCCCGTTCGAGCGCGTTTAAGACGCTCTCGATCATGGGAACGCCGTGCACTTTGATGAGCGGCTTGGGCGTCCTTTCGGTCAAGGGGCGCATTCTGCTCCCTAAGCCGGACGCCATGATAATTGCGTTTGCCATTACAACTCCTCGATGAGGGATATAATATCCTTAATGGGCATGAGCCGCGAATCGACTTCCTTCGCGCGGTGATATTTGAGAATATCCTTTGCCGTCTCTTCCATTGCGGGGAATGCGCTGCGCGTGAGCTGGTTGGCGTAGATAACGATATTCACGCCGTGTGCGGCAAGCTCCGCCTCCGTAATGGTATTGAACGAAGAAGGCACTACGACGATGGGCGTATCTTTGTTCTCTTCTCTGAATTTATCGCAGAACTCCAAGATCTCCGCAGGGTCCTTCTTGCGGCTGTGGATCATAATGCCGTCCGCACCCGCCTTGACGTAAGCCCTTGCGCGCGTCAGCGCGTCCTCCATGCCGCGTTCCAAAATCAAGCTCTCGATCCGCGCCACGATCATGAAATCGTCCGTAAGCTGTACCTTCTTGCCTGCGGAAATTTTTTCGCAGAAATGCTCTATGGTGTCCTGCGTCTGCTCCACTTCCGTGCCGAAGAGGGAATTTTTCTTTAATCCCGTCTTGTCCTCGATAATGACTGCGGAAACCCCCATGCGTTCGAGGGAGCGCACGGTGTAGACGAAGTGCTCGGTAAGCCCGCCCGTGTCTCCGTCGAAAATAATGGGCTTTGTGGTCACTTCCATCACGTCGTCGATCGTTCTGAAACGGGAAGTCATATCGACAAGCTCGATATCGGGCTTGCCCTTTGCAGTGGAATCGCAAAGAGAGCTCACCCACATGGCGTCGAACTGATCGAATTCGCCGTTGTGTTCCACAATCGTCTTTTCGGCGATAAGCCCCGTAAGTCCGCTATGTACCTCCAAGGTCTTTACAATCGGGCGCAGCTTTATGAGCTGTCTTAAACGCTTTCTTCTGTATTCGGGCATAGCGAGCTTTTCTTTCATCTGCGCGTCGATACGCTTTACGTTCTCGTTATAGGTATAGGGAACGTCTACGATCGTTCCGCCGTAAGCGGAGAGCAGTTTTTCCACGTTGTCGCGCACCGCCTTCATGTAGCCGCTCTTCCAGTTGTCGCCGTGAACGATATAATCGGGGTGCAGTTTTTCAACGACCTTGTCGTACATGATATCGTCCTGTACGAGCACCTCTTTCACGCCCTTGATTTTTTTAACGAGCTTCAATCTCTCTTCGAAGTTCAGAACGGGGAAACGGTTGAAGCGGATCATTGCCTCGTCCGTTAAAACGCCCACGTACACTTCGCCGTATTTTTTTGCTTCCGCAATGATGTTGAGATGCCCCTCGTGAATGACGTCCGTGCAAAAGCAGGTATATACCTTTTTCATATGCTCTCCTCTTTAATCCTTGTATATAACGGGAACAGTCACGCCCGTATGTTCCAAAGCCTTCTTAAATACCTTAAAGAAGTCCTGAATATCCTTTTCGTCGATCGCGCCGAGCGCGCAGAGTCTGAACGTGTTCGTCGTGGAAATCTTTCCGGGGTAAATCGTGAATCCGCGTTCGTAGCAGTAGTCGTGCACCTTTTCGAAATCCCAGTTCGGATCGTCGGGATAGATTGCGGAGACCACAAGCCCCGTCTGCCATTCGCGCTTGATGACGTTCTTGAATCCGAGCTCCGCAAGTCCTTTATGAATTGCCTCGAATACGCGCGTGTGGCGCGCCCACTTCTTCGCCTCGCCCTCTTTGAAGTACTCGTCAAGCGCCTGCCGCGTTGCGTAGATCGTCTGCACGGGAGGCGTAAAGTGCATTTCGCCCGTCTTTTCGAAGAACTCGTATTGCAGATACAGATTGCAGTAGTAGGAACGCTTAGGATAATTCTTGCTCTCTTCGATGATCGACTTTTTCCCGACGATAAAGGAGAGCCCCGTCATCGCCATAATGCCCTTCTGCGCCGAAGCCATGCAGAAGTCGATATTGTCCTCGTATACGTTGATGGGGCGCATCGCGTAAGAGGAAGTCGTATCGACGACGAAGATCGCATTGTGTTCGTGCGCCAGCGCGCCGATCTCCTTGATGGGATTCAGGATTCCCGTTCCCGTCTCGTTGTGCGTGGTGTACACGAGCGCGATATCGGGATTCTCTTTCAAGGTCTTTTCAACAACTCCCAAATCGGGAAGCTCGTCGATCGGGAACTTCAAATCGATAAACGGAAGCCCGTAGTATTCGCAGATTTCCGCCGCCCGCGTGCTGTATGCGCCGTTGTTCACGACGAGAATTTTTTTATTGGCAGGCAACAGCGAATTCAGGCAGATATCCATATTGATCGTGCCCGAGCCGCAAAAGAGCACTGCGGTGTAGTCCTCTTTGCCGTGCACGATCTTGACAAAGTCCTCTCTGAGCCCCTTCATCATTCCCGCGAACTCCTTTTCGCGCGGGCAGATATCGGGCACGACTTGCGCCATTTTTACCGAATCCGTCGTGGTGGAAGGTCCGGGGTTCAATAAAATATTCCGTTTGATTTTCATATCTTCTCCTTACATAAACAGTTATTCTTGGTTTGAATCGTTAAAGTCGTCAAAGACGTCCTTACCGGAAGTATCGGGCTCGATGGGCGGCGGTGCGTCGTCGAACTCCGCAAAGGGCGACGGCGTCCCATTTTCCGCAAAATCGTTAAAGGGCTCTTCGGGCTTTTTTACTTCCTGAACGGTCATACCCGCCGAGCGCATGACCTGCTCCAAGCGCGCCTTCATATACTCGTCGTAATCGACGGGCACTTTGTTTCTGACTGCGAACATGAGGAAGGAGCGCACGGGCAGAAGGACGGAAAAGACCGTCATCATATATGCGTTTTTCGGACTGTATTTACGGTAAAATCCGTTATAGACGGCGCAAAGGAAGACGATCATCACGAGATCGGCGACGAGCGAGGCAATCGAAAGCCAATTAGACGCGCCCGCTATCCAGCGAATACCCTGCGGCACGCTCTCCAAATTGAGGGTGAGCGACGAAGCGCCCTCCATATAATTGGTTTCGTAATATTCGGGAGAGGCGATCAACACGCTCGTCACGAGGCTGAGTATTTCGAGTGCGGAATAGACGATTTCCGCGATCATGGCGTACAGTCCCGCGCGCTTCATCTTCCTTCCGAAAAATTGCGTTTCCCCCGTGACCTTGCCCGCGTAGTAGGTGTTTGCAAAGGGAATAAATCCGAGCCAGGAATGTTTGATCCCCGCCCGCTCCGCGATCGCATAGAGCGCAAGCCCGCCGAAGATAAGGCAAATCAAATACGCCGCGCCCGCCACGCCGAACATGATATAGAGTTCACTGACGGAGACCCCGCCCGAAGCGCCCCGCGTAAATTGCAGGATATACTGCGGTATCCGCAAGTACTCAAAATATTCCATCTATCTACTCCTTATATATCCCCGAATAAATTTGCTTCGTATTCCGTATTCAAAAGCGCGAGCCCCTTTGCGGGCATGGTCTTTGCAAGCAGTTCTCTCTTTCCCGTTTGGAGCGCCTCTTTGATCGCTTCTTCGCTCTTTCCGAAGCCGACTGCAAAGAGCTCCCCCGCAATGATCCTTACCATATTATATAAGAACCCGTTTCCGCACACCTTTATTTCGTAGTGAAGCGCATTTTGCTCTTCCCTTTCCGAAATCTCAACGGAATATATTTCCCGCTCGCTCGTCTTTGCAGAAGAGCCCGTTGCGGAGAACGCCTTAAAATCGTGATTGCCTACAAGCAGTTTTGAAGCCTTCCGCATACGTTCCGTATCCGCTTTGTTTGGAAGCCTTGCCTCGTACCGCTCTGAAAGCGGAAGCGGATATTCCGAAAAGTATGCGCGGTAGCAGTAAGTCTTTTTCCGCGCCGCCCGCGTACAGTCGAAGTCCAAAGGCGCTTCCGCGCTCTTTAATACGCTCACGTCGGGAGGCAGGATTCTATTGAAGCACTCGCGGAGCTTTTCCGCAGGGATAGAGGTTTCCGCCTCGAACTCACACACCTGAAAGTAAGCGTGCACGCCCGAATCCGTTCTGCCGCTCCCCTTTATCTTCGTCTCTTTTCCGAAAATTTCAAGAGCCGCTTCCTCTAAAACGCCCTGCACGGTGCGCCCGTTTTTTTGTATCTGCCAGCCCGCAAAGTCCGTGCCGTCGTAGCTGATAGCTAAAACGTATTTCATAGCGGATTCCCCAAATAGATTCTAAGGAACACCACGCCCGTAACGAGCGCTCCCGCTACGAGAAATGCAATCAAGTCGCGCCAGGTCAAGCGGAGCTTTTTATACTTCGTGCGCTTCTTCCCGCCCGTGTAACAGCGCGCGTCCATGGCGTCGCCCAGCTCGTCCGCTCTCCGGAACGCCGACAAAAGCAAAGGCACTAAAACGGGTATAAAGGACTTGACCTTTTTAATAAGCCCGCCCCCTTCGAAGTCTGCGCCCCGCGCCTTCTGCGCGTTCTTGATACGCTCCGTCTCGTCCATGAGAATGGGGATAAAGCGGAGCGCGATACTCATTATGAGCGCAAGCTCGTGTACGGGAAAGCGCACCCACTTCAAGGGCGTGAGGATCGCCTCGATTCCGTCCGTGAGTGCAACGGGACTCGTCGTGTAAGTGAGAAGCGACGAACAGACGACGAGAAGCACGAGTCTTATAATGAGAAACAGCGAAAATACGATTCCCGCCTGCGTGATCTGAATAATGCCGTATTTGAAGTATACGCCCGTCTCCTCGCCGAACCAAGTCCAATACAGCTCTTCCCCGCCGTGGAATAGAACGTTAATAACGGCGGTAAAGATGACGAGGAACAAAACGCCCTTCACTGCACGCAGTACCTTCAAGAGAGGAACGCGGGAACAGATCATAATTAAAATGAGAACGAAGGCGCACGCCGCCAGCCCGTAAAAATTCTTTGCAAGGAAGATCGCCACGATATAAGCAATCAAAAACAGAATTTTCAGGGCGGGATTCATATTGTGCACGAAGGATTTTACGGGGTAGTACTGCCCGAACGAAACTTCTTTCATTCGCTTTCCCCCTCGTTCTTTGCATAACTAAGAACGCTATTTATAAACCCTTCGACCGTGAAATCGTTTTTAACCTCTATCCCCCGCTCCCGAAGAGCGAACGTGAGCTTGGCGGCAAGGGGCACGTCCAGCCCCAACGAAATCAGCTCTTCCGACTTTTCAAAGAGCTCGGAAGGCGGAAGCACGTATTTAACCTCTCCCTCGGAAAAGACGGCGACGCGGTTGCAGTTCTCCGCGATCTCGTCCATATCGTGCGAAACGACGACGATCGTCTTGCACCACTCCTCGTGGAGCTTGTGCAGTAGCTCCATGATCTCGCGCTTTCCCGCAGGGTCTAAGCCCGCCGCAGGCTCGTCCAATACGAGCACTTCGGGGCGGGATACGATCACGCCCGCGATCGCAACGCGGCGCTTCTGCCCGCCCGAAAGATCGAAGGGCGACTTGTCTTTAAGCTCCTCGTAATTGAGCCCCACCACTTCGAGCGCGGCGCGGACGGCGGTTTGCACTTCCTCGTCCGTCGGCTTCTTTTCGGAAAAATTCTTATAGCCGAAAGCAACGTCCCCTGCGACCGTCTCGGCAAACAACTGATATTCGGGATACTGAAAGACCATTCCCACTTTGGCTCGCAGAGCGCGGAAATTCGTCTTTCTGTCGGCAAGGTCAAATTCGCCCACCTTCAACTGCGGCAGAGGCGGCGGAGTCTGCCCGCGCTTCACTTTCTGCTTATAACGCCTTTTCAGCGAGGACGGAAGCCGCAAAAGTCCGTTGAGGTGTTGCACGAAGGTACTCTTGCCGCTCCCCGTGCGCCCGATCACGCCGAAAAAGTCCCCCTCCTCGATGGTGAGGGAAACGTCTTTTAAGGCGGCGACCGCAAAGGGCGATTTCGCGTTATAGGTGTAGCTTAAATGCTCCGCTTGGATACGCAATTTTTGATCTCCTCTGCAAGCGTTTCGATATCAAGCGTGTCGGGAACGTCAAGTCCCCCTTCGCGCAGTTTTTTAGAGATATAGCCGATTCTCGGCAAAGTCAAACCGTATTGAAGCAGTTCGTCGCTGCGCGAAAAGATTTCCTTCGGCGAAGCGTTCATCACGA
>JAIDSX010000118.1 GCA_029060985.1 Clostridia bacterium | reverse complement strand
GTTGCCGAGGGCTGGGAGAATAACAGCGTAGGCTATCAGGTATTTATCGCTTCGTTTGCCGACAGCGACGGCGACGGTATGGGCGATTTGCAAGGAGTGATCTCGAAGCTCGATTATCTTCAGGAGCTGGGCGTCGATACGCTTTGGCTCACGCCTTTCCAACACTCCAACTCCTACCACGGCTATGACATTATGGACTACTTTACGGTAGACCCCCGTTTCGGTACGATCGACGATTACCGTGAGCTTCTCTACAAAGCGCATAAGAAGGGCATGAAGGTTCTTATGGACTTTGTTCTCAATCATACTTCGCCCTCCAACCCTTGGTTTGTGAAGTCGCAGAATCTCGTAAAAGAGACGATCGTATTGCCCGACGGTACCGAGAAGGTGATCGATTACCGCAACTTCTACACCTGGCAGAACGAGGATTACGTAAGCAAATTGACCGATCCCGCGGCAAAGGCGCAGTGGTTCAAGGACGCGAACGGATATTATTTCTATTCGAGCTTCGGCTCTTCGATGCCCGAGCTCAACTTCGACTATCAGGCGACGCGCGACGCGATTCTGGAAGTCGCGCTCTACTGGATGAGCTTCGGTCTCGACGGCTTCCGTCTTGACGCAGTCAAGCACATCTATATGGCAAACGAAGGGCGCGACCGTTCCGATTGGGTCGTGGAGGATAAGGGCGAAACCGGCGATTACTCCTTCGATATGAACAAGGACGCGCACTTCTTTATGGAGTTCAACGCAAAGCTCAAAGCAAGCTATCCGAACGCGCTCTTGTTAGGCGAAAACTTCAACGGCGATCCCGCTTACCTTGCGGGGCTCTACGGAGGCATGGACTCGCAGTTCAACTTCAACTGGTACTACGACGCAACTTACGCGCTTGCGGAAATCGCAAGCGGAAAAGCGGATATGGCGGCTAAGGTTCTCAATCAGTACGATTCCGCACAGTTCAACTTCTCGCAGTTCCGCACCGATTATATCGACGGCGTGTTCACGTCTAACCACGACGTACAGCGTGCCCGCGATAAATTATACAAGACGGACGTGGGCGTCGCGCTTACCGAAAAAGCGGACGGCGCGGCATGGAATCAGTCCGAAAATCTTGCAAAGCTCTGGGCGGGCATGAGCCTTACCATTCCGGGTATCACCTGGATTTATAACGGCGACGAGCTGGGTATGTTCGGCACGAAGACCGCGAACAAAGAGGGCGACGGTGCGGGGCACGAGGACAGATGGTACCGTCAGCCCATGAAGTGGACGAAGGAGCTTAAAGATAGCGAGAGTAACTGCTATTACCCGATGGGCTTCAATAATTACGTGATGACTTGGGACGCTTTGAACGCGCAGCTTGACGGCGTCGAAGAACAGCGCGACGATAAGAATTCGATTTTCAACCTCTACAAATCGATTATCAAAATCCGTAAAAAGAACCCCGTTCTTGCAAGAGGTAAAGTTGTTTCACACACGACGAAGGGCAACGTAATTTGCTATTCGGTTACGGACGGGACGAGCGAGATTCTCGTCTATGTGAACGCTTCGAACACGGCGCAAACCATAAGCTATGCGCTGCCGGAAGAAGTAGAACTTCTCTACGGAAGCGGTGTAGCCGAGGCACATGTGCCTGCGATGTCCATTCAGATTTACAAGGTAAAATAAGGAGGGAATGAAAATGAAAAAGATTGTTGCTTTAGCGTTGACAGGTCTTCTCGTTTTGAGCGGTGCGGCGGTTACGGCAGGCACGTCTGAAACCGTAACGGCGGAAACCGCTGCGCTTCAAGCCAAAGACGGCGCGGGCACGCAGAACCTCTATCTCATTCCCGGCACTTATGACTTAGACGGGGAAAAGGTGGAAAATACGATTTCGTCGGGCGCGACAAAACTCGACGAAGAGGAGAGCGGGAAAATCTTTACCGAAAACGCATATCTTTGCACGCTTTCGAAGGGAGACACGCTTCCCGTACCCGCAAGCGAAAGGGTGGATAAAGACGGAAACGCCTACAAGTTCAACGGCTGGTGGTCGATCGTAGACGCGACCGTGACTTACTTCGATAAAGTGCCCGATATTTCCGAAACGACTTATCTTTATGCCGACTGGCGTGCGGATCTGTCGCAGCGTAAAGACCCCGTGACTCCCGATCAAAGTACGGCGGTACAAACCCAGCACTATATGATCATCAAACGTGCCAAAACGGGTGAAGAGGAGACGGTGGTTTTGCGCGTCAGCGGTACGGACGTCACGCAAGCGGAAACGCTCGGCTACGACAGACCCGTTCAGTTGTATAACGGTTGGTTCGAGCTCAACCCCGGCGACGAGATCACCGTCTATGCAACGGGCTTGGGCGGTTCCGACGAGGCGCAGCTTGCTCCGCTCGATTTACCGGGGCGCGGCATTACGCTTGAAAACAGCGGAGACGGAAGCAACGTTACGGGAAGTTATTTGACATCGTCTATGGCAGAGAAGCCTGTATTGACCTATCGCAAATCGTTAAGCAGGCGGCATTTCAGAATATACATTAAATTCCAGTCCGGCGGCGCGAAGATGTTCGTGTACATGGAGCCGATGGATTAAACTCGTCCCCCCAACGAGTTCGTTCGCGTCTTCTCTCTTCGAGGAGGAGACGCGAACGGACAAAATCTTACGGAAATATAATATGGCAAAAATCACGATAAAGGACGTTGCGCGGCTTGCGGGCGTATCCGTTGCGACCGTTTCGTATATCATAAACGGCAAGCACGAGGACAGATATACCGAGGAAACAAAGCGGAAGGTTTTACAGATCGTCAATCTGTACAACTTTCAGCCTTCGCGGCTTGCGCAGTCCTTCGCGTTGAGTAAGAGCAGAAACGTGATCGTTTTGACGGGTAAACACGAGTCCGTGTTGCAGAAAGCGGAAAGCTACGATTTTTTACGGCTCTTCTGCAAAACGTTTGAAAGACTCGATTACAATCTCATTATGAGAACGCATTTGGAGAATACGAGAATCGATACGGCGGATGCGATCATCTGCGTCGGCATGGAAGAGGATAAATTCCGCAGGCTTGCACGGGAAAATTACGTGCCCCTTTTATCGGTGGACGGCAAAATCAACGACGAGTTGTTTTTCCAAGTCTATCAGGATTTTGCCTACGTTTTACAAGAGGGCGAGAAGAAATTCGGAAAGGGCAATTTTACGCTGGCGCTCGTCGATATGTACAACCAAACGCTGAAAGACGAAATCAAAGCGCTGTCGGATAACATTGTGTTTCTCGGCGGCAACGATTTTAGCAAATTGCCTAAGGGGAACGTGGTTACCGTTCACGCGTCCTTGAAAAACAGTTTGGAAAATTCGGAAATGCTCTTCATTCCCGCCAACACGCAGGCGAGAGTGGACGCGATTCTTAATTGCTTCAATCAGGCAACGGAGCGCGTGCAGGGCACCACGCACACCGTCACGGTAAGGTAATATGAATCGCTACGCTATTTTTCATAAACCCGAGAGTAACTTCGCGTATGCCGCAACGAAAAATACGCTCACGTTAATTTTGAGAGTTGCCGCGGACGATAAGTTCGATCAGGTAGAAATTCTTTACAACAATAAATACGATTTTACGAAAAAGCGTTATGCGTGCAAGATGCGCTATGTCGCCTCCGACGGAATATTCGGCTATTACCGTGCGGATATCACGCTCCCTGATGCGCGTTTTGCCTACATATTCCGAATCACGGAGAACGGGAAAATTTTTTACTACTCCGAAGAAGGACTCTCGGAGGAATATCGATTTGACGTAGCGTATTATACGTTCTTTCAGTTCCCGTTCATCAATACGGCGGACGTTATGCAGGTCGTGGACTGGACGAAGAGCGCGGTGTTCTATCAGATTTTTGTGGAGAGATTTGCGCGCGGCGACTTCGAAAAGGACGATAAATACATCAATACGCCGTGGGACGGGAAGATCGACCGATATTCCTTTACGGGCGGCGATCTCGACGGAATCACAGATAAGCTCTCTTATTTAAGCGGTTTGGGAATTACGGCTCTTTACTTAACGCCGATATTCTCTTCCGACTCCAACCATAAATACAGCATCAAAAATTATGTTAAGGTCGATCCGCATTTCGGAAACAACGAAAAGTTAAAACGGCTTTTATGCGCGGCGCACGATAAAAATATAAAGATTATCATCGATACGGTGTTCAACCATTGCGATAGCGATCACGAAATTTTCAGGGACGTTGAAGAAAAGGGGCGCGCTTCTAAATATTACGAATGGTTCATCATAGACGGGGATTTTCCCGATAGGAAGCGCGGCAACTACGCCTGCTTTGCAGATTGCAAACATATGCCCAAATGGAACACCAACAATCCCGAAGTACGGAGGTATTTGATCGATATTGCGCTCGAATATCTCAGCATGGGCTTCGACGGCTTACGGCTCGACGTTGCCGACGAAGTATCGCACGAAATGTGGCGTCAGCTTCGCCGTGAGGTAAAGGAGAAATTCCCCGAAGCGCTCATTATCGGCGAGATATGGCACAACAACGAACACTGGCTCAGAGGCGACCAGTTGGACGGCGTCATGAACTACAAGCTGCAAAAAATTCTTGCGGACTATTTCGGGAAAGTGCCCGTAAGCGCAGAGGATGCCGCAAACAGAATGAACGGACTCTTAATAGCAAATACCGGTATGGCGAACGCTATGGCGCTGAACTTTTTGGACAATCACGATACGCCGCGGTTTTTTAGAACGGCGGGAGGGAATACGGATAAACTCCTATGCGCTCTCTCTGCAATGGTTATGTTTCCCGGAATGCCGTGCGTGTTTTACGGCACGGAGCTGCCGCTCGACGGTGCGGGCGATCCCGATTGCCGTAAAACGTTCGACTGGTCGTTCAAAAATCAAAGCGAAACTTACAGAGAGCGCTTTCAGGCGATACTCGGTTTGAAAAAACAAACGGCGTTATCGGGGACGGACGCGGAGATAACGGCAGAAAACGGACTTCTTAAAATCACGCGGAAAGAAGACGGGGAGAGCGTTGCGGCGTATTTCAATACGAGCGGAAAAGCAAAACCAGTCGTGATCGACGGCGAAATACTGTTTGCACTCAATTGCAAAGACAACCGAATTTTGAACGACGGAACTCTCGTCGTTAAAAATAAAAATCATTAAAAATAGTTGGGAGGAAAAATTTAATGAAA
The DNA here is from genome assembly GCA_029060985.1 of Clostridia bacterium. Taxonomy (GTDB): domain Bacteria; phylum Bacillota; class Clostridia; order Christensenellales; family Borkfalkiaceae; genus Gallimonas. Next base: position 26,385 of record JAIDSX010000118.1, on the reverse strand, counting down.
AAACGTATTGTATCTTTACTTGCCTGCGGTATACTTGCGGCGGGCGCAGTTGCGGGCCTTACGGCTTGCGGCGACGACGGGATTACCGTATGGGGCTCTGCGGCACAGCAGGACACGCTCAACGAAATGGTAAAGGCTTTCAAGGAGGCCAACCCCGACGTTAAGTGCAGTATCAAAGTGGGCGTCGGCGAAGAGGATATGGCGTACAGCAACGTGAGCAAAGACCCCTCCGCCGCGGCAGACGTTTACGCTTATTCGAACGATCAGCTTGTAAATCTTCTGCGCGTCGGCGCATTGGCGGAATTGGGAGGGCTCTTCCTTGACGAGGTCAAGGCGAACAACAGCGCGGAGTCGGTTGCTTCCGTTACGATAGGCGAGACAGTGTACGGCTATCCGTTCGCTTCGGATAACGGGTACTTTATGTTCTACGATAAGTCGGTCGTTTCCGAGGAGGACGCAGGCTCGCTTGAAACAATTATTTCCAGGTGCGAAACCGCAGGTAAGAAGATCGGCTGGGCGGTCGATGTCCCTTGGTACACGGCGGGCTTCTTCTTCACGTTCGGTTGCCGTTATAACGTCGAATACGATTACGCGGCAAACTACACCGAGAAAAACATCGAAATCGATTTCAACACAGAGAACGGTATTAAGGCGTCCAAGGCAATCGCAAAACTCACGGGAAGCTCGGCGTTTGCAGGCAAGAATACGGACAACGGTACGATCATCGACGGATTCAGCACGCACAGCATGGCGGTTGCCGTTTCGGGCACCTGGAATGCAAAGAGAATTCAATCCGAACTCGGCACAAATTACGGCGTATGCAAGCTCCCCACCGTGGACGTGGACGGGACGCCAACGCAGATGTCTTCCTTCAAGGGCTATAAGCTCTTCGGCGTAAATCCCCACAGTAAATATCTTGTGGAAGCGCACAAGCTTGCGGCGTTCCTTTCAAGCGGAGCAATGCAGCAGCAGCGCTTTGAAAAGCACCTCATCGGTCCCACCAATACCGAGGTTGCAAATCAGACAGCAATCAAAAACGATCCCACCTTTGCGGCTCTGAATGCACAGAACGCGTTTGCGGTCGAGCAGACCTCCGTGCCCTCCAACTTCTGGGAGCCCTTAAAGAGCTACGGATTGAACATTATCGATAAACTTATCGACGAAACGGGCACGAAGGGAGCGAACTTTACTTATCAAAAATTCCTCGATAACATGGTAGCAAGCATTACCAACAAATAAACGGTGAAAGCATGAATTTGGAATATCTGAAAATGTCGCCGCTTGAAAAGTTTTGGTTTCGTTTCAAGAAATTTTTCAGGCGACTGCCGTCGGCGTTCGCGGCGTTTTTCAAAGCGATCCCTAAAAAACTTTATAAGCTATTGCTTGCCTTTGCGGGCGTATTTGTCAACATCGGAAAGGCGGCAAAGGAAGGCGATTGGAAAACGCGCACATCGTTTGCGGTCATGGGCTTCGGTCAGCTTTGCCGCAAGCAGGTTCTTCGCGGAATCGTGTATCTTCTATTTGAGGTGCTGTTCATTTTGTACATGGTATTTTTCGGTTGGAAATACCTTGTGAAAATGGGGAGTCTGGGCGAAGTGGCAGTCGTAACAGGAAAAGACCCCTTAACCGGAATTACCACGTATACCTATTACGACAACAGTTTGTTGATTCTCTTGTATTCGCTGTTGACGTTATTTATCATAATGGCGTTCGCCTATATGTGGTATCAGAACGTAAAGGGGAATCTGCTTTCACAGCAGTTTACGGAAGCGCGTCTGAAATTGCCGACTGCAAAGGACGATATCCATTCCTATGCAGATAAAAATTATCACAAATCGCTGCTTGCGATTCCCATGCTCGGACTCGTAGTATTTACGATCCTGCCGATCTTCTTCATGATCTTTATCGCGTTTACGAATTACGATAAAGCGCATATGCCTCCCAGCGAACTGTTTCAATGGACGGGATTCGAGAACTTCGTAAACGTGCTGGGCGGCGGCGTTACGTCAAACAGCAAGGTGTTTGCGTTCACGTTTACCGAAGTATTGTTGTGGACGGTCGTTTGGGCGTTCTTCGCTACGTTTACGAACTACATTCTGGGAATGGTCGTTGCGATCATGATCAACAAGAAGGGCGTGAAGTGCAAGAAGCTGTGGCGAACCATTCTCGTCATGACGATCGCGATTCCGCAGTTCGTGTCGCTCATGTTCATGTCGCAGCTCTTAGCCGATCAAGGTTTGCTCAATAACCTGATGTTAAAATGGGGCTGGATAGAAAAGCCGATCCCGTTCTTGACGGACGGCACGCTTGCAAGAGTCACGATCATCATTGTCAATATGTGGATCGGTATTCCGTATACGATGCTCATCTGCACGGGAATCTTGATGAACATCCCCGCAGATCTATACGAATCGGCAAGAATAGACGGCGCGGGTCCCATACGGGCGTATATGAAAATAACGCTTCCGTATATGTTGCACGTGACGACGCCCTATCTTATCACGCAGTTTATCGGCAATCTTAACAACTTTAACGTCATCTTCCTCCTGTCGGGCGGAAATCCGCCGCTCGATATGTCGGGCGTGCCCACGGGTGCGGGAAAGACGGATTTGCTTATTACTTGGCTCTACAAACTTACGGTAAGCGAAAGTCAGTACGGGATCGCTTCGGTCATCGGTATCTTTACCTTTGTCATCGTTGCGGTGCTGTCGCTGATTCTCTACAACCGTTCCAAATCGGTTAAGAACGAGGAGGAATTCATGTGATGAGCGAGAAGAAGAAATACAGGAGCAAGAAAGGTGCGGAGCGCGCGTCGCTCGTTGCAATATACACGATTCTGACGATCATCTCCGTGATTTGGTTGGTTCCCTTTCTCTTATTGATCGTAGTGTCCTTCCGCGGGGAGCCTGTGGGCGTTACGGCGGACTACGTTTTTCCCAAGCAGTGGTCGTTTAACAACTACGTAAAGCTGTTTACGGAAACGCAGTTTTTAAGATGGTACGGCAATACCTTACTCGTTTCGGTCGTCGTAACGGTTGTGCAGACGATCATCATTCTTGCAACGAGCTATGCGCTGTCGAGGCTCCGCTTCAAGCTGAGAAAGCCGCTCATGAATTTGATGTTGATTTTGGGGATGTTTCCCGGCTTTCTATCGATGACGGCGGTATATTTCGTACTCAAAGAAATTAACCTGACGCAGAATCTATTCGGGTTGATCCTTGTGTATTCGGCGAGCTCGGCGATGCAGTACTATATCTGTAAAGGCTTTTTCGATACGATCCCCAAATCGCTCGACGAGGCGGCGCGGATAGACGGAGCAAGCAGGCACACGGTTTTCGTAAAAATCATTCTTCCGCTTGCAAAGCCCATCATTATTTACACGGTTCTTTCGGCGTTTATCGCGCCGTGGGGCGAGTATATGTTCTCGTCGTTTATCATGCTCGGAGACCCCGACAAATTTACCGTTGCGGTGGGCATGAAAATGTGGCTCGACAATTCTTCTTTGATGAGCCAAGGATACTTTTCGGTATTTTGCGCCGCCGCAGTGATTGTTTCCATACCGATCACAGCCCTGTTTATCTGGCTGCAACGGTATTATGTGGAAGGTATTACGGGCGGCTCGGTAAAAGGTTAATGAGGTAATAAAAATGGCAGACGTTAGTTTGAAACACGTATACAAGGTTTATCCGAACGGAACGAAAGCGGTAAACGATTTCAATATGGAAATAAAAGATAAAGAGTTTATCGTATTCGTAGGTCCGTCGGGCTGCGGAAAGTCTACGACGCTCCGCATGATCGCGGGGCTTGAAGATATCTCCGCAGGCGAGCTGAAAATCGGCGACTTGATCGTAAACGATATGGAGCCCAAGGACAGGGACATCGCAATGGTGTTCCAGAACTATGCGCTGTACCCGCACATGACGGTCTACGAGAATATCGCGTTCGGTTTGAGGCTTAGAAAACTTCCCAAAGAAGAGATCCACAATAAGGTCGTCGAGGCGGCGGATATCTTAGGCATTACCGAATATCTCGATAAAAAGCCGAAGGAAATGTCGGGCGGGCAACGTCAGCGCGTGGCGCTTGGGCGTGCGATCGTGCGCGAGCCTAAGGTCATGCTTTTGGACGAACCTCTCTCCAATCTCGACGCGAAACTCAGAACGCAGATGCGCGCGGAGATCAGTAAACTACACGCTAAACTGCAAACGACGTTTATTTACGTAACGCACGATCAGGTTGAAGCGATGACGATGGGCACGCGGATCGTGGTCATGAAGAGCGGTTTCGTTCAGCAGATCGACACGCCGAAAAACCTGTACAATTACCCCGCCAATAAATTTGTCGCGGGCTTTATCGGAACGCCGCAAATGAACTTCTTCGAGGGAACGCTCTTAAAGACGGGCGACAGCGTGACGGTTAAATTCGACAATTCCGAAGCGGAGATCACCGTTCCGTATTCCATGCTGTATAAGGCAAGACCCGCCTACCTCGACGGCAAGAAGAAAGTTTATATCGGACTACGTGCGGAAGACGTTTCCCTTGCGGAAGAAGATATCAAGAGCAGCAAATCGGTCATAAAGATAAAAGTTTCCCATAAAGAAGAGCTCGGCAGTGAAACGCTTATTTACGGCGATATCAATATGGACAGCGACGGATACGGCGAAGGCCCGACGCGTATCATAATAAAGGACAGCGGCGAGCATGAATTGAACGCGGGCGATATCATAGACGCCGCGTTAAAAGTCGAGCGCATTCATTTGTTCGATAAGGAGACGGAGGAGTCCGTATTGCCCCGCGTTCCCGAGTACAATTATATCGATTGCGAAATCAAAGACGGAAAGCTCAAATTCTTCGGCGCGGAGCTGGAATTGCCCAACGCCGTTAAGTGCGCGGATTTGAAAGGCGAGCTCTTAATTCCCACGGACGCGATTTCGTTTGACGGCGATCTGAAAGCGGAAATCGTCTCGTGTGAGAATATCGGCGGAGTCAATCTCTTGGCACTCGAATTAAACGGCAATCGGCTGTATGCAGTCTCCCCCGAATGCATCGAAGGAAAGACGGTAAATATCGGGATAGATTTTAAGAAAATCACCGTAATATCGGACGGTCAAGCTAAAATTTCGCCGATGCCCGAACTGAACGAGTTCGCTTGTAAATTTGTCAAGCAAAAGACAAAGGATACCGTTGAAGTGAACGGCAAAACAAAAAAGAAAAAGGTCGTTCATTTCGGCTTTACGGTCGGGGACACATTCTTCGAGGCAAGCGACGAAACGTCGCAAAAGATATTTGCCGCGCTCGGAATCAGAGATGCGTTTACCACTGCGCTGAAAATGGAGTGCGGGGCGTATCATCTCTCCGTAGCGGATCACGGGATTGCCGCGGAAGCGAAAGAGTTGCTCGATTACGGCACGGAAAAATTCTTAAAGTGTATGATCGGAGATAGCGCCGTTTACGTAAAATGCGACGAAGAATATAACGGAAGCGTATGCCTGTTGCCCGATTTCGAAGAGGTCGGAATCGTCGAAACCGAAAGAGATATTAAAATCGTTTAAGGAATTATGGAAAGGACTGAGTTTATCAATCAATTGAAGGGACTCGATACGGACGGAAAGACCACGATAGACCTGTACAACGAGATTTCTTCGCTCGCAATGAATTACGGGTTAAGCGGGGCGAAGGAGCCCGCCGACAGGAATGCATACTATCTGTCGATGGAATTTCTGATCGGACGCAGTTTTTTCAATAACCTTTTAGAGCTCGGCGTTTTGGAAGAGACGCGCAATATTCTTGCTCAAAAAGGTATCGATATCAACGTTTTCGAAGAGATAGAGGACGCCGCACTCGGCAACGGGGGCTTAGGCAGACTTGCCGCCTGCTTCCTCGATTCCGCGGCGGGGCTTGGGCTTCCGCTACAAGGCTACGGAATCAGATATAAGTACGGACTTTTCAAGCAGGCGATCGTAAACGGCTTTCAGGTGGAGCTCCCCGACGACTGGCAGCGCTTCGGCGATCCGTGGTCACAGAGGAAAGAAGAGGAAAAACGCACGGTCAAGTTCGCCGATATGACGGTAACGGCTGTTCCCTACGACGTGCCCGTATTCGGTAAGCGCGTCAACGTTTTGCGTTTATGGCAGGCGGAGGGCAATGCGGATGCGGAAAAGATCAGCGAATACCTCTATCCCGCGGACGACACCGAAGAGGGAAAGCTTTTAAGGCTTCGGCAAGAATATTTCTTCTCCGCGGCGGCGGTCGGGGAACTCGTAGAAAAGCACGTTAAAAAGTTCGGCAAGCGATTTGATAATTTTGCCCTTTATGACGCGATTCAACTTAACGATACGCACCCTGTGCTTGCAATCGCGGAGCTGATAAAAATATTGACGGCGGATTATAAAGTGAGGTTTTCCGCTGCGATCCAAATCGCAAAAGAGACGTTTTCTTATACGAATCATACCGTTATGCCCGAAGCGTTGGAGTGTTGGAGCGCGGATTTAATCAAAAAGATTTTGCCCGATATTTATGCGCTTTTAATGAAATTGTATTCCAAGCAAAAGAAGGAATTAAAAAAATTGCATTGTACGCGCGGCGAAATTTCCGAAATGGCAATCTATTCCCCGAAGAAATTTTCAATGGCGAATCTTGCGGTATTTATCGGGAACACGGTCAACGGCGTTGCAAAACTACATACCAAGATTCTTAAAAACGACCTTTTCAAAACGGCATACAAGTACTATCCCGAAAAGTTCCAAAACAAAACCAACGGGATCACGCAACGCAGATGGCTTATGCTCTGCAACCGTGAACTTTCCGAACTGATCGACAAAACGATCGGCGCGGAGTGGCGTTCGGACATTTCGAAACTGAGCGGTTTGAATTCTCATATAGAGAGGGTTGCGGACGAATTTATCAAAATCAAAGCAGAAAAGAAGAGACAGCTGTTCGAGTATATCGAGCAGCACGAGGGGATCAAAATACCCGATCACTTTATCGTCTATGCGCAAGTAAAACGGTTGCACGAGTATAAACGCCAGCTCATGACGGCGTTTGCGATTCTTGAAATTTATAAGGGCTTAAAGGACGGAACGATAAAAAATTTTTACCCGTCGGTATTTATATTCGGCGCAAAGAGCGCACCGAGCTACAAGCGAGCAAAGGCAATCATAAAGTTTATCAACGAGATCGCGGGTAAAGTGAATGCGGACGAAGAGATGAACGGATTGTTGAAGGTCGTCTTCGTACAGAACTACAACGTTTCTTATGCGGAAAAAATCGTTGCGGGGACGGACGCGTCGTTGCAGGTATCCACCGCAGGGCTGGAAGCGAGCGGTACGGGAAACATGAAATTCATGATGAACGGCGCGGTAACCTGCGGGACTATGGACGGCGCAAATATCGAAATCGTAGAGCTTGCGGGCAGAGAAAACAACTATATTTTCGGCGCGGAAGTGGACGAGATCGAACGGTTAAAGTCCGAAGGCTACGATCCCTGCGCTTTGCTCAAAACAAACGCTTTGCACAATTATGCCGTTTCGTCGTTAATAGACGGAACTTTCCCGGACGGCGATACGGGCTGCTTTAAGGAATTGTACGACGCATTGACTGTCGGAGCATCTTGGCACAAGCCCGATCACTATTTCGTGCTGCACGATTTGGAAGGTTTTGTTAAAGCTCTTCTGAAAATCAACGCCGACTATCAGGACAGAACGGTTTTTGCATTGAAGCAGCTTAAAAACACGGCGAATTCCGCTTACTTCTCGTCCGACAGAACGATAGAAGAATATTCGTCTTGTATTTGGAAGTTAAAGAAATAAAGTAATAAAAAGATATAAAATATAACTGCGGCGTTTGCTAATTACGGGCAACCGCCGTTTTTTACCATATAAACCTATACACATGGTAGAGCACGCGGCTGTTAAGCGGTGTCGTCAGTGACGTAAAGAGTCAAGAACGGATATTCTATAAGTTTATCTGTTGCTATTCCGTCGCTCCGCTCCTTGCGAGTCTGACAGGAGCAGCCAAATAGGAACGAGTACAACTCGTTCCTATTTTTCTTTGTTTAATAAAAGGTTGAGTCGTGCAACTATAAAGAGTACTCATTTAAGTACGCTTTCTTTTTTGAAAAATTTTATTTTTAGTGTAACATTTTAGTTTTATGTTCCGTCTTAGACAATGGGAAGGTAAAACAAATGTATAACAAAAAATGGTTGCTTATATCCGGAGAAGATTAGATGAGTCTGATGACTTGCCAAAATTACTACAATCATAGATATTAAACAAAGGAAAAAAGATGAAAAATTTAGAAAAAATTAAAGATCGAGAATCGGAATTACTGAAAGCCTTTAATGAATTAATTAAAGAAAAAGAAATAGGTTGGTATAAGGCTGAGATTGAGAATCAGTTAAAGTCATTTATTTTGTACTTAAAAAAGGAATTAAGACCCAACCAGCGAATTTTTGAAAATTTGGAGTCACGTATTAAAAGCGCAGATTCTTTTCGGGAAAAAATACATCGAAACGGTTATTTACAGAGTTGGGATATAACTGATGATAGAAAACATAATAAAGAGCTAATAGCAACGAATTTGTCTGATCTAATCGGATTTAGGATCACTTGTTTCTTTTTGGATGATGAAGAAGATATTTATTGTCTTTTGAAAAAATATTATCATTTGGGTAAGTTCAAAAATATCACAATTAACTTTAATAAAAAACGTCAGCAACAAAACGGACATATCATATACAAAGTTTCAGGAATTTATAATAAGAAGTATAGTTTTGAATTGCAAATAAAATCCATTATGCACAACATCTGGGGAGAGGTTGAGCATAAAACGGTTTATAAAAATAATAATTTCGATCCAAATCTACAAACCAAAAAAGCAATTACCGAGGACCTATTCAAAATTTTACAAGCATCCGACAGGCAGTTGCTTGCATTGTTCAACCAAACCAATACCGAAGAGAAGATATTACAATCACTGTTTTTTGAGAAGACGAAAGAAAAAATTTCCAAAAAAATCAAGACGAACATTTTAGCAAAGCATTACGAGCGTTTTTTTAATATTTTTTCAGGAGAAGACGATCGGAATCAAATAAAAGACTATGTTATAACAATTTTGCAAGGGGAGGAATACAGTAGAAAACCATTGCCTAACTGGGGGAAAGCTCCGATTGAAGAAGAATTAAAAAAAGCAATACAAGACAACTTTTATGAATATGACTTAATGGCGCTGTTTCATATTGCAAATCTCATTTACCGTTTTGGAAAATATGAAAACTTTTTATGCTATTTAGGAAATCTTCCGGTTAGTAAGCGTGAGGCTGATATCGAAGTTTTAAATTCCGTCAAAGATGAATTTGACGATCCAGTGGCAAAAGAAGATCCCAAAGCTGTAAAGATAAAGAATAAGATATATGTGTTGACGAAAAAAATAGGAAGAGTTAAGGAGAGTAAGATATGATTCAGATTAAGCAAAATGATAAAGTTAATTTATATGCTACAAAAAAGACGGTAGACTGGCTTGTAAACAACACGGAAGTGAGCGTATTTAATCCGATTACTTTTGAAGGATACCAACGCCAAATCAATGAGAATCACTGCAAAAAAATAGTTGATTTCTTATCGACGGATTTTTTTCTGCCGACAGCTATTATTTGCGCCACGCGTCATTTCGACGAGGAATCGAAATTAAAAGTTGTTGACGGACAACACCGTATTCACGCATTCCGTATGTTGCAAAACGAGAATCAAGCGCGGTATGATGAAATCAAAGAAAAAGAAGTCCCTGTAATTGTTATGGAGACTGACAATAAAGATATAGAGATTGATACTTTTATCACTATCAATAAAACGTCGAAGAAAGTAGATACCTCGTTGGCATACGTATTGAAAAACAAGTTAAATAAATATGCCGCAAGCACCGATCTGAGTATGCCGAGATCGGAATATTTGGCGGTTGAAGTCGCTCTCAAATTAAATGAAGAACCTAATTGTGCATTATGGTTTGACAAAATTCTTTTAGAGGGCAACACGAAAAATACGCCGCAACTTATTACCTTAAATGCATTTGTAAAATCTACCCGTACACTGATTAAAAATCTTGCCAAAAAGAAGCTGCTTGTTTTAGAATGGGGAACAAAAGAGGAAATTGAAAAGTGGATTTCCATATGTCAGGAAATTATTATGACGATATGGAATGCAGTAAGTTTTAGATGGAATGAATTGTTTTACGGCAATTTAGACGATAGACGAATTATACAGGGGCCCATAGGCTATTCATCAATCACAAGGCTTGTAAATATACTGCTGTCGGAACAGGACGATATTACATTAGATTCTTTTAAGCAGTTGATTGATCAAAAGATCAGGCATATTTCGATAGAAGGAAAATATTGGTTACCGGGAGAGTATTACTCTAATTTTTCCTCGGAATCGGGATATGGCATCGTTGCGGAAGATATGCTTGAATCGATTGATTAAGGTAAGTTGTTTTTCGCCGTGTAATTAATTAAATTTAAAAAGAGATACTCAAACGAGTATCTCTTTTTTATGTGTGGTTTCATAAAAGTGCAAAATAATAAAAACCGCAAAAGTACTTGACACAAAAGGTGATATTACATATAATAGAGTAGAAAAATATAGCGTGGCGTAGTATTTTTCAAATTAAAAAGAAATATAGTAATGTTATACAAACAGGAGGAGCATATGAACAAAGTCAGGGGGGGGGGTATTAAAAAGTAAGAAATTTTTAAGTGCGATATTTAGTATTTTATGTGCCGCAGTGTTTTTCTGCGGCTTTTTTGCTACAAAAAATACCCGAAAAACCGAAGCGTATAACTCCACGAATGCGCCGAATAACAATATCGGCGAAATCACGCTTTCGGGCTATGAGAGCAGGAAAGACGGGCTTGTGTTCGACTATGACCAACTTGAAATTCTCTACGGAAAAATCGTAGAGGCGGCTACGGGGACTGCCACCGCCACGGCCAACTTAAAAACGGCAAAGGCGGCAGTAAGCAATAAATCGAGTTCGATCACGGCTTCGGCAAGCACGGGCAACACGCTCACGCAACCTCGCTCTCTCGACTTTGGAATGATGACGGCTAACCTTGCCGACAGCCAACCCATCACGTTGAAATTCGGCGGATATGATTGGACGGTTATGTATGCCACAACGAATGTAACCGCAGGCGGAACGACCAAAGCGGGCGATTTGGTTTTAACGCTTTGGATGAACGATAACGTTAAAGACAACTCTTCTAACTATATCACTTCGAAATGGAGCGCGGCGCCGACAAGCGAATACACGAATGTTACCTATCCAACAGGTATGTATTCCACGAGTGTGATTCGTGTAAATGCGTTGAATGCAGGCGGGGACGACGGAAGCGACGCCTGCGGAACAAGCGGCAACGGCGATACGTATTACGCGGATTCTGCTTCGTCGTTAAGCAGTGTTTCGTTGGCAAGTCGCAGGTCAAATCAATTTGCAAAATTCACGCTTTCCAACAACGTTTTGAAGAGTTCAAGCAACCCTCAACCGAGTCTTGTAGGTTTTTTAACCCAACCTAAGAACATTGAATACCAAAAGGCGGAAAACTGGGTATGGTCGTATATTGGAGCTGGTAGCCCCTATCTATCACCCAATGATGCGTGGGGTACGGGTGCGAATGGTATAGACGGACCGGATACTTCCTCGCGGCATAACGGTACGGGAGGTTGGTATTCTGGAAGCGGCGGAAAAAACGTAATGGGCGATTTGCTCGCTAATGCACATTACTATGATTGGGCCGAGGACTATTTGTGGCTTCCTTCCATGACTGAAACGGGCTATGATTATACGCCAACCGAAAAAGGGCAGGGACTTTGGGGAAATTCCCTCACTGATGCGGTTTTAAAATCTACGATGCCGAGCGGGACAGGTAATACCGTTCCCTCTTGGTTACGTTCTGGTTGGGGAAAGGAAATCATTCGAACGCAGGGCTTAACCTATGCGGGACTTTGGACGGGTGTCTCTGCCGAGACTGTGGGTTACATTCGTCCCGCGCTTCACTTAAATTTGTCACAAGCCGAGTTGAGCGCGGCGGGAGTACCGATCGAGGAGCCAACGGTTAAAAAGTACACGACGGATTATGACGGCGATAATCAAGACCTTTCGACAGAGTCGTGGTATGACAGCGACGTTTTCGATGATTCTAATTTCTGCGCGGTCACTTATTACAACGATAAGAACAAAAAAGTTACGCCCAAAGAGGTGGGTACATACAGAGTTGTCATCGAATTCAAGGGCGATAGATATTACTGGAAAGATACCCCCGCAGGGCAAGACGACAAAAAGAGGGAGTTCGAGTTCACGATAAATCCGAAGGAGCTCGAAGTCAAATTAGAGGTCGACGATACGACGGATATGCCGAAGTTTACGATTCTCGACGATCCCTTTGACGGCGACACGGTGAACGGTGAAATCCATTACTACGACACGAGCGGAAACCATATCGGCACGGATACCTCTCAGTTGCAGGGCAAAACGGACTACGAGGCGGAGGTGCAGTTCGACAACGATAACTACGTGCCCAAATACGTGCCTAGCTTAGGCGGGGACAGACTGGAATTTACCAATCCGTCCACGCCCGTCAACGTGTACTGGACGGACAGTCAAGGGAATAAGACGGACGGCACGCAGGAATATACGGGCGCGATCCGCACCTTCTATTTGAAATATAACAGCACCGTGGTGCAAGTCACTCCGGGCACGGGCGTTACCTACGACGGCTACAACGGATTCAAGGCGACGAACGCGGGCAAGTACCAGGTCACTTTGAGCCTTGTAAATAAACAGGACTACGTTTGGGGCTCGGATATGGGCAAAAAGGCGGCGGGTACGACGGATAACGTCACCCTCGAATTTGAAATCAAGCCCATAGAGCTGACGCTCGTTATCGATTCCATGACTCCCGAAGACGGGGCGGTAGCCATGGGCGGCAAGTGCGACGTGACGATCGATTTGCCCTCGCTCAAATCGGGCACGCTCGATTTAATGATCTACGCCTACGCTATGGAGGGGGCGGCGCCGCTCACGGTGTGTGAAGTCACGCTTAAAAATTCGCAGCAGTTCGGCGCGCCCTGCGAATTCTCCACGCAGTATATCGATACGCCGGGCACCTATCACCTCGGCGTAAGACCGCTTTCGGGGAACGACCCGCTTGCCAAAAACTATACGTTCAAGCTCAACGGCTCGTACACCATCACCGTCAAGGACGTACAGGAGAGCGGTATCAACTGGAAGCTCTCCGCAGGCGGCCGCCCCGCAGGGTCTATGGCTACCGACGATATGACGGGCGTTTCGTGGGATAAGCAAATCGTATACGACGGAAAGGCGTACAGCTTTACCGTGAATGCAGGGGGCTTGGGCTCGGTCGATACCTCCTACAACGCGGACGGCTTTACGAACGGATATAAGACGATCGATAAAACGAACAATTCCGTCTTAACGGACGCGCCCGTGAACGCGGGCAGTTACGAAACATACGTGCGCATATTAAGCGGTTCGGAGAGCTTCGTTTACCGTATCAACTGGGAAATCGAAAAGGCGAAGTTCGATTTGTCAAACGTGAGCTGGCTGTACGACGGCAAGATTCCCTATAACGAGGACGGCATGAGCGTGGCGCTTGAAAATCTGCCCAAGGGGCTCCACGCCGAAATCGACACCATTACGCCGACCGAAGTAGGGGACAGCGGCAGGGCAACCGTAACCTTCACGGTGGACGACATCAACAACTACGTGACTCCCGTGCAGGGGCAGGCAAACACCTATATCTTTGAGGGCGGCGATCTTCCCGATTTCGAATGGGAAAAGAATTGGGAAGTGGTCAAGCACGAGATACCCGTCAACTGGACGGTGGGTATCGTCACCACCGAGGACGGAAACAAGGTCAACGCCAAAGTGCTTGTGGGCGACTACGGCAAGTACGTCGAATACGTCTATTACGAAGCAAACGGCAACGGCGATCTTCTCGACCCTACGAATCCGCTTCCCGAGCCCGTCGTCGTGGAAAACCAAATCAAAATCTACATTGCAAAGGTCAGTATCAAGTCGAACTGGGCGGGGCAGTACGCGTTTAAGCAGGGCACGCAGGAGAGCGATTTATACTCGCCCGTGTTCGAGGCGGGGCGCAAGCTCAACGCGGTCAAGGTCGAAGCAAAAAAGACCACTTATATCTATTGGGGAAGCGCAGTCAACTTCCAGTACAAAGTGACTTCGGGCTCGGTCACGGAGGATGCCTTCGACGTTACCTACTACCGCGGCATGGTGCGCATTCTCGGCGCGCCCACCGACCCCGGCAACTACACCGCGCAGCTTAGCTTAAAGACCCGCTATGCGGAGAGATTCTATATCGACGGCACGACTTCGTTCGATTTCAAAATCGAACGCGCGACCATCGTTCCCAACTGGAACGAGAACGTGAAACCGCCCGTTCTCAATTTGACCGAGAATCAGGCGCAATACGTGACCTACGAGTACCGCAACGCCGACGGCGATACGATTGCGTTCAACAGTCTTAGAAGACCCGGAACGTATGCGGTCGCCGCGAAGATACGCGATACCTCGAAGTATATTTTCGACAACGGCACTGCGTATACGGAGTGGAAGGAATTTACCGTAAGACAGGGCGATACCGTGACCGACCCTTCGTCGTCGCTTCCGCCCTACCTCGGCACGACCGATCCTAACGATCCCGACGGCGGCAATACGCAGACTACGGGCGATACGGTCACCTTCACGCTTTTGAACAGTACGGGCGCGAAGGGGGAAGAGGCGCGTTTTTCGAACGATAAAAACTTGCCCGACGAGGCGTTCGTCATACGCTATTACAGGGCGGACGGAACGCTTACAAATTGCAACGACGAGGAAGTGTTCGAGGTCAGGATAATGCTGGTCGGCAGATGGGCGAGTGAATACAAGCTCGCGGAAGACAGGTTTGCCTATACGGTTTTGGGCGAAGGCGGCACGACCACCACAACGCCGAACGGCGAGGGAGATAATCCTTCGGGTTGGACGATCGAATCGATTTTGCCGATCATCCTAAGCGGTATTTCGCTTGTGCTTATCGTGGTGTTTGCAGTCATGGCATTTAACAACGCTTCCGCCGCGAAAGAGGCAAGGGAGAAAACGAAAAAGCTCGCGGTCATGTCCTATTCCGTTTCACCCGTCGGCTTATTGGCGCTTCTCTTTGGGCTTTCCGAGGGCAACTGGTGGATCATTGCAGGCGTTTTGATGGGGCTTGCGCTCGTTACGGCGATCGTCGCGTTCATGTTCAAGGGCAAGAAAAAGAAAGCGCTTGCCGCATTGAGCGATGAAGAGGCGCGCATTGCCGAGGAAAAAGAGATTGCGCGCGAAGAAAAGGAAATGGCGCGCGAGGCGGAGCGCGACCGCCGCGACAACGAACTGAGAATGATGTTCGCCTCCATGCAGCAGAGCTATCAACAGCCACAGGGACAGGGGCAACTGATAGACTACGATATGTTGCAGAATATGATCAATTCTTCGGTATCCGCGTTGCTTCCGGGACTTCAACAGTTACAGGCGTTACCTCCCGCCTCGTTCGACGTAAAATCTGCCGAGGCGCAAAAGGAGATCGACGGGCTTCACGCGCAAATCGCAGAGCAACAGGAAATGCTTGCACAGATTTTACAGAATCAGCAAAACTACGTTATGCCGCTGTATGAAGAAGAGGTTGTGGATGATATTTCCTGGCTCGGCGTGAGTGAAGAGAGGATTTCACTCGAAGAGTCCTACGGGGCATTGAGCGACGAAGGCAAGCGGGCTTACTACGAAACAGGAAGCTATATTATGAGCAAGCCCCACACCTCGCAGAACGACGGCAGATACGCCGTGCTCTTCAAATACCGCGGAAGAACGGTGTTCAAGCTCGCGATCAAGGACGACGCGCCCGTGTTGTATTATCCTGCGGGAAACGGAAGGGAAGAGATTCGCGTTGCGGACTCTTCGTCGCTGGAAAGGGCAAAGGGCATGATCGACCGTATCGTCATGAAGGTCGATAACGAATTGTAAAAGAATGATAAAGACCGCCGATTTATCGGCGGTCTTTTATTCGGCGAATACGGGTTAAGTTTTTCAATTATAAAGAAATAAAATACAAAAGTCTCAAAAAATGTGAAAAACGCACATAAGTATAAGTTTTCCTTATACTTTTTTTGTTTTACCCTCGTTTTTATTATAGTTCGTACCTAATTAGCGGTCGGTTTTCGTTGACAGTGAAAAAATTTATTCGTATAATATTATTATAATTCTCGGATAATGCTTTTTTAATGGGAATTTTTTAAGAATTGCTCCGGGAATTTAATCAAGTTCGGCAAATATTTTTCATTTTTAGCGGTTTTTCTTATTCAAAGAAAGGCAAAATTGTCTTCCTAAATATATATAAGCAAAAACAAGGCTTTTATTGTAAGAAGTCGCATAATGCAGATACTAACAAGGATAAGCCGATTTGCAAAACGAGAAAAAACTTTTGTAGTAGTGATATAAAGGAGTGAACTATGTTTAAGTTCAAAAAAGTAACTTTGGGAGCCATTTCGGTCGGATTGGCAGCGTGCTTTTCAACGAGCATCGTTGCATTGGCGATCAATAAGGGTCAAGAGACGGAAACGCCGTTCTTAAAAGGCGACGCGATTTCCCGTTTTGAAGGCTCCATCGATAAACATACGGCGGACTTTTTCGACGAAAACGTCGTACACCGTTTGAGCGACAGCATCGGAAGCAATCAGGAGATCTCCGTGATTCTTTCCCTCAACACGCAGTCCACGCTGGACGCGTACCTTGCGGAAGGAAGCAAGGGGGAGTTTTCCGATTATCTTGCGACCTCTGCGGCACAGAAGCTGGTGAAGGAGAACAGAGCGGCGGGCGAAGAGCTCAGAAAGACGCTCGACAAGGCGAAGATCTCTTATAAAATGGGGGTCAGCTATGAAAACGTTCTCAGCGGTTTCGAAGTTACTTTAAGAGCGAAGGAATATAATAAACTCGTCGACGCGGTCAGCGGTAAGGCGACCCCGATCGTCGGCGAAGTATACGCGCCTGCGGTGACGGAGGTCGTCACGAACGAGGTCAAGGTTTACGAAACGGGTATCTTCGACAGCTCGTCCAGCGAATATAAGGGCGACGGCGTCGTGGTTGCCGTTCTCGATACCGGTCTCGACTACACGCACTCGGCGTTCAGCACCGACAATTTTGAATCGACGAACAAAAGGTTTACTCTTGAAACGGTTTCGAAAGCGGTAAATTCGGTAGACCAAAACGGCAAATCGATACTTTCGGCTGCAAAGACGACGGCGAATCTGGAAGCGGAAGACCTTTACGTCAGCGAGAAAGTTCCTTTCGCATACGACTATGCGGATAAAGACGTTGACGTGTTGCCGCTCAGCTCCGAGCACGGTACGCACGTTGCGGGCGTTATCGCGGGAAAGGACGACGTGATCACGGGCGTTGCGCCGAACGCGCAGCTTGCGATCATGAAGGTGTTCTCCGACGGCAATGATTCGGGCGCAAGATCCTCGTGGATGATTGCCGCGCTCGACGACTGCGTTGCGCTCGGCGTAGACGTTATCAATATGTCGCTGGGCTCTCCCGCGGGCTTTACCACGCAGGAAGACAAGAAAGAAGTCAAAAAAGTTTACGATAGCATCAGAGCGGCGGGTATCTCGCTGATTACCGCAGGCGGTAACGAAAATAACGCGGTCACGGGTTCTGATAAGAACGGTAGCAACCCCTTGACGCGAAATCCCGACGCGGGCACGGTCGGCTCTCCCTCCACCTACGAGGCTGCGCTCTCCGTTGCATCCGTTGACGGTGTTAAAACGCCGTACTTCTTATTCGGAGACGATATCATTTACTTCAACGAGGCTTCGGACTCCTCTGCAAAGCCCAAAAATTTCGTCAACGAAATTTTATCGACGGTGGGGACGGATAGCCACGATTTCGAATACGTAACGATCTCCGGCGTCGGCAGACGTTCCGATTACACCGAGAGCAAGAGCTACTACAATAATAAAATCGTACTTGTAAAGCGCGGCGATACCACGTTCGAAGAGAAGGTGGATATCGCGCTTCGCATTATGGGCGCGGCGGGCATTATCATTTATAATAACGTCTCCGGCTCGATTTCCATGACGGTCGGCTCGGCAAAGGGCGCGGTATGCTCCATTGCGCAGGACGACGGCGAAAAGCTCGCGGCGAACAAGACGGGCATTATCAAAATCAGCAAGAGCCAAGTTGCAGGTCCTTTCATGTCGGACTTCTCTTCGTGGGGTCCCACTTCCGACTTGCGCATCAAGCCCGAGATCACGGCGCACGGCGGCGAAATCTATTCGGCGATCCCCGGTCAGAAATACGATAGAATGTCGGGTACGTCCATGGCGGCGCCCAACATGGCGGGTGCGGCGGCGCTCATTCGCCAATACGTGAAAGCGAATCCCGACGCGTTCGGTCTCAGTGCGGAATCTTCCCAAAACAATAATTATGCAATCGACGTGACGAAGCGCGTCAACCAGCTTGCGATGTCCACGGCGGATATCGTGAAGAACAAGAACGGACTTGTCTACGCAGTCAGAAAACAGGGTGCGGGGCTTGTCAATATCGAAAAAGCGACGACTTCCGAGGCGTATATCTCCACGTTCCAAAACGGCGTTGAGATGGATAAGACCAAGCTCGAGCTCGGCGACGACAAGGACAAGACGGGCGTCTATGAGATGACGTTCGCTATCAACAACATAAAGGATACGACTGCTTCCTACGAAATCGGCAGTATCGTTTTGACGGAAGGCGTCAGCCCCACCTTGACGAGCCACGGAGATACGACAATCACGACGGACGGCTATCTTCTCAATCCTTCGACCTCGATCGTAGGCATCGACGGCGACGGTTCGACCAGCGGCAGCGTCGTCACCGTTTCCGCACACGGAAGCGCAAAGGTTACCGTTAAAATCACGCTTTCCGAAGAGGACAAAAACTATTTGAACGATTCGTTCGAATACGGTATGTACGTGGAAGGCTTTATCACTTTGAAGGCGACGAGCGGTACGAGCGTCAATCTCAGCGTGCCCTTCCTTACCTTCTACGGCGACTGGACGGAAGCACCCATTTTCGACGAGGAGTACTACGATACCCACGCCGACGAAATCAATAACGGTATCGATCCTCAGGATAAGCTTATGGCGGACGCATACGCAACGCGCGTAATCGGCGGAACGTACAGCGATTATATTTCGGTGCTGGGCGAATATCCGTTCAAGCAAGACCCCTCCGCTACGCAGATCGCCGCGAACAGGGACCGTATCGCGCTCTCGAACTACGAGACCGGTGACGATTCGGCTTCGCTCAGTTCGCTCAATTCGATTGCGGCGGGCTTATTGAGAAACGTAAAAGAATGGAAGCTCACCATCGTGGAGGATTCCACGGGCAAAACGATTTGGACGAAGGTAGGTCAAAATCAACGCAAATCCGTCAGCAGCGGAATTTCCGTTTATCAATCGTCCATGGAGGTTGACTTCTCTGTTCTCGAACATAATCTGAAAAACAATACCAAATACACCGTAACGGTCGAAACGTTTATCGACTGGGATAAGTCCGAACAGAAGAACGCAAGAAACACCTTCTCGTTCCCGCTTTATATCGACTTCGAGGCTCCCGTCGTAACGGGCGTAGAGTACAGAACGGAGTACGATAAGTCGGCGAAGAAGACGCATCTCTATGCGGACGTGAGTATCTACGATAACCACTACGCGGCGGGCGTTGTGTTCGGTCAGGTCGTCGCGCCCGAAGATCCCGATTCGAGGTTTTTGTATTCGCTGGTCTCGTTCGGAAAGTATATGACTCCCGTGTACTCTTCGTACAATTCCACCACGAAGGTGACCTTCGAGCTTACCGATTATATCAAACAGATCAAAAATTCGATCGGTAAAGTGGGCGGCGAGGATTCAGTCAAAAACAACAGCTTTATTGCGACCTGCTACGACTACGCCATGAACGAGGCGACCTACGAAATCAGAATTCCCGACGAAGTGCTTGCAATGCGCTTTACGGAAGAGGAAATCAAGCTCAATCCGAACGAGACGCTCGATTTGACGACGGTGCTTGAAGTGTTCCCCGCGGATACCTGGTTGCAGATCGTTGATTTCGAGGTAACGTCGGGAGCTGACGCCGAGGGCAACAAGCTCAGCAAAACTGAGGCTGAGAGCATCGTCGGTATCGTCAACCAGACCGTCATTGCAAAAGAGACGGGTAAGGGGAAGACGGCAACGATCACCGCAACGGGTAAAAACGCGAAGGGTGAAGACGTTAAAGCGGATATCGACATCTACGTCCGCAGCGAAGGAGATGCAGGTTACAGAAAATACGACGCACCTTTGGTAAACAAAGCGTCGATATCCCAGTATCATACGGAAAAGGCGTACTACGACGTTTCGAGTTCGGAGAGAGAGATCGGTTATACGGGCGGCACCTACAATTTCGGAAGGGATTATACTCTTTCGATGTTCCCGTCCGAGAGCGTAACGCTGATCTGCGATATCGATAGTTACTTCTACACTCCCGACGAGTTGCCTTTGAAATACACTTCGTCGAACACGGATATCGTCACCGTAAACGAGGATGGTACGATCGTTGCGCGCGCCAAGGGCAGTGCGATCATCAGCGTAAACCTGGAATTCGAACAAAACGGCAAAACGACGACCTACTTCGTGGGCTCGGTTGACGTAACCGTAAAAGACCCGTTTAACGCGAACAGCATTTACCTGCTGTCCTATAAGGGGAACGGCGGCAGGGTCGTGATTCCCGATAACCGCGGTATTACGACGATCCAGTCGTATGCGTTCTCCAACTACGAGTACGTAGAAAAGGACACCGCCGCGGGCGACGTGATCAACGACGAAGATCCTTTCCACTTGAAACAAATGTATATCGGCGAAAATACGATCACGAGCATTGTCATTCCCGAAGGAGTAACGACGATCGAGGCGTATGCGTTTGCGAAGCTGACCGCGCTTGAAGAGGTCAAACTTCCGACTACGCTGACGAAGATCGGCGTGGGCGCGTTCTTTGGCTGTTATAAGCTGAATAAGATCAATCTTGAAAACGTTCAGTTTATCAACGAGCACGCGTTCGATAGTTGTTATAGCCTCACGGGCAAGCCCGATTTCAGCTCGGTCGTGGCGATCGGCGCCTTTGCGTTCGCAAATACTTCAATCGTCAATCTGGTTTTGCCTGAATCTGCGCAATCGCTGGACAGCGGCGCGTTCTACAACTGTCCGAATTTAACAAAGATCGAGTTCAAAGCGAAACTCATTAAAATCGGCGCGAGCGTATTTGAGGGATGTACGGGTCTGTATGAGATCAAGACCAATAACAATGAGGCGACCGAGCCCAATAAGATCAACGCGGTGGTTATTTCCGAACGCGCGTTCTACGGCTGTACAAATTCCAATCTTAATGTCATAACGATCGGCGAAGACGTTGCGGTTATCGGACAAAACGCATTCAGCAATGCCAACATTTCGGAATTTAAGGTTGCGGAAGGGAATAAAACCTTCGTAGTCGGCGATAAGGAAAAAGGCGAGAATGAAGGCTGGCTCTATAAGAAGGTCCGCCAACTGAACGAGGACGAAGAAGAAGTCGAGGTCAGAGTACTCGCGTTAGCGCCTTCGAGGTTGCCTATCGCAGATGACGATTCCGTAGTGATCAACCTTGGAAATGCAACGATGGTGGAAAGCGGTGCGTTCACGGGCAACCGTTATATTACGAAGGTAATCGGTGAGAACGTCATGGCTATTGACGACTATGCGTTTGCGGATTGTCCCGACTTGGTCGAGGTCTACTTCCCCAA
Organism: Clostridia bacterium; assembly: GCA_029060985.1. GTDB lineage: Bacteria > Bacillota > Clostridia > Christensenellales > Borkfalkiaceae > Gallimonas. The sequence continues at coordinate 4,498 of JAIDSX010000118.1, read as the reverse complement.
CCTGATGTACATTGGCGACTACGCGTTCTTCAATGACGAAAACTTGACGTTTGAAACCACCGAGGGCGATCCCGGTTTCGATCCGTTCGAAAACGTTTTCTATATCGGTGAGGCCGCCTTTGCGGGGACGGCGATCAAAGAAGTGAAGATCGCAGACGGAGCGGATGAACAAAGCGGAGTGATTATCGGCGATTTGGCGTTCCTCGGCTGTTCGAAACTTGAAAAGGTTACGATCGGCGATTACGCTGAGATCGGCGAGGCTTCGTTCTTCATGGAAGCGGAAAATCAAAGCTTCGAAGCAATCGGAAATATGTCAGTCTTTAACGATTATTATGTGGAATATGATTATCCCGTAGACGAAGAGACGACGTATACCTATCTCCGCTATAACTTTGCAAAATGTGTGAAGACGAGCTTGACCGAGATTGAGATCGGCGAGGGCGTATATATCGGATCCTATGCGTTCCGTAACGCCGCAAAAGTCAAAACCTTCTCGATCGGCGCAGACGCCATGATCGACGCTTACGCCTTCTACGACGCAACCGGTGTATCGATCGACGTTTCGCAGGTTTTAATGATCGGCGAAGGCGCGTTCATGGGATCGAGATACAGAGATTATAGAGTAGTTCATCCGGCGCAGAGTGAAGAAGGCGAGGAAGGCGAAGATGAATACTATAATGCGTTCGAATATGATAGCAGAGGTAACCGTACGGGTTACAAATATTCCTATACTGCTCCTTCGATCAAGAGTATGGACAACGGAGAAGAAGTAGAAGGGTTGGCAGACTTGTCGAACGTATTGATTCTCGGCGAGGGTGCGTTCTTAAACAACCAGTCTTTGACGGAAGCAATACTTCCCGAGTATGCTATTACAGCGAATGGATTATCCTACTTTACCGAAATTCCCGCTTACACGTTTGCGAACTGCTACTCGCTTGGATTTGTTTGGTTCCCCACGAAGATCACTTCGGTTGGCGAGTACGCCTTTGCAAATACGAGCGCCTACAACGTTAAGATAACAGATCAGTTGGTAGGTGATATGTACTACCTTTATTTCGGTAACTGTAATATCGAGTACGTGGGAGAGGCTGCGTTCCTGAACAGTATGCTTTTCGGGATCAAGTTTGCGAAAGACGCAGAGGTCTGCGACCAGGCGTTCGCCGGCTGCGAATTCCTCGGACCTGATTTCTACGTGCAATATTACACGATATTATTTAAGCAATATCTCGGTGTGGATATTGATGAAGAAATGATCGAAGGACTGGAAGAAAAGTACGATTACGTGGTAGGGCTTGAAAACATCGATAAAATCGGCTCGTTGGCATTCTACAAAACCGGTTTAAGGAAGATCAACCTTGCGGGGACAACGGAAATCGGCGACTTCGCGTTCGCGCTTTCGGGCGTTACAGAGGTCACGCTCGGTAAGAATCTGAAAACGATCGGTGCAAATCCCTTCCTCGGCTGCGAGATGAATTTCGCAAAACAGAAGGTGGAAGTGTCCGCGGGCGACGATAGATTCCCCGACTTTACCGTTGAGGTGGAAAGCGATACCTATGATATCAACAAATCCTTCAAGGTGATTGGCGGTGTGCTCTATGAGGTCGTACCCAAGGGGCTTGAACTCGTCTGCTATCCCGGCGGACTTAAGGACGGCGCGTACACCGTCGAAGAGGGAACGGTGCGCATCGGCGCAAGTGCGTTCCAAGCTACGCCCATCACGAACGTGACTTTGCCCGCTTCCTTAAAGGCAATCGGCGACAAGGCGTTCTATGAATGCGAAAAACTTACGACCGTGATCTTTAAGGGTATGCAAGCGCCCATTCTCGAAGAAGAGTACGATGCAAGCTATGCCGCTCTTGACAACCTTCCCTTCACGGGTCAAATTAAGGATATATACGGTGACACCTATGAGGGGCTTGGCATTGCCGATTACTATATGTGGAATTTCGACGATCCTTGCTTCTACTACGGCGCGAACTTTGTAGACTATATCGGTCATTTCGGCGCAACGACGCCCAAGCTCGTTTTGGTAAGCCCTGCAAACGGAACGGGATACGATACCTTCATCTTTAATCAGTATTTCGATACGCACATTGCGGGCAGCAGCGTGGCTACGGAAGATACGCTTGCAGTCATCGAAATGATCGCGAAACTGAGCAGCAGCATTTCGCTCAAAGACGAAGCGGCAGTCGAGGCGGCGCGCCGTGCATTCGATGCGCTTCCCAATCTCGAACAGCAGGCGCTCGTTACGAACTACACGAAGCTGACGAATGCGGAAAAGACGATCGCTTATCTGAAAGCCAACGAGCCTACGACCGATACGCCTGTTACTCCCGGGGTGGAAGAAGGCGGCTCGGTGAACGCGCTCGGCATTGCGGGCTTCACGATTGCGGGAGTTCTCCTCCTTGCGCTTGCGGCGTTTGCAGTTTACTTCTTCCTTGGAAAGAAAAAGGCGAAAGCAAGCGCGGGCTACTTCGAAAGCACGAAAACCGTGAACGAAGAGAGCGAAAGCACGGAAACGACCGACGCGGACGAGGCAGAGGAAGCGTCTGAAACGGACGACGCGTCCGAAGAGGACAAAGCGGACGATAACGACGACGAATAACGCTAAGAAAGGTTTGTTATGAGGAAGAAAATCGGAACTTTATTGATTGTCGGCTCCCTCGGAGCACTGTGCGCAGGACTTGCCGCGTGCTCCGACGGGAACAAGGTCGACGAGTATTTCAAGGACGGCTACGTCATAACGGTCACCTATGACGCGAGCGGCGGAGAGATCGCGGGCGGGACGAACGTAACGCTGAAAGATATGTTCAATCCCGACCAGTGGAAGGCGGACGCGGACGGAAACGTAAATATCCGCCCCAAAGAGCCCACCTCCGCAGACCGTCCGAAGCTGGGCGCGGACAACATTACGATCACGCACGGCGACGATACTCTTGTCGGCTGGTACAAAACCCGCAACGTTGTCAAGAACGGCGACGGAAAAGCCGTGGACAAAGACGGAAACGAGCTTGTGGAGCAGGACGGAAAGTATTATAAGCAGAGCGGTTCGACCTTAGTGGAAGCGACTCCCGCCTATACATACTCCGATCCGTTTGACTTTTCAAAAGGATTTACTTACAATAAGAACGACGGAAAGTACGATTTAACGCTCTACGCCGCCTGGACGGAGAAGTTCACCTTCCAATATTACTATAAAGAAGTAAACGAAGACGGAACGGATAAGGACATGGAGTGGACGGCGTACGGCTCGGCAACGAAGTTCGACTATTCCCCCAAGACGGAACAGAAGCTATACGTTCCCAGATATTCTTCGGATACGGGTAAAATGGTTTACAGAAACAGCGGTTTCAGTTTCCCGTCCTTGCCCGATATGACCTTTGACTCCGCCGAGTACGTCGATAAAGATACTCAGGAGCGTGTAAAAATCGACGATTCGTTTAAGCACCAGGGGCACGTCGATATGGAAACGGCAACGGCGTATGCTCCCGACCAAGCGGTTTACGTAAGATTTAAGAAGGGCAATTATTACAGGGTTTCGACGGCAAAACAATTTGCGGATATCGGGGACGCGAACGGTCATTACACGGTTACCGCAGACGAGCTTGACTTCAAGTACAGTATCGCGGATAACGTGGTGACGAGGGGAGACGGCGCCGTAGCTTGGCCGAGAGCGCTCACGAGTTCGGAATTTACGGGCTCGATCGCGGGCGAAGGAAATAAAGCGGTCACCTTCAAGAACGTGTACGCACAGTACGCCAACACGAGTGCGCAGTACGGCGGGCTGTTCGGAAAAATCAAAAACGGCGCAGTCCTCAAAAATATTACGTTTGAAAACGCGATCGTCGATATTGCGATCGCAACGTACAGCCAGGTAGGAAGTTTCGGCGCTCTTGCGGGAGAGATCGAAAGCAATGCTGTTATCGAAAGCGTTTCGATCAGCGGGCATTTGCGGCTCGGACAAATCAAGATGAGCGCGGCAAACATCAACCTGGTCGCGGACGGAAATATGGCAAGCATTACGCACAATATTGCTCTTACGGTTTACGGAGAGCAAGAGGGTGAGGTATTTGCATTTTACGTCAACCCCGACACGGCTACGGTGAATGCGGACGACTCGGTTACGGTCGAACTCATATCCGAATACGCCGCCGATGAAGTAAGACAACGGGAACATCAATATTATTCCATCAATAATTAAACCGAATATGGAGGAGAAGAAAATGAATAAGAAAGTTACACTTCGTGCATTGGCAGTTGCCGCGGGCGGCGTAATGTGTTTTGCGGCGCTTCCGCTTACGGCTTGTAAAACCGACGACGGCAGCGACAACATCGTCATTATGGCGGAAGAGTTCAGCGGGCTCTTTAACCCGTTCTACGCGACGAGCGGATCGGATATGGAAGTCGTAGGTCTTACGCAGCTTAGTATGCTCACGACGGATTCGAAGGGCAAAATCGTTGCGGGCGACGACCAGGCGACGGTCGTAAAGGCATACGA
>JAIDSX010000117.1 GCA_029060985.1 Clostridia bacterium | reverse complement strand
CAAGGAAAAGCGCACGCTCGAAGTACTCGCCCCGCAGGAAGAGGAAACGCGAAGCGAACTTAGCTACCTTGAATCCATCTCCGCCGCCGAAGAATTTGAAAGGGACAAGGAAGATTTGACCGCCCTCGAAGAGGAGCTCATCGCGGCGGGAATCCTCAAAGTGCCAAGCGCCAAAAAGAAAAAAGAAACGACCGCCCCTTTCCGCAATTTTGAAAAGGACGGCTTCCGCATTTTAGCGGGCAGAAACAATATGGAGAACGACAAGCTCGTGCGCTCCTCCAAGCCCGACGATATATGGCTGCACGCGAAGGCGTACCATTCCTGTCACGTCGTCATTAAAACGGAAGGGAGGAAAGTACCGGACGATGTGCTCCTCTTCGCCGCAGGGATCTGCGCGCAGTACTCGGACGGCAAGGGCGATAAAGTCCCCGTCGATTACTGCGAAATCAAGTTTGTGAAAAAACCGCCCAAATCGAAAGCGGGCTTCGTCGTATACACCGATTATAAAACGGTGTTGACCCCGAAACCCGATTAAAAATCAATCCTCGAATAAAGGCGTAGAAAAATAGCGCTCGGCAGTATCGGGAAGAACGGTTACCACCCGTTTCCCTCTGCCGAGTTTTTTTGCAAGCCGAAGGGCGGCGGCAACGTTCGTTCCGCCCGTGATCCCGCACATAAACCCCTCTTTTTTAGCAAGAGCGCGCGTCGTGCCGATCGCCTCTTCGTCGGTAATAATGCAGATATCGTCGTATATTCCGCGATTGAGTACGGGAGGAACGAGTCCGTCGCCGATCCCCATTTGAATATGCGCGCCCACCGTGCCGCCCGCAAGGATCGCCGCATTTTCGGGCTCGACCGCCCAAACGACCATATCGGGATTTTTTTCTTTAAGCGCTTCGCCGATTCCCGTGATCGTGCCGCCCGTGCCGATCCCGCTGCAAAAGCCGTCGATCCTTCCTTCAACGTCGTCAAGAATTTCCTGCGCGGTCTCCCGCCGATGAACGAGCGGATTATTTCCGTTTTCAAACTGCTGGGGCATGAACGCGCCCTCGTTGCTGTTTGCGATCTCCCGCGCCTTCTGAATGCACTTTTCGATGCACTCGCCGATATTCCCCTCGTCGTGCACCAGAACGACCTTTGCGCCGTAAGCCGTAACGAGCTTCCTCCTCTCCACGCTCACGGAATCGGGCATGACGATGACCGTCTTATAGCCCTTGACCGCGCCCACGAGGGCGAGCCCTATCCCTTGGTTTCCGCTCGTCGGCTCTACGATGAGCGACCCCTCTTGAATAAGCCCCTCTCGTTCCGCCGCTTCGAGCATGGCGAAAGCCGTTCTCGTTTTGATAGAGCCGCCCACGTTGAGCCCCTCGAACTTTACGAGGATTTCCGCGTCGCCCTCTCCCGTCATACGGTTAAGGCGAATCAAGGGCGTACGCCCGATTGCTTGAAGAACGTTATCGTAAATCAAAATAAATACTCCTTGAAGATATTATAAGGAATGTTATTCGAAAAATCAAGAAAAAAGACCCTCCCAAAGCGGGAGGGTTGCTTTTTTACTTCTTGCTGCAATTCCTACCCTGAGGATACAAGGGAAGTTCAAAGAAACCCGAACAAACTTCCTGCGAGTATTCCTGCGCGGGCGGGATCGCGCTGTACCCGTAGCTGGGAATGAGAAGCTCCACCTGCATGGCGACTTTGAGAATCACGGTTACGCACGCGCTCAAAGAGAACGTACTCGTCTCCGCATTCCAAACGCCCTCGGGCGAAATGCTCGATACCGACGCCGTGACCGTGTAGGGCATGACGGAAGCGCACGGAACGAAGAGAAGAACGTCCTCGTTCATGACGATGCTGCTCGTCGCCTTCCCCTCTACGCCGTTCGCGTCGACGTAGACGATTTCAATGGGAATCGTAACGGTTGCCTGCACACGCGCGCACGGACCGTCCGCCTGCCGCTCTACGTTGAGGTTGGTCACCACCCCTTCCGAAGAGAGCGAACGCGCACTGATAAAGGTCAGCGGATATGTAGGATTTTCAGGTACGGCGTTTTCGATCGCCGCGCTGTAATTTTCGAGGCGCGTCTGAATGATACCCGCGTCAAAAATCTTTTCCGCCTGAATGCAAACCTTTTCACAGAGCCCTGAGAGCGGATTGCCCGAAATCGTCCCCGGACAACGGTCCGAAGAAAAATTGGAAAAAAATGACATTTGTTACCTCCGTAAAAGAACGCTTATTGTTCTTATTAAATGATATGATTTAACTTGGAACTTTGTTCACGAATCGCGCCCGCCCGCAACTATAAAATAATTTTTTGCGTGGGGTACAGACAGGCGGTGCCGTTCTTTTTTGAAAACGCTTCCGCGCTGCCGCACAAGAGCGTTTTGCTCTCGCCGCCGCGCACGGTGTAGAGATTCCCCTCAGTTTCGGGAATGCAAATAATTTCCCCTTCCCTTACTTCCTCCGTCAAGCCGTTGAAGGTCGCAAGCAACCTTTCGGGAAGCGAAAACGCTTCGGCTACGTCTTTGAGGGTCTGCCCTTTTTTCACACGGTAAGTTCCGCTCTCTCTTAACAAAAGTTTCACACGCCATGCTATGCGCACGCACATAAAAAGGTGACCCCTCCGAATAAAATACTTTATGCAGAATTTGTACAAGACTACCGCTCTCGTCACCATGTTTACGGCATTCGAGCACTTTTTGGGCTTTTTATACCGCATTATCCTTTCGCGCACGCTCGGCGCGGAGGGCTTGGGGGTTTATCAGGTTGCGCTTACGGTTTATTCGGTATTTTTAACGATCTCCGCAAGCGGACTTCCCGTCACTCTCTCGCGCACCATTTCAAAGCACCGCGCCGCGGGCAAGCCGAAAAGAATGCACGCCGCGACTTCCGCCGCCGTCCTCGTCGCCTTAATGTTCAGCCTTCCCATCACCCTTCTGCTCTTTATTCTGCGCGATCCCTTTTCACAGATTTTTGCAGACCCCAGAAGCGCAGACCTCTTTTATATTCTCCTCTTCGGGCTCTCGTTTACCGCGCTCTATACGGTCATTCGCGGGAGCTTTTGGGGAAACCGCCGCTTCTTCGCCTATTCCGTCGTAGAGCTCTTTGAAGAAATCAGCATGATCACGATCGGAATACTTTTGATTCTCGTCGTGCCCTCTTCCCTTCCGAACGTAAACAAAGCGGCAATCGCCGTTTTCGTTTCGCACTTTCTCTCCTTCGTGGTCGCCCTCGTCTATTACTTTATTAAGGGCGGGAAGTTCACTTCTCCCAAGAAAGAGTTTGCGCCCATGCTGAAATCCTCCCTGCCCGTTACCTCCATGCGGGCGACTTCGTCGCTGATCAACTCGCTCATTTCGGTACTTTTCCCCATGCGCCTGATTGCCGCGGGCGTTTCCCAAGCCCGCGCCATGAGCGAATACGGCGTGGTGTTCGGCATGGTAATGCCCGTTTTAATGCTCCCCTCCACCCTGATCGGCTCAATCGCGCTCGTGCTCGTGCCCGAGCTTGCGGAGAACTATTATAAAAAGAATAAAGAAAAAGTCGCTTCCCTCGTCAAAAAGTCGATGAATATAACGCTTTTGACTGCCTGTATGCTCATTCCCCTCTTCCTCGTTTGCGGGGAGAGCGTAGGAATTTTCCTCTTCTCGGATGCGGAGAGCGGAAAACTCATTTCGTACAGCGCCTTTATTTTGCTCCCTATGAGCATCTCTATGATCACGACGAGTATGCTGAACTCGATCGGCTGTGAAAAACAGACGCTCTGCTTCTTTTTGGCGGGCTCTGCCGCGATGCTCCTTTCGGTGTGGTTTCTACCTAAATATCTGGGGAGCGGCGCGCTCGTCTTGGGTATGGCGCTCGATTACATCGTCGTATCGGTTTGTTCCTTGATTCTTTTGAGAAAGCGCACGGGAAAGCTGGGCTCCGGAAAATATTGTTTGAGACTCATCCTCGCGGTAATTCCCGTTGCGGCGGCGGGCTACGGACTCAAATATCTTTTAATGACGGTCATGAGCTATATCCCCGCCACGGTGATCGTTTTGATCGTGATGTTCGGCTTGGAAGCGCTCTTTATGTGGGCGTTGAAGCTCTTCGACTTCAAAGCGTTTTTCAAACGCTTTATCTCGAAAAAATTTCCGCTCCGAAAAAAAGCGCGGGCGCATAAATAAGTTTTTTCAGGTGAACTATTGCACTTCTTTTTGAATTGTGATAAAATGATACCAATCATTTCCAATCGGAGGAATTAGTTTTATGAATCTTAACGACGAACTCAAACAAGCTCTGCGCCTTCGCGTAGACTACACCAACGCGACGGACAAATATCTCGGAAAAAAGGGTTTTTCCGCAAAACAACTCGACAAGCTCAAACCCATCGTTGAAAAGGCTTACGCCTACGTGGAAGACAACCGCGGCAAGGACGAGCTGTTTATGGGCTGGACGGAGCTCCCCTATAATCAGGACGAAATCGTAGCCGATATCCTCGAAACCGCAAAGGGCGTGCGCGAGAAGTTTGAAAACTTCGTCGTGCTCGGAATCGGCGGCAGTGCGTTAGGTCCCACGATGGCGTTCAACGCGCTCTGCCACCTTCGCTATAACGACCTTCCCAAGGAGAAGAGAAACGGTCCCCGCTTCTTCGTAGAGGACAACGTAGACCCCGTAAGAATGCAGGCGCTCTTAGACGTGATCGACGTTAAAACGACCTGCTTCAACGTGATTTCCAAATCGGGCGCGACAAGCGAAACGATGACGCAGTACCTCATCATTTCGGATATGCTGAAAAAAGCGGGCGCGGACCTCAAAGAGCACCTCATCTTCACGACGGACGCGGCGCGCGGAAACCTCGTTAAAATTTCCAACGAGCTCGGCGGCGTTAAATCATATATCCTTCCCGACGGCGTGGGCGGAAGATTCTCCGAACTCTGCCCCGTGGGACTTCTTCCTGCGGCGGTGCTCGGCGTCGATATCAAGGCGATGCTCGAAGGGGCGGCTTACATGGACGAGATGTGCAGCTCGAACGATTTCAGAAAGAACCCCGCGCTCCTTAGCGCAACTCTTCAATACGCGGCAATGAAGGATGGCAAGAACGTCGGCGTTATGATGCCCTATTCCGACAACCTCCGCTACGTTTCCGATTGGTACGCGCAGCTCTGGGCGGAATCCCTCGGCAAGAACGTGACCTTGAAGGGCAAGCCCTGCAACGTGGGTCAAACCCCCGTCAAGGCGCTTGGCGTTACCGACCAGCACTCGCAGGTGCAGCTCTACACCGAAGGACCTTACGACAAGATCGTGACCTTCCTCTCGGTGGATAAGTACGCGACCCCCTTCCCCATCCCCGAAGGCTGCGAGAACATTCCCGACGTGGGCTTCCTCGGCGGGCACACGATGGAAGAGCTCATTCAAGCGGAGAACAAGGCGACCGCTTACGCGCTCACCAAGGCGGGACGACTCAACTATACGATATTCCTTCCCGAAGTCAACGAATTCACGCTTGGGCAGCTTCTCTACTTCTTCGAATTGCAGACGGCTTACACAGGAGCAATGCTCGACGTAGACACCTACAACCAGCCCGGCGTGGAAGCAGGCAAGAAGGCGACCTTCGCGCTCTTGGGCAAGAACGGCTACGAGAAGCAGAAAAAGGAACTCGACGGCGCGGCAAGCGATCCCAAATACGTGATTTAACGAATTATCAAAAACGCCCCGACAAATGTCGGGGCGTTTTTGATATCAATTGATTTTTAATACTAAAAATGATATAATACTTTCAAACCTCTAATAAATGCAACAATTTTATGAACGATAAAACATACATTTCGGAAGTTCCTAATTTAATACAAGAATGGGATTGGAAGTTAAACGTTAATTTTTCACCTAACCAATTAACCATAGGTAGCGGTAAAAGTGTTGGTTGGGTTTGTTCTAAATGCGGTTACAAATGGCAAGCCAAAATTCTCAATAGAGGCATTGGCGGACGTGGTTGTCCTTTATGTTCAAATCGTGTTGTTGTTTCAGGCGTAAACGACTTAGCAACCACCCACCCTGCGCTTGCAAAAGAATGGGATTCTGAGAAAAACGATATTACCCCTCAACAAATTACGCATGGTAGCGGAAAAAAAGTTTATTGGATTTGTCCTAAGGGGCACAGCTATCAGGCTACTATTCTTCACCGAACAAACGGTGGTACAAATTGCCCTATTTGTAATTCGGGCAGACAGACCTCGTTTGCAGAGCAAGCATTTCTATTTTATATCAAAAAACTTCACCCCGACGTAATTAGTCGATACACGGACATTTTTGATAATGGAATGGAATTAGATATTTATATCCCCTCTCTAAAAACCGCCATTGAATACGACGGCGTATTTTGGCACAGGAATAATCGCAAACGCGAAGAATTAAAATATCAGATTTGTCAAAAAAACGGTATTAGACTTATACGTATAAAAGAAAGTAATGATATTGATTGTAGAGGAATAGCGGATACAATTTATCATGCCGATAATTTGGATAATAAGCGTATACTCAATGGTTTAATTATTAATTTTCTTCAAGATTTAGAGATGTGGACAATGCCCCGTTTTCTTCGTCCCATTGACGTAAATGTATTTCGGGACGAATTTGAAATTCGTCGTAAATATATGACAGAACTAAAAAGCGAATCTTTGAAAGAGTTGCGCCCCGATTTGGCTAATGAATGGTATTATGAAAAGAACGGGGATTTACTCCCCTCTATGTTTTCCTTGGGCAGTAGTCAAAAGGTTTGGTGGAAATGCTCAACTTGCGGAAATATTTGGCGGACAAGTATAGGGCATAGAGTAAAAGGCACAGGTTGTAACGTTTGTTATAGAAAAAACAATAGAAGCGGTAATCATGCAGGAGCAAGAAAAATCTATCAATATTCCTACGATGGTAATTTTATTAAAGTGTGGGATTGCATTTCCGACGCAGGCAGAGAATTAAAAATCAATTCTTCAAATATATCAATGTGTGCTAAACACGAAAGAGATAATGCCGGCGGTTTCAGATGGGAATATTTTTATATAGACAAATTAGCGCCAATAGTAAAAATAAAGAAAAACAAAAAAGGCTTATGGGGAAAGCATATTATTCAACTTGATGATAGAGGAAATGTAATAAATGAATTTACGGCATTAAATGAAGCCGCTCGGCAATTAAAAATCGATGCGACAAGCATATCAAAGGCACTACACGGACATATCGAAAAAGCAGGCGGATATTATTGGAAAGAGAAAAACTAAACAAATAAAAAGCGGACTTCGAAAGAAGTCCACTTTTTTAGTTACAAATTATTCCGCGTTGCGCTCTTTAATTTCCACGTTGTACTTTTTAGAGCCTGCGGGGGTCGCGTTCCTAACGATCGTGCGGAGCGCCTTTGCGATCTTGCCCTGCTTGCCGATAACTTTGCCCATATCGGAATCGGAAAGAAGAACGGTCACGGTGATTTCTTCGTCCGTCTCTTCCGTTTTATATTCGATATTCGCCTTGTCTTCGGCAAAGGTCTCGACGATATATTTGATCAAATCCAACATATCCCGTCTCCTAAAAAATTACTTCTTTTTCTTCTTGCCTTTGGTCTTGGGCGCGCTGAGCTTCGTGGGCTTTTCGATAACGCCTGCCTGCACCAAAAGGCTCTTCACGGTCTCGGTGGGTTGAACGCCCTTGGAGAGCCAATCCTTCGCCTTTTCCGCGTCAACCGTAAGGGTTACGGGCGTGCTCTTGGGATCGTAGTAACCGACTTTCTCGATATACTCACCCGTTGCTGCTTTGCGTGCGTCTACGACGACGATACGGTAGACAGGGGACTTTTTGTCGCCGAGTCTAACAAGTCTCATTTTTACCATTTTTTTATCCTCCGAAAAATTATTTACGTTTGCGGCTTTGCCGCGAATTACCTAATTAAAAGGGAAGTCTCATTTTTCCCTTGCCGCCCTTCATGCGCTTCATGAGCTCCTTCGTATCGGAAAACTGCTTCAAGAGCTTATTGATTTCCTGCACGTTCGTGCCCGAGCCGAGGGCGATCCTGCGCTTTCTTGACGAGTTTATGATCTGCGGATTGTCCCTCTCCTTGGGGGTCATGGAGAGAATGATCGCCTTCATGCGCTCGATCCTCTTTTCGTCGATATCCGCTTCGTTGATTTTCATTTTGCCCATGCCGGGGAGCATGGAAGCGAGCGCGCCCGCGCCGCCCATCTTTTTGAGCGCCTCGAACTGGTCGAGATAGTCGGTTAAGGTAAAGCTCGCGTCGCGCATTTTGCGTTCGAGCTCCTTCGCCTGCTTTTCGCTGACTGCTTCCTGCGCCTTCTCGATAAGCGACAGCACGTCGCCCATGCCGAGGATTCGCGAAGCCATGCGGTCGGGATAGAAGGGCTCGAGGTCGGTGAGCTTTTCCCCCACGCCGATAAACTTAATGGGCTTGCCCGTGACGGCTTTGATGGAGAGGCACGCGCCGCCGCGCGTATCGCCGTCGAGCTTGGTTAAAATGACGCCCGTAATGTCGAGCCGTTCGTTGAAGGTGCGCGCGACCGTGACCGCGTCCTGACCCGTCATGGCGTCTACGGTCAAAAGAATTTCGGTGACGTCGACTTCCTTTTTGATCTCTTCGAGCTCTTTCATGAGCGCGTCGTCGATATGAAGCCTCCCCGCCGTATCGATCACGACGGTGTCGTAACCCATTTTTTTGGCGTAGTCCACCGCTTGTTTTGCGGTCTTGGGGGGCGCTTGCGTACCCTTGTCGAATACCTCGGTATCCGCTTTTCCGCCCACGACTTTAAGCTGTTCGATTGCCGCGGGACGGTAGATATCGCACGCGACGAGAAGGGGCTTTTTCCCCTGCTTTTTGAGCTGCAACGCAAGTTTTCCGCACAGCGTCGTCTTGCCCGCGCCTTGAAGCCCGCACATCATAATGACCGTGGGGGGCTTGGGCGAAACCTCTAATTTTGCATTCCCCGACCCCATGAGGGCAATCAGCTCTTCGTTGACGACTTTAATGACCTGCTGTGCGGGGTTGAGCGATTCGAGGATTTTCTCCCCCACCGCCTTTTCGGAAACTTCGGCAATGAACTGTTTGGCAACGCCGATATTGACGTCCGCCTCCAAGAGCGCAATGCGGACTTCGCGCATTGCCGTGCGGATTTCAAGCTCGGTCAATTTTCCGCGCTTCGTGAGCTTGCTGAATATGTGGTTGAGCCGCTCCGCGAGCGATGCAAACAGCGCCATGCCATTCCCCCGTTAAAGTAATTTATCTTGATTCTCTTCGATTGCCGAAGCAACCTCTTTCGAATAATCGCGGTCTAAAATTGCTTCGATTTTGTTGCGGTACTCTTCGGGAAATTGTTCCGCCGCCTTCCCGACGTCCGTCATCATAAAAGAGTTCGTCAAAGAAATTTCCGTCAAGGTACGCGAGAAGTGCAGCTTTTCTTCGAACTCTTCGAGCTGCTTACGGCAAACCGCAAGGCAATCGGAAACGCTCTGACGGGAGCACCGCTTTTCTTCCGCGATTTCCGCCAAGGATAAATCGCAGTTGAAATAAAGATTCGTGATTTCCTGTTGCGTTTTCGTAAGCAGTCCGTGGTAGATATCCCACAGCCGTAAAAAGTGCAAATCTTCCATTGACTTTTCTATTATAGCGGTAAAAAAATAGTCTGTCAAGTAATTTTACCTGACAGACACATTTTTTATTCCGTTAAATAAATCCTTCTACAAAGTCTTCCGCGTTGAACAATTCCAAGTCGTCTATCTTTTCACCGACGCCCGCGAATACGACGGGGATATTGAGTTCCTTACACAGCGAGAATACGAAGCCTCCCTTTGCCGTGCCGTCGAGCTTGGTCAAGACGATTCCGTCAAGTTCCACCGCTTCGTCGAACACGCGCGCCTGATTGACGGCGTTCTGCCCCGTAGTCGCGTCGAGCACCAAAAACTTCAAGAACTGCGCTTCGGGATATTCCCTTGTCACGACCCTGTCCATTTTCTTTAACTCGTTCATGAGGTTTTCTTTGACGTGCAGTCTGCCCGCGGTATCAACTAAGACGACGTCCGTCTTTTTCGCCTTTGCGGAAGAGACCGCGTCGTAGATGACCGCCGCGGGATCGCTCCCCTCTTCGTGCTTGACGATCCTAACCTTTGCCCGATCCGCCCAAATATTCAGCTGATCGCCCGCCGCCGCGCGGAAGGTGTCCGCCGCCGCGACCGTCACGCTCTTCTTTTTGTTCACAAACCAGTTCGCGACCTTGCCGATCGTGGTCGTCTTACCCACGCCGTTCACGCCTACAAACATGATGACCGTGGGATATTCGAATTCGGGAAGCTCCGCTTCGTTCAAGGTGTCCTCCAAAATATCCTTCAAAAGATCGGTCACGAACGCTTCGTCTTTGATTTTATTGCCGATCGCCTCTTGCTTGACCTCTTCCACGACGTCCTCCGCAGTGCGCACGGAGACGTCCGCCGAAATCAAAATCTCTTCGAGCTCGTCGTAGAACTCGTTGCCGATCTTATTCTTCAAAAAGAGCTGGCGCATTTTGTGCGCAATGTTCGCTTTCGTCTTTTTTAACGCTTCTTTGATTTTAGAGAAGAATCCCATAATGCTCCTTTATACAAAAGCGCGTTTTCAAAACGCGCTTTTCAATTAAATGACGGTGTCTCCGCCCAAACGTTCTTCGACCTCGGAGAGGCGCACGGATACGAGCTTGCTCACGCCCTTTTCTTCCATGGTGATACCAAACAGGGTGTCCGCCTGATTCATGGTGGGCTTTCTGTGCGTGATCACGATGAACTGCGTATCCTGCGAGAACTTCTTCAAGTACTTTGCAAAGCGGTCTACGTTCGCCTCGTCGAGCGCCGCCTCGATTTCGTCGAGAATACAGAACGGCATGGGACGGCTCTTCAAAATCGCAAACAGAATGGCGATTGCGGTAAACGCGCGTTCGCCGCCCGAAAGCAGGGAAATCTTCGTGAGCTTTTTCCCGGGCGGGCACGCCTCGATTTCGATACCGGCGTCCAAAGGATCGGTGCAGTCTGTATAGTCGAGCCGCATTTCCGCTCTGCCGCCGCCGAAGAGCTCGCGGAAAATTTTCGTAAAGTTGTCGTTGATCTGTTCAAAGCCCTCGTTGAACTGTTTAAGCATCGTCTCTTTGAGCTGTTCGAGCGCGGTCTGCGTATCTTCGAGCGCCTTTTCGACGTCCTCGCGCTGCGCCTTCATGTCGTTGTAGTGTTCTAAGAGCTCCTCGTAGTCCTTTTCCGCGTTCTGGTTGACGGGACCGAGCGCCGCGATCTTGTGTTTTAAGCTCGTAATGTTTGTCTGCGATTCTTTGAAATTGTAGTTTTCGTCGCGGAGCTCCTTCGCACTCTCGTAAGAGAGCCCGTACGCCTCGTCGATACGCTGGCGCATATTTTCGAGCGTGGTTTCCGATTTGGAAATTTCAAGCTCGCAGGCGTGCCTGTCCTCGCCGAGCGTGATCTGACGGGCAAGAAGGGAACGCTTTTCGTCCTGGAACTGCGCCTGACGCGCGTTCTCCGTTTTCTTTTCCTCTTCGACCACGGCGATACGGTCGCGGAGCGCGCCCACGGTGAGCTGTTCCTCCTCCGTAAGAGCGACCTTCTCCTGTTCCCGCTTCAACTGCTCGATGATGACGTCCGTCTCCAAAATCGCCGCGCGGCTGTCCTCGATCTTTTTGAGAAGCCGTACCTTCTCCTGCTCCAAACGGCGCGTGGTTTCGCTGTCCGCCTGACGGGAGGAGACGAGCGCCGCCTTCTCCACTTGCAGGGCGTTGTATTCCCGTTGCAGAGCGTCGCGCTCCTGACGGAGCTTGGAAATTTCCGCTTCGCGCGCGCTGGCTTCCGCCGCCGCCTCTTCGCGGATCTTATTGAGCAAATCCTCGTTCTCCGCAGTCGAGGCGACTTCGCTCTGCAAGTCGTCCACCCGACGGGTGAGCCTTGAAAGGAGCGCTTCGTACTCGTTTTTATCGCGCTCCGCTTCCTGTAAGAGGGAAGTGAGCGAATTTTCTTTCTGCGAGAGCGCCGCAAATTCCGCCGCGTTTTCCTGCACCCTCAATCTGAGCTTTTCATACTCGGCGTGCGCGTTTATGAGTTCGGTCTTGCAGTCCGCAAGAGAGGCCTGGAATTTGACGATCGCCGCCTCCTTGCGTGAAATCCCCTCTTCGCACTCCGTAATATGCCGCTCGCCTGCAAGCAGGTTTCCGCTCTCCTTGCGCCGCGAGCCGCCCGTCATTGCGCCGCTCGGCGCAATCGTATCGCCGTCCAAGGTCACGATTTTGAACATACGGGGATACTTTTTCGTAATCTGCGTCGCGCTCCATATGGTGTCCGCAACAAGTGTATTGCCTAAAAGGTTTTTAATGACGTTCTCGTAATAGGGATCGTATTCGACGAGGTCCTCCGCAAGTCCCAGCGCGCCCGACTCTTTGAGCGCCTCTTTGATTTCGCGGGCGTTCCCGTGGGGACGCATTACCTCGACGGGGAGGAAGGTCACGATACCGCCGTTCGTCTTTTTTAAGTATTCGATAAGGTATCTCGCGTCGTCCGCCGTTGCGGTGACAAGGTTCTGCATTGCCGCGCCGAACGCCGTTTCGATTGCAACCTCGTACTTCCTGTCGCAACGCACGATATCCGCGATCGCGCCCTTGATACGCTTCCCGATTTCGGGGTCTTCCTTGCCCGCAAGCTGTAACTTTCTGACAGATTCGCGGTATCCCTCGAAACGGTTTTTTAGGTTGGTGAAAAATTCAAGGTTGTTTTTATAGTTGGCGATCGAAGTGTTGCAGTTTACAATTTCCTCCGTTATCTTCTGTTCGGAGCGGGTCAAATCCGCAATCTCTTCGGTGATCTCTTTTTCCTTTTCGTCCTTGCTGTCGAGGAAGGCGACGACTTGTCCCTTCTTCTCCAAGCAGGCGGCAAGCTCGGTTTCGAACTCCTCTTTGCGCGCCGTCGCCTTTTGGATCGCGGCTTTCACCTCTTCGATACGCTCGCTCGCCGCGTCGCGCTGTGCGGAAAGGCTGCCCGCGTTCGCCCTGATATTTGCAAGATTCTCGACGGAGCTTAATTCGTTTGCGCGCTTTTCGTCGGTCACGCGTTCGTATGCGACGACGTGCGCGTCCGCCTCGCGAAGCCGCTCGCTCAAACGAAGGCTTCTCTCTTCGATCTCCTGTGCGCGCTTCTCGTTCGCCTCCGCTCTCTTCTCGTTTTCGAGCGTGATCCGCTCGATCTCGCCCGTGCGGCGAAGGGAATATTCGATATCGTCGGAAGCGGCGCGGCTCTGACGGCGGTAGGAATTGATCCGCTCGTTGATGACCCTCGTCTCCCCGCTCTTGTGCTCGACCTCAACTTCGAACAGTCTGAGCTTTTCGTTGAGGTTTTTAAGCTGTGTGTCCGCATTCAGAATTTTATTCCTGCCCTCTTCCTCGGTCGCGTCGATTTCTGAAAGGCGGCTCTCTACCTTTTGAAGTCTTTGTTCCGTCTCGCGGATTTTTTCGCGCTGCTTTTCAGTCTCATGCTCGAAGGAGTCCGTGCGCACGAGGAATGCGTTCACTTCCTCGTATTTTAATTGATCGGAATATTCGCGGAACTTGATCGCCGTTGCCGCCTGTCTTTCAAGGGGACGGAGCTGACCTTCCGCCTCGTCCATTCTCTGCGATTGAATGGAGAGATTTTCTTTGATATTCAAAAGCTTTCTCTCGATTTCGCCGCGCTGCGTTTTGAACTTCATAACGCCCGTCGCCTCTTCGAAAATGGCGCGCCTGTCCTCGGGCTTGGCGTTCATGATCTGTTCGACCTTGCCCTGTCCGATAATGGAATAACCCTCTTTACCGATACCCGCGCTATGTAATATGGAGACGATGTCCTTCAAGCGGCACTCTTCGCGGTTGATAAGGTACTGGCTGTCGCCCGAGCGGTACAGTCTTCTCGTGATTTCGATTTCGGTATATTCGGTATCGAAAATCTTTTCGGTATTGTCAAAGACGAGCGTGACTTCGCAATAGGAAAGGGAGCGGCGGGATTCCGTACCGCCAAAGATAACGTCCTGCATATTCGAGCCGCGCAGGGTCTTTGCCGACTGCTCGCCGAGCACCCATCTGACCGCGTCCGCTACGTTACTCTTACCGCAGCCGTTCGGACCTACGATACAGGTAACGCCGTCGTCAAGTTTTACGCTCGTCTTATCCGCAAAGGATTTGAAGCCGACGAGCCTTATTTCCTTAAAGTTCATTCCGTCCTCTCTTTGAATAATTTCAGTAATTGTTCTGCGGCTGAAACCTCTGCAAGTTTCTTGGATTTTCCGAATCCTTCCGCCTCTTTGCCGAGCGCGCGCACCGTGCACCCGTAGCCGCCGTCCCTTTCGCGGGTCACGTATTCGGGCTTGGTTTTATCCCGCTCCTGCACGTATTCCTGTAACAGGGATTTATAATTGCAGAATTCCCCCTCTTCGAGAAAGCGTTTCAAAAACGCGCGTGCGGCGTTCATGCCCCCGTCAAGGTAAATGCCCGCCACGACCGCCTCAAAGAGATTCGACGGCGTCTTGCCCCCGATCGTATCTTCGCCGCCCGCGTAGCGCATAAATTCGAGAATGCCCGCCTTCTTAGCCGCACCTGTGAGAGCCTCGCGCGAGACGTAGCGCTTGCGCGTCTCCGTCATGCTCCCCTCGTCGGCAGTCTCTCTTAAATAGAGCGACTCGCTCACGGCAAGCTGTAACACCGCGTCGCCCAAAAACTCCAACCGCTCGTTGTCCGGCTCGTGATTGTTATCCGCAAACGACTTGTGCGTAAAGCACTGCTTTAAGAGCTGTTTATCTTGAAAGGTATAGCCGAGCGCTTTTTCCGCAAGAAGCGGAATTTGCTCGTCCCAATCCTGAGAAGGCTTCATAGGAAACGCTCCTTATTCCTGAATGGAATCGGGCAACATTTCAATAATACGCTCTACCGTTCTGCCCTCTACCGCGTCAACGGCTTGCAAAACAGCCGCCGTGATCGTATTCGCCTTCGACGAGCCGTGCGCCTTGACGACCGTCTTTTTAAGTCCCAAAAAGATCGCCCCGCCCAAACGGCTGTAATCGAGAATTTGTTTGACTTTACCGATCTGCTTCCTTGCGATGAGATACCGCATTTTCGCCTTGGAAAATTCCTGTTTGAGAATTGCGCCTACCGTCTTGCCGCAGCCCTCCGCGGATTTTAAGGCAACGTTCCCCGAAAAGCCGTCCGCAACGACGATATCCGAATCGCCGTACATCAGATCGCGCCCCTCGACGTTGCCGACGAAGTTGATACCCTCCGTCTCCTTCAAGAGCGCAAACACCTCTTGGTGCATGATATCGCCCTTGTGATCCTCCGTGCCGTTGTTGAGAAGCCCCACCTTAGGGTTGTCCATACGGTAAGCGGCTTTTCCGTACGCCGTTGCCATGATTGCAAACTGTGCAAGATATTCGGGTTTGCAATCCGCGTTCGCGCCTGCGTCGCACAAAAGGGTTATCCCGCCGTGCACGTTGGGAACTGCGGGACAGAGCGCGGGGCGCTTTACGCCCGAAATACGCCCGATATACATAATGCCGCCCGTGAGGACCGCACCCGTAGAGCCCGCCGAAATGAACGCACCCGCATCCTCGTCCTCTTTCAAGGCTTTGAGTCCCACAACGAGAGAACTGTCCCGCTTTGCGCGTACGGCGGTCGTGGGCGCTTCGTTATTCGTGATTATCTCGGAGGCGTGTTTGACTTCCACGCGCGATTTATCGTAAGAATATAAGGAAAGCTCCTTGGAAATTACCGCTTCGTCGCCCGTAAAGAGCAGGGTAAAACCTTTCCTTATTTTAAGCGCTTCAAGCGCGCCCTTTATAATTTCCCGCGGGGCGTTGTCGCCGCCCATTGCGTCTATGACGATTTTCATAAATCCGTTCTCCTGCGTGCACGAAAACACGACCCACAAATTTTATTATAACATATTCTCGTTCAAATTACAAGCATTTATAAGCGATTAAGGTTATTCCCGTTCCACCGTAACGACCGCCTCGGCGTCGGTCAAAATCTTCACGGAGGATAGAATGGTGGATTTCACTTCCCGATCGCTCGCTTTGAGCGCAAACGGTACGCCCGCTTCGAAGATGATTTTGTTTTTCTCGCCCCGAACAAGGCGGAAGTCGTGCAGATTGATTCCCTCGTATACGCCCTCCAACGCCGCCCGAATGCGCGCTTCTATCTCTTTCGCCTCCTCGTCCGAAGGATCAACGGGATCGAAGTGCACCGTAAGCTCCACCTGCGTTTCGGAAAGCACCTTGCGTTCGAGAAAATCGATTCGGGCGTGGGTCGTTTCGGAAGGCAGATTCGCGTCCATTTCGATATGCGCAGTCGCAAAAAATTTCTGCGCGCCGTAACCGAACAGCTTCAAATCATGCACGCCGAGCACCCCTTCGCCCGCAAGTAAAATTTCTTTAACTTTTTCGACGAGCTCTGGATCGGGCGCTTGACCCAAAAGGCGGGAGCTCGCTTTTTTCACGATCCCGATTCCTTCGAACAGGACAAACGCAACCACGATAAGCCCCGCGATCCCGTCGAAGGGAACGCCCGCATAGCGGGATATGAGCATTCCTGAAATGACCGCCGTCGTTGCGATACAGTCCGAAAGGCTGTCGATGGCGGAAGCCGAAAGAACGTCGGAATTGATTTTATTTGCCGCAACGCGGTAGAGAACGAACATTCCCGCCTTCACCGCGACGGAAGAGGCAAGCAGCACGAACGCCCAAAGCGAAACGTCGCCTATCTCCCAAGCGATAATTTTTTCAATGGATTCCCGCACGAGTTCGAAGGCGATCAAGAGCACGAAAAAGCCGATCAGCATGGACGCAATATATTCCGCGCGCTGGTGTCCGTAGGGGTGCTCCTTGTCCGCAGGCTTTGCGGCAATGCGGAAGGACACGATCGAAACGACGCCGCTTCCCATATCGCTTAAATTGTTTACACCGTCCGCCACGATCGAGATATATCCGAAGAGCGCGCCGAAAATAATTTTCGCCGCCGCAAGCAAAAAATTCAGACAGATCCCGACTACGCTCACCGCGTCTCCGATACGCTTTGCCTTTTCCATAATTTCATTATACACGAAATTGAAGAGAATGTCACTTATCTTTCCATAGTTTTCCATTCTGTTGTATAATAAATACTGATTTTGTCAATCACCTGAAAGAGCAAAAAGCTCCCCTGTTACATATTATGAATCGGAGGGAGTTTGCTCACAAAGGAGAAGCCATGGAAGTCAAGCGCGGAGAACTTTATTATGCCGATTTGAGCCCCGTCGTGGGGAGCGAACAGGGCGGTATTCGCCCCGTGCTCGTCGTGCAAAACGATACGGGCAATAAGTATTCCCCCACCGTCATTGCGGCGGCGGTCACGAGTAAAATCCATAAGGCAAGACTGCCTACGCATATCGAACTCCCCTTGGGCTACGGACTGCAAAAGGATTCCGTGATTCTCTTGGAGCAGATACGCACCATCGATAAAAAGCGGCTGATGTCGCGGATCGGCGAGTTACCGCCCGCCACCATGTCGCGCGTGAACAGAGCGATTTTGATAAGCCTCGGCTTTGACGGCAATACTTACAGAGCATAATAATAAATGCGCCCGCGGACATACGTCCGCGGGCGCATTTCATTAAAGCGCACAAAAAAAGCCGATATAATCGGCCTTTTTAATTCTTATACAACTTCTTGCGCACCAAACACAACGGTGTCCGCCCAACCTAAAAACTTTTCCGTATACGAGTCTTTATCGGAGACCACGCAGGCAAACTGAATGAGCCAGAACGCGTCGCTTGCTTTATGCGTTGTTGCAAGGTAGTAAAAATCCTTTCCGCTTACCGACTTTTCGTAGGTAAAGTATTGATAATCCTTTCCTTCCCGCGTACTCACTGCCGCCGTAAGTTTGTTTGCCTTCAATACCGTATTGGTATACTGCGTAAGCGTATAATTTTTGAACCCGTCCACCAAGGAAAATTCTTCCTTCAAAACGGTAACGATTGCATCTCTGCTTTCGTAATAAGCCGTCATGGAGACGTAATCTTTTTCGTGAAAATTACTCGTAAGCGTGATTTGCATTCCCGCTTTTTCAAAAGTCTTTTCTTGCGAACACCCCGCAAGTATGCCAAGGCATACAAGCAATGAAAGCATTCCGATAACGAACGCTCTGATTTTACGTTTCATATCCTTTTCCTTAGTAGAATTTACTGCTCCACTTTTTCGAGAAGTTTGAAGTCGATACCCTTTTCGCCGATCTTGATAATTTCTACCTTTACCATATCGCCGATTTGGAGCACGTCCTCTACGCTGTCAACGCGTTTATCGCTCAGCTTGGAAATGTGGATCATGCCGTCCTTCTTGGGAGCGAATTCCACGAACGCGCCTACTTTCGGAAGAATGCGAACGACCGTTCCAAGGAATCTGTCGCCCACTTCGGGATCGTGTACGATGCTCTCGATGATCGCCTTTGCGCGTTCCGCCGCCTCGTAGTCGCCGAAAGAAGCGATGCAGACGGTGCCGTCCTCTTCGATATCGATCTTCGCGCCCGTCTCGGCAATGATCGAGTTGATGACCTTGCCCTGCTTGCCGACCACGTCGCCGATCTTTTCGGGATCGATCTTGATCGAAATAATACGGGGCGCGTACTTACTAAGCGTAGGCGCAACCTCGGGAACGCATTCGAGCATTTTATTCAAAATGAACTGTCTGCCCTCGTTCGCCTGATTGATTGCGGTGTGCATGATCTCTTCGGAAATGCCCTTGATCTTGATATCCATCTGAATGGCGGTAATGCCCTTTTGCGTACCCGCAACCTTGAAGTCCATATCGCCGAGGAAATCTTCGAGACCCTGAATATCCGTGAGAACGCGGAATTCGCCCGTCTCCTGATTCTTGATAAGCCCCATAGCAACGCCCGCGACGGGTGCTTTAATGGGCACGCCTGCATCCATGAGCGCCATGGTCGAGCCGCAGACCGAAGCCATCGACGAAGAGCCGTTCGAGGAGAGAATGTCGTTTACGACACGGATCGCGTAAGGGAAGTCCTCTTCGGAGGGAATGACGGGAATCAATGCGCGCTCTGCAAGTGCGCCGTGACCGATTTCACGTCTGCCCGCGCCGCGGATCGCCTTCGCCTCGCCCGTGCAGTAGCCGGGGAAGTTGTACTGGTGCATATAGCGCTTTGCCGTTTCGTCGTCAAGCCCTTCGAGCTTTTGCGCCGCCGCAAGCATATCGAGCGTGCAGGTAGTCAGCGTTTGAGTTTGTCCGCGCGTGAACACCGCCGAGCCGTGTACGCGGGGAAGAACGCTTCTCTCGCACCAGATGGGGCGAACGTCTTTGAGACCTCTTCCGTCGGGACGGATTCCCTTATTGAAAATCTTGTCGCGGATTTTCTCTTTATTCAGATAGTAGATACTGTCTTTGATTTCGCGCTTGTTTTCGGGATATTTCTCCGCGAAGTATTCGAGCGCTTCCTTCTCAACCTGGTCGTAACGGACTTCGCGTTCCTTTCTGTCCGTCGTGTCGATCGCCCATTCGATTTTCTTTTCGGCGAACGCGCGAACGTCCTTATCAAGCTCTTCGGGAACATGATAGAGCTCAATTTCCTTCTTCGGCTTGCCGATCGCAGGAACGATCTCCTTTTCGATAAATTCGCAGATCTTGCTGATTTCCTTGTGACCGAACATGATAGCGCCGACCATTTCGTCGTTCGTCACTTCGTCCGCGCCCGCTTCGATCATGAGGATCGCGTCCTTCGTACCTGCAAGATTGAGGTGAATCGTGCTCTTTTCGCGCTGCTCCGCGTCGGGGTTGATGACGTAGTTTCCGTCAACGAGCCCTACGACGACCGATCCCGTAGGACCTGCCCAGGGGATATCGGAAATCGAAAGCGCGATGGACGAGCCGATCATGGCAAGAGGCTCGGGGCTTACGTCGGGTTCTACCGAGATCGCGGTTGCGATTACCACGACGTCGTTAAAAAGTCCCTTGGGGAAGAGGGGGCGCAGGGGTCTGTCGATGAGGCGGGAAGTTAAAATCGCCTTGTCGCTTGCTCTGCCCTCTCTGCGCTTGAAGCCGCCGGGAATCTTACCGACGGAATACATTTTTTCTTCATAGTCCACTTGCAACGGGAAGAAGTCCATGCCCTCTCTGGGGGTTGCGGACATACATACCGTAACGAGGACGGCGGTCTCGCCGCAGCGAACGACGCACGCGCCGTTTGCCTGTTCCGCGTACTTGCCGGTTTCAACGATTACTTCCTTTCCGCCGACGGTAGTTCTGAATTCTCTGTAATTGGGTGTCATTGTTTCTACTTTCTCCTTGTTCTATATTCTTTGCCGTTACACCCCTTGATGCAACAGCGATTAACTGATTTTAAGAAAGAAAGAGCGGTCGAAAAAACCGCCCTTTCAAGTTTCTTACTTTCTGAGTTCCAATGCCGCAACGATAGCTCTGTAACGCTCGATGTCTTTCGCTTTGAGATAGTCGAGAAGACCACGGCGTTTACCGACCATTTTCAAAAGTCCGCGGCGGGAGTGGTTGTCCTGCTTGTGGGTTTTGAGGTGCTCGTTGAGGTGGTTGATACGCTCGGTCAAAAGCGCGATCTGAACTTCGGGCGAGCCCGTGTCCCCTTCGTGCTGAGCGTACTTTTGAATGATTTCCTTCTTTTCCATTTCTTTATCCTCCTATGGAATATATTCGCGGGAAGCCGAGAACAACGAGGAGAGCCGCTTGTCTCAGCAAACCGTACCTTGTAAGGATACCACAATTTTATTTTCTTGTCAAAGATTTTCGCTTGTCCCGCATAAAAATTTTTTTGAAAACCGCCTCATTTTGTTTACTTTTTATAAAAATACTTCTATAATGTATCGCGCACGAAAAAGTGCAAAAAAGGACGACTTTTATGTCACGCGATAAGGCGCGTCCGCGCCGAAAATTTTTCAAGCAAATCGACTTGACGAAGGGCTCTATCTGGAAGAGCATTCTTGCGTTCAGTCTGCCTATTTTATTTTCCTATCTCCTGCAAACGATGTACGGAATGGCGGACGCCGCGATCTGCGGACACACGCTCACGTCAAGCGAGGTTTCGGGCGTGGGCGATACTTCGCCCATCACCTTTATCTTTATGCAATTCGCGTTCGGCTGTACCGCCGGCATGAGCGTAATGATCGCCGACCGCGTAGGCAAAAAGGACTCCGAAGGTATTAAAAAGGCGTTCGCAACGCAGATCATATTAAGCGTGTTTATCGTCGTCGCGGTAACGCTCGTCAGCGTGTTTACGATAAAGCCCCTTTTGAAGCTGCTCGGTATCGCCCCTTCGACCGACCCCGTAAACAACGAAGTATACGAGGCGGCGTATACCTATCTTATCATCATCTGCGGGTGTATGGCGGGACAGTATTTTTATAACGTGATCTGTTGCATTTTAAGAAGTTTGGGCGATTCCGTAACCCCTCTGATTTTTCTTGCGGTTTCTTCCGTACTGAATATCGCGCTCGACTTGCTCTTTATTATGGTCTTTGATTGGGGCGTAGCGGGCGCCGCCGCGGCAACCGTCATATCCCAGTCGCTCTCCGCGGTCTCCTGCTTTATCTATGCGGTGGTGCGATATAAAGAACTGCGCCTCAAAGCAAGTGATTTTAAAGCGTTCAATTTCCGCACGGCAATGAAAACGCTGTGGCAGGGCGTTCCGCTCGGATTGCAATTTTCCGTCTTGGCGTTCGGACTTATCGTCATGCAGAACGGCGTTATTTCGTTTGATAAGCTCCCTTCGGGCGAAATGGTCGAAGGCACGCCCGCGCAGATCGGTTACGGCGCGGCTTGTAAATTGGATAACTTGTTTATGACTCCGTTCAATGCGCTGGGAACTGCTATGATCTCTTTTGCCGCGCAGAACTACGGCGCAGGCGACTATAAGAGGATACAACGGGGCACGCTACAATGCTTTTATATGATGCTCGTCCTATCCGCCTTTGCGGTCCTTGCGGAATTTCTATTGAGTATCAACGGCGCGTACCAGCATATCTTTCTTGCGGGGGACAAAATTACTTCGGAAACGATCCGCTACGGAAATACGTATCTCTGTTCGGTCGTCCCCTTCTTTATCACTTTGGGCGCGCTTCTCTTAATGCGCAACGTCGTACAAGGGCTTGAAAAACCCTTGTTTCCCTTTCTTGCGGGAGTCGGCGAGCTCGTAGGACGAATCGTGATCTGTCTGTTCTTGCCCGCCCTCGTCAACGGCGCGCCGATCGACGCAAACGCTTCGGCTGCCTCTTTCTTTTGGGTCGGCTTCGGCGACGCGGGCGCATGGATACTCGCCGATTTGATTCTGCTCTATCCCTTGATTAAATACGTGATTCTTAAAAAACCGACCGCAGAGCCCGCTCCCGAAGCGGAAGCCGAAACCGCCGTAACGGAAGAAACAGACGAAAAATAACTTAATAACAAAATCCCGCGGAGTACCGCGGGATTTTTATTTAAGTAAACAGTTTATTCTTTTCTTCTATGATCGTTTCCACTTTATTCAAATACGTGGGGATATCTTTGGGACTTCCCAGGCGTTCGATTCTACCTTCGCCCAAAACGACCCGCTTTGTGATCGCGTTCGCCCCTACCGCAAGATTGTCCGCCGTCTCCTCCATGACGTCGATATTATATACCGAAGCGCAGCCCTTCTTCGTCCAGCCGACGTTCTCGTGCGCGCCCGCCATATACTTCTGCCTGTACAGATAATAGGGCTCGTAGCCCGCTTCGGTCAGCTTTTTACGGGAGAGGGAAATCATCTCTTCAAGCCCCTCGTCCCCCAGCGCCGCCGTCTCCTCTTTAAGCCTTGCACCCTTCTTCAAGCACAGCGTATGCACCGTAATATTTTCGGGATTCAGCGCGATCGCGCTGTCCACACTCTCCGCAAACTCCTCTACGCTCTCGCCCGTGAGTCCCGCAATGAGATCGCAGTTCACGGTAAAGCCGTAGGGCTTTGCCATTTCGAAAGCGCGGACGACGTCCTGCCCCGTATGCTTTCTGCCGATCCGCTCGAGCGTTTGATCGCAAAAGCTCTGCGCGTTGATACAAATGCGCGTGACCCCGTATTTCTTACAGAGGTCGAGTTTCTCCGTTGTAAACACGTCCGCGCGCCCCGCCTCCACCGTATATTCGCAGCCGTTCGTTCTGAGCGGCGCGATCATCCGGAACACCTCTTCAAGCTCCTCCGCTTCAAGCACGAAGGGCGTGCCGCCGCCCACGTACACCGAACGCAGATTCCCCAAGAGCGGTTTCGCGCTCTCCAATTCCCGCGCAAGACAGTCGAGGTATTCGCGCATATATTTTTTGGTCGAAGCAATCGGCGCGGTGATAAAGGAACAGTAGCTGCACCGCGTGGGACAGAAGGGAAGCGAAACGTATAGATCGCAGTTGCCCGCCCTCTTTTCGTATATCCCCTCCTGCGTTTTCAGAACGCTTTTCAAAAGCGAAATATTTTCCTTAGAAACTTCCATTGCCTTTAACAAAGGCAGATAGTCGTGCCCCGATTCCAATTCGCGGTAGGCAAGTTTGGTGGGTCGTATGCCCGTAAGCGCACCCCACGGAAGGGTTTTTTGATACTTTTCCGATAATATGCGGTAGAGCGCAAGTTTGGAATAGCGCTTTACAAGCGCCTTTTCGTCGTAGTCCTTTTCCTCGCCCTTTCGCACGGGCTTCGTTTCAACGGCGTACTCTTCATCGCCGATACGGAAAATATTTTTCCCATTTTCAAGGCTATGAAAAATTTCAAGCTCTTCCGCTTCGGGGAAGAGCCGGATAATATCCATAAGCTCGGGCTCTAAATACCCGCAGTTTGAGTGAATCATGCGCGTATCGCTCCGTTGTATTTTCTTTCGTAGTCGAGGGTCGTATCCTCGCCGTGCCCCGCATAGACCGTATAATCGCCGTCGAGCGCGTAGAGCTTTTTCACGCTCTTTTCAAGCGCCAAGCCGTTCCCCGTGGGAAGGTCGCACCTGCCTACGCTTCCTTCGAACAGCGTATCGCCCGTGAACAGATTGTTATCAATCAGATAGCAAGCCCCGCCCGCGGTGTGCCCCGCCGTGGAAATGACCTTTATCTTCAAACCCGCAAGCTCTAACTCTTCTCCGTCCTTGAAAGTAAAGTCGATTTTGAAGGACTCGATTTCCTCTTCGCCGAAGGCGGCGGCAAGGTTATCGTAGAGGGCAAGTTTTTCTTCCCCAAATAGACACCCGACCTTCGCGCCAGCCTTCTGCAAGGAAGCGACCCCGCCGATATGGTCGAAGTGCCCGTGCGTTAAAAGAACGAAAGTAACCGTCAATCCCCGCTTTTTTGCCTCGTCTGAAATACGCGGCTGAGCGGGGTCGATACAGACGGCGGTTTTGCCGTCCGCTGTTATGAGGTAGCTATTCGAAGCAAACCCTACGGGGTAAATTTTATAGACCTGCATATTTTTTAGTTCGCCGCCCTTCTTACGTCCAGAATTTTCGGTTGCGATTTGATTTTTTTGATGAGCACGTCCACGTCGTTGCGATTCGTGAGCGAGACGCTTACGTCTACGACCGCGCTGTTGTTCTTATCGTATCTGCCGTTGATGGACGTGATTTCGAGCTTCATTTCTCCAACGCAGCCGACGATCGCGGAAATCGCCGATTTCTGATCGTCCGCAAGCACTACGATAGAAGCCTTATATCTGCCCCCCTCGCCGCTCTGTATCCACTCGGCGGGCTGCAAGCGTTCGGGCTCGGCGTTTCGCATATTCGCGCAATCCCTTCTGTGCACGACGACCCCTCTTCCGCGCGTCACGAAGCCGACGATATCGTCGCCCGGCACGGGGGAACAGCAGCCCGCAAACGAGACGAGAAGCCCTTCCATATTCTCGATACGGACGGAGCCCTTGTCGCTCTTGCGGAAGGGACGCACCTCCACCGTAGGCGGGGAAATCTTTCTTAAATAGTCGCCCAGCTTTACGATGACCTGACTTGCCGACATCGAGCCGCACCCGATCGAAGCAAACATTTCGTCCTGCGTATCGAAGAGGTATTTATCCGAAACGATTTTGAAGCCCTCGGGCGTTAAGAGCTGCGCCACCGTATAGCCCTTGCGCTTTGCCGCCTCTTCGAACATGGTCTTGCCCATGCGGATATTCTCGTCCTTCATCTGCTTACGGTAGAAGGACTTGATCTTCGCCTTTGCCGAAGAGGACTTCACGAATTTGAGCCAGTCGCGGGAAGGACCTTTACTGTTGGGCGAAGTGATAATTTCCACCACGTCGCCGAGTTCGAGCGCGGAGCTTAAAGGCACGATCTTGCCGTTGACCTTTGCACCCGTGCAGTGGTTGCCCACCTCCGAGTGAATGGCGTAGGCAAAATCGACTGCGGTCGCCCCGCTCGGAAGGGAAATGACTTTCCCCTGCGGTGTGAAAACAAGCAGCTCGCTGCTGATGAGCGCACCCTTGACGGTATCCAAAAACTCTTTGCTGTCGCGAAGGCCTCCCTGCACTTCCATGACCTCGCGGATCCAGCTGATCCTTTGGTCGAGCGTGGTCTCCGCGTCGCGGTTTTCTTTATACTTCCAGTGCGCCGCGATACCGAATTCAGCGGTGCGGTGCATTTCTTCCGTTCTGATTTGAATTTCAAAGGGCTGACCGAAGTTCGTGACGACGGTCGTGTGCAGCGACTGATAGAGGTTGGGCTTGGGGGTTGCGATATAGTCCTTAATGCGCCCCGGAACAGGCTTCCACTTTTTGTGGATCTTACCGAATACCTCGTAGCACTCGTCGATCGAGCCCACGATCACGCGCACCGCCGTCAGGTCGTAAATTTGATCGAGCGTCTTGCCCTTCGTCTTCATCTTTTTATAGATGGAATAGAAGTGCTTGGGTCTGCCGAACACTTCGCCCTCTATGTTGCTCTCTTTCAAAATCCCGTTGATTTCCTCTACGACGAAATCGACGAAGCGGTTGCGCTCCTCCAATTTTTGGTGGATATTCTCGACGAGGTATTCGAAGGAAGCGGGCTCTAAATATTTGAGGCACAGATCTTCAAGCTCGCACTTGACCTGCGAAATACCTAAGCGTCCCGCGATCGGCGCGTAAATATCCAAGGTCTCCCGCGCCATTTTCCGCTGCCGCTCCTGCGAAAGAAAGTTCAACGAACGCATATTGTGCAGGCGGTCGGCAAGTTTTATGATGATGACGCGAATGTCCTGCGCCATGGCAAGAAAGATTTTGCGGAAGTTCTCCGCCTCTTCCTCTTCCTGCGATTTGAACACGATTTTGTCGAGCTTCGTGACCCCCGCAACGAGCGTCAACACCCCTTCGCCGAACTCACGGCGAATATCCTCTTCCGTCGCGGGCGTATCCTCGATGACGTCGTGCAAAAGCGCCGCCGCGACCGTCTCCGCGTCGAGCCCGAGCTCGGCAAGGATTTCCGCCACCGCGCAGGGGTGAATAAAGTAGGGCTCGCCCGAAGCGCGCTTCTGATTGCGGTGCGCCTCCTTCGCGTAGTCGTATGCGTGAAGGATCATATCACGGGTATCGCCCGTGTAAGATTCGTAAATTGTCATTAAAATGGTATCCACTTCACGCCTCCTTTAATCCCAACACCGCGCCGAAGATCGCCGACTCCGTCAGCTCACGCCTTACGCCCTTTTGAATGAACAGCCCCTCTTTCGTGAGCTTTACAAGCCCCAGTTCCTCGAATACGGCGAGCGCGAAGGTGAACTCCGCCCTGTCGAATCCGAGCGCGTCGCAGCTTTCAGCCGCCTTTAAGGGCGTTTCGCCGCGCACCTCGAAGGAACGGGAGCGCACCGCGACGAAGATTTCTAAGAGCGCCTCTCTGTCCGCCGTCAGCTTTTTCATTCTTTCGTAACCGTTGCGGTCTTGATTACAGTAAATTTTCTGCCCCTTTCCCGCTTGGGGGAAGAAGAGCGGTTTTTCCAAATATACGATTTCGGAGTACCCGCCGAGGTCGGCGTCCTCCGAAGGTGAAAAGAGGAGCGTATTTTGATACCCGCCCGCCATCGGACGGAACAGCTCGCCCACCATTTTAAGCTCGGGGAATGCGCTTGCCGTTTCCCGATTGAGCGCGATAAAGCAAGTGCCGTACGCGCTCTTTTCAAGCAGCTCTCGAATAAGTTTATGCGTGTCCTCTTCGCTCATATAGACGGGCTTTTGCGCGTTCAACGAGCGGCGGGAGAGGGCGAGAAGATTGTTCTCGAAAATTTCTCCGTCCGCCTCTGTGCATTCCCGCGAATCGTAGGCGATGGCGCGGATAAAGCCCCTTGCCCGCTCCTTGCCGCGGAATTTGGATAAATTCAACTCGTAGACGAGTTGCTTTTCGATCGCGCTCTCTAAGAGCGGCTTATTCTTTACGCCGTTGAAATAGGTAAACTCCATTTCGGAATCGTTTACGAATAAATGCGGGGACTGCGCCTTCATGGGAGACACCGCCATTTGTCCCGCGCGGTATACGAACATGGGACGGCGGTTTCCCACGCCGAAGGGCTCGAGCTTATCCAGCTCTCTTGCGATCTTCAAGAAATCGTCCGAAAGCTCCCCCACGACGGGAATCTTGGGAATAAAGTCCTCTTCCGTGTAGCGGGAAGCAAGGTATTGATCGAGCGCCTCTTCGAGAAGGGGGAAATTCTCCTCTTTAATATTCACACCCGCCGCCTGCGCGTGTCCGCCGAACTCCTCGATATATTCGGAGCAAGCCGTAAGCGCCTCGAAAATATTCACTCCCTCCACGCTCCGCGCGCTTCCGCGATACATATTCCCGTTTTTGACGAAAAGCAAACAGGGGCGGGAATATTCCTCGGCAAGCCGCGCCGCCACGATCCCCACGAAGCCCGCGTTCCAATGTTCGCCGTAAGCCATTACGATACGCTTGAACGCGCCCTTCTCACGAACGATTTTATCCGCCTCCGCATGAAGCTCCTCGCAGTACTTCTGCCGCTCCGCATTGTATGCGCCGAGCTTTGCGGCAAGTGCAAATATCTCCTCTTCGTCCTCCGAAGTGAAGAGTCTGAGCGCGGAAGCCGCGTCGCCCATTCTTCCCGCCGCGTTCAAGCGGGGCGCGATCGTAAAGGCAAGCGTCTGCGCGCTCACCTCCGAATTGCTCCCGAGGAGCGCGGAGAACGCGGGACGGGGGGATTTTTCTATGAGCTTTACCCCCTCCGACACGATATCGCGGTTTTCCCCCAAGAGCGGCACGCTGTCCGCAACCGTGGAGAGCGCGCAAAAATCCAAAAGCTCGTAAGCCTTTTCGCCGATGAGCGCCGTGGCGAGCTTAAACGCAACGCCCGCGCCCGCCAGATTATCGTAAGGGTAATCGTCTTTGAGTTTAGGGTTGATAACGATACAGTCGGGAAGCGTTTTGGGAAGCTCGTGGTGATCGGTCACGATCACGTACGCGCCCTGTTCCTTGATATACTCCACCTCTTCCGCGCACGAAATACCGCAGTCCACCGTAATGAACAGGTCGGGCAGAAATTCGTCGAAAATCTTATCGATCGCGGAAATACTCAGCCCGTAGCCCTCCGTGCGTTCGGGCACGTGCAGATAGGGCTCGATCCCGAATTCGCGGAGCGCGCGCGAAAGAATGGTGAGCGCGCCGATCCCGTCCGCGTCGTAATCCCCGAAGATAGCGACCCGCCATTCCTCATCGCGGGCGCGCATCAAAAGCTCCTTCGCCTCCTTCACACCCTGCATGAGGAAGGGCGAAAGAAAATTTTTCGCCGAAGGCGCAAGAAAGGAGCGCATCTTCTCTTCGGTGTTCAAGCCGCGCGCGAAAAGAATGCCCGCCGTCGTTTCGCTCACTTTGAGCCGGGACGCGAACCTTTTTACTTCCTCCTTTTCCTCGGACGAAAAATTAAATTCGGGAATGATTTTTTTCATGGGCTTAATTTTGATTAAAACGGCGGGGATAATAAGCCCCGCCGTCCGTCAATTCAATTTCTTCGGAATCAGTCCTTCGCCTGTTCCTCGCCTTCCAGCTTCATCTTTTTCTTGCCGCTGTACTTAGGCGTCTTATTCTTTTTGATTTTATCGAACGCACGCTTGCAGTAGATATGCACGGACGGCGAAAGAAGCGACGCAGAATAAAGGCTTACGGCGACGGCGACGAGCGCGGGAAGAGCCAAAAGCCTTACGCCTGCGGTTGCGATCGCGCCGATTAGAAGAACGGCGATACCCAAAGCGCCTGCCGTAAAGTAAACGAATTTATCGGAAGTCTTCAAGGACTCGGCAACCGCCTCGTCCGCTTCGAATTTTCCGAAATCGGGATCCTTGAAGTTCTCGCGCATCTTCATGCAGTGCAAGAGCCAAAGGAGCGTGAACGAGATCGCCGCAATCGCCGCATACAAAAGCGGAGCTACCGCAAATACGGGAATGCGGGTGATCGCAAAGAAGCCGAACGTGAAGAAGCTAGCGTTTACCACTCCCACAAGCCCCGAAAGCGCGCTTGCAACGCCGAATCTGATTCCGATATAGATAAGCACGACGACCGCGCCGACCGCGATCGCAACCGCGGCGCGCCAGCCAGCCTCATGGAAGGTCTCGCTCTTTACCGTATTCACCGTCACCGTCATTTCAACGGAAAGCGGTGCGCCCTCGGCATCCTTCAATACGAGATTTTGCACGGCAGCCTTTGCCAAGCCAAGCGCCTCGTCGGAGGCGGAAACCTTGAACTGATACACGAGACTCTTTGCGCTCGTCGTCTGCAAGGAGCCCGCGACTTCTTCGTAAACCTCTTTGCTTTCGAAGGTCAAGCCGTTCGCCTTGAAGGAATCCTCGCAGACCTTTTGAACTTCCTCTTCTTTTTCGTTGATCACGGCAACGACGTCGTACTGAACCTCGAACGTTTTATATTCGGGTTTTTCCGGCGAGGTGTTAAACCCAAGCAGCGCGTAGAGTATGATTCCCGCAAGAATCACGACTGCCGAAACCGCTACGAACAGCGGCCATAATTTTAAGGATTTGAGACGCTTAGTCATCATCTTCGACCTCCTCTCTCTTGAAGCGGCAGAAGTTGCCCTTCTTGGGAGTAAACGACATCATAGAAGCCCATTGCAATCTGCCTACGAGCAACGAGCAAAGCGCAGAGAATCCGACGCCCAGCCCGAAGGTGAAGGCGAAGGTCGCAAGCCCCGTCAAAGAAATTCCGTAGATAATAAAGGCGAGCGCCGCCAAAACGACGTGCAGATCGAATATGTGCCAGAAGCTCTTTTTATAGGCGGACTTCACAGAGGAAGTCATCGTTCTTCCGAGCGCATATTCCTTTCTTGCATACTCGTAGGGAAGCGCGCAGGAAATTGCGAGCACGACGGAAGCAAGCAAGAGCGCCAACACCGTGCCCACGCTCATATACAGGAACGGGATCGCCCAAATGCACAGAAGCATGGAGAAGAGGAATAACAGATAGGTGAAGAGATAGGCAAAGCCCAACAGCCCGTATCTTACAAAGAAGAATATCGCCATTGCAAGGATCGCCGCCGCAAATGCGATGTAGATAAGCATGAGCGCGTTTTCACCGAAGGTCGCGGGAATTTTAAGCATATCGCCGTAGCTGACGGTAAGATCGTCCGCGTCGCCGTATTCGAGCGCGCTGTTCAAAAGCACGCAGGTCGCCTTTGCGCTCTCTGAGGACGAAGTACCGAAATACATGGTAGGCTGATCGATTTGGGAATCGACCTTGCCCTGTACGACGACGTTGTCCCCTATCTTATAAAAGACGTTGGTGGAAGAATTTTCCGCATCCTCCGTTTTGGATTCCAAAATATCCTTGCCGAGAGAGGTAAACGAAACGACCACATAGCTTGTCCCGTCCGCCGCCGTTCTCGTGGAGAAGCTCTTCAAGTAATCGCCGATCACGGCGTTCTTTTTATTCTCGGGGAAGACTGTCTCCGCGCTATTCTCATCCGAGCCGAGCGAAACGGTCAACGCACCTGTATACGCCATGCTCTGGAACGCGTAGCTTCTTGCCGAATAAATGCGGGGAAGGGTCACTTTCAGCGCGTAACCGGAGACGACCTCTAACTTCATACCATCGACATGGAGCGCCTCGTAGCGTTCCTTAACGACCTTGATCGTCTTTTCGATTTTTGCTTTGAAGGAATCCGAAACGGTCTTTCCGTCCTCGGAAGCCACTTCGCTTTCAAGATACAAGCCGCCCGACTTCAACGCTTCGGGATATTTCTTTTTGTAGTCGTCAACTTTTTCGGTATCTTCCGCCGCCTCGTATGCGGAAAGTTCTTTCTCGTAATCCTTTGCGGAAATCACGCCCTCGGGGTAATACATTGCGGAATAGCCGCCGCCGACGTAATAATCCTCGTCGATTTCACCGCCGAGCGTTATATCCGCGTCCGTCATTCTGACTGCGGAATGAAAGGATTCGATATTGTTCATCTTAAACGATATCGTACAGAAAAAACACAGCGCGGCAATCAAAAGCGCACTGAGCGCTATACAAATTGCCGATCTTATCTTGCCCATGGAACCCTCCTGAAAATATAGAGCACGCTCTTTCCCGAAGCCTTTTCGGAAAAGAGAAAATTTCACTCTTTCCATTATATAGCAAATGTGCGCGTCCGTCAAGCCGAAACGCGACACATTCTAAATCTTTTTCTTTTAATTTTCCCGCAATTTCCGCCTTGCAAGAATATGCATGGCACATTCGATACGCTTTTTCATCATCGCGCAGGTCATCTCGTAGGGGTCGTTGATATCGCCGTTATAGTGATAGTTATTCGCGTTGCACCCGCCCGAGCAGATAAATTTCGCAAAACAGTCGTCGCACTTCTTACGCGTGAACAGACAGCTTTCGGCAAACTTTTTGCGGATATCTGCATTCAGTTTTCCCTCGAACACGTTCCCCATAATAAAATCTTTG
>JAIDSX010000116.1 GCA_029060985.1 Clostridia bacterium | reverse complement strand
AGTACAAGCCATGGGAGTAGGACGCGTTACCATAAAGACTGGAACGCAGCCAAATACCGGAAAGCCTCCGCCCTTTCACCGATTGTAGCACGACCCTCTGCCGAATGCAAGATTATTCCCATGAAAAAATCCGACCGCTGAATTTCAGCTCATATCCCGAATGAATTGCTCTGTCGGGATAAGGTCGGATCAGATTTACCGCACGCTTTTGCGCGCAGTAGGACGAAAACCCCTTCACACTCACATCGTTTCTGTTCGGCGGTCCTTGACCTGCCGAATACGGGAATTCCGCAATATTTTTCGTGCGGACGAGTGAAGCGCGGGACGAACACCACCCACAGACGAGACCATACAGCCCGAGTAAATCCCCACGGAAGTCAAGCCATAAGACTTAGACGCGTAAGAAAAACTACCGGAACGCAGCCAAATACCAGAAAGCCTTCGCCCTTTCCCCGATTGTAGCACGACCCTATGACAAATGCAAGATTATTCCCATGAAAAAATCCGACCGCTGGATTCAGCTCATACCCCAAAGGGTTTCCCCGTCGGAATAAGGTCGGATCAGATTTACCGCACGCCTTTGCGCACAGTAGGACGAAAGCCCCTTCACACTCAAATCATTTGCTGTTCGGCAGTCTTTGACGTGCCGAATTCGGGAATCTCCGCATTTTTTCGTGCGGCGAGTGAAGCGCGGGACGAACACCACCCACAGACGAGACCGCGAAACGACCCTGCTCACCCAAAGAGGACAACCCGCGGGAGTCCTCCGCGACAAGAAAACCACCACCGGAACGCAGCCAAATACCAGAAAGCCTTCGCCCTTTCCCCGATTGTAGCATACCCCTCCGCCGAATGCAAGATTTATCCCATGAAAAAATCCGACCGCTGGATTCAGCTCATACCCCAAAGGGTTTCCCCGTCGGAATAAGGTCGGATCAGATTTACCGCACGCCTTTGCGCACAGTAGGACGAAAGCCCCTTCACACTCAAATCATTTGCTGTTCGGCAGTCTTTGACGTGCCGAATTCGGGAATCTCCGCATTTTTTCGTGCGGCGAGTGAAGCGCGGGACGAACACCACCCACAGACGAGACCGTCGGCCAGACATTAGTGCCGGCGGAGGTCAAATCATTGGATTTTGACGCGTTATTATTATTACCGGAACGCAGCCAAGTACCAGAAAACTTTCGCCCTTTCTTCGATTGTAGCACGCCCCTCTGCCGAATGCAAGCGTTTATCGCTATTCCTTTTTCGTTTTCGTCGCACGCACCCAACCGCTCAACAGCTTTTTTACGTCCCTTATCTGTTCGGCAATCAGCGTCATCTGTCGGAAATTGATCGCCTGCTTCGTCTTTGCGGTCTCCGCATAAAAATCAAGCAGCTCCAATGAGACCATCGCCCTTTTCTGCCACTCGATTCGCGCTTCGCTTTCGCGCTCGAAGTTCGCCCGATAAAGATGTTCTATGATATCGACTGACGTATTGAGCAGGCGCGATACGATGCTCCACCGCAGCTTGACGGGCGATTTTTCGGTGATGACGAATATGTATTCGCTCAATTTTTTTGCGTGCGTAAACACCGCCATCTGCTTATCGCGCGGCGGGTCGAAGTCGTGCACGTGGAAATTTTTCCGCGAAGCGTTCTTCTCCCCCTTCTCCTTGTGCGGCGGCTCGTCGGGCAAGGGAACGCCGCCGTAAAACTCCGCCTCCATGATTTTTTCGATTCGCCGTACGTATTCGTCCTCTTCTTCCGTCATTCCTCTTTCTCCTTATCTTTTGTAAAATCAAGCCTCGCGTTCAGCTCTTGTTCGAATTTATAACAGTTGCCGTGTATCAGATGACCGTGAAAAGCCGCCTGCGAATACTTCACCCGTTCGAGAGAAATATCTCCGTCCAGATACGCCTTCTTCAACAACCGCGAACGCCACCTGAGCCGCTTTCTGCTCTGCTTTTTTACTTTTTTGATGATCTTCCCCGTAGGCGTGATATGAAAACGAAAACCCAAGTACGTGATTCCGTTCTTGATCGGAAACAACTGCGTTTTGGAATTGAAATACAATCCCAGCGATTCGACGACCTTCTTCATTTCGCTCAACGCGTATTCGACGTGCTTCCTGTCCTCGTGCAGCAAAATAAAGTCGTCCATGTATCTTGAATACACACGGATTCGCAGCTTCTCTTTTACAAGCCTGTCCACGTCGTTCAAATAGAACATTCCGAAAATCTGACTCGTCTGATTGCCGATCGGGATTCCCCTGCCCGTGTTTGCGCCCGCTTGCTCGCTCGGTATCCCGTATTTATCGAGGTAGGCTTGCTTTGTATGGTATCCGTCGATGATATCCGAAAGCAGCTTCTTTATCTTTTCGTCCGCGATATGGGAGCAGATCACTTCTTTCAGCTTTTTGTGCGGAACGCTTGGAAAATATTTCAGAATGTCGCACTTCAAAAAATATCCGTTTACGCCGTGCTTGCGGATATGTTCGCGGAGTTTCTCCTCAAACCGCTTCATCGCAAAGTGCATTCCCTTCCCCTCTTGGCACGCCGCGTTGTCTAAAATCGAACGCTTCGTAAAATAGGGCGCCAACAAATTATCGCACAGCACGTGCTGAACAACTCTGTTCTCGTACGGTAGCGTTTGGATTTCCCGCCGCTTCGGCTCTTCCACGATAAAGCTGTGATACCTGTCCATTCGGTAAGTCCCGCTATGCAGCTTCTCGTACATTGTTTGCAGGTTTCCCAGCATTTCCATCTCAAACCGAACGAGCGGTTTTTTGTCGCGCTTGCCGCGCCGACCCCTTAAATGCGCCTTGTATAAGTTTTCATAGGTGAACAGTTCTTCATAGGTGATCGTAAGCATTTATTAACCGTTACAAAAAAATTTTTTAATTATAATTATATTATAATTAAAACACTATAAAATTGCAACGAAATTTAATAACAAAGGCGAAGCCGCCTGTAAATAAACGACCTCGCCTTTTATTTATGTTTCATTCAATTAAAAAAACTACCCAACGGGACTATTTTGCGCGTGGTTTTCTCCCTTTCAGGGACTCGCGCCTTTGGCGGCGCGCAATAAATAGCGTAATGCAGGGACTTTGCCGACACCCAAAGGGGTCCCCTCGGCAAAGCGTCGTCGCTTCGCTCCTCGCGCGAACCGCAGGCTTCAAGCCCGATGAATAGCACCAAAAAAATAGCACCCACAAGGGGTGCTATTTTTTTTGGTGCACCTTCAGGGACTCGAACCCTGGGCCCAATGATTAAGAGTCATTTGCTCTACCAACTGAGCTAAAGGTGCATATGGTGGTCCATTGGAGATTCGAACTCCAGACACCTTGATTAAAAGTCAAGTGCTCTACCGTCTGAGCTAATGGGCCGTTATGGCTGGGGTGGCTGGATTTGAACCAACGAATGCCGGAATCAAAATCCGGTGCCTTAACCACTTGGCGACACCCCATTATAGACAGAGTGGGGCGGGCGACGAGAATCGAACTCACGACCTCCAGGGCCACAATCTGGCGCTCTAACCAACTGAGCTACACCCGCCATATAAATTGGTGCGCCTGAAGAGACTCGAACTCCTGACACACGGCTTAGAAGGCCGTTGCTCTATCCACCTGAGCTACAGGCGCATTACGCGTGGAAGAAGGACTTGACGCCTCTTTCATTTGCAAAAAGAGTGGAGCGGGTGATGGGAATCGGACCCACGCGGCCAGCTTGGAAGGCTGGAATTCTACCATTGAACTACACCCGCATTTCCTAACGCTTGATTATTCTAACAAAGTTTATATAATCTGTCAACCGATTTCAAGGGTCTCCCCGTATTTTTTATCGAAATTTTTTGATACGTTGCCCCTTTCCTTACTCTCCGCTATGGTCGAAAAGCACCATAAACGCACCCTTGAAAATAATTTTCAGATCAAGCCAAATACTTTGCCGCTTGATATAATCGATGTCGTATTTGACCCATTCGTCAAACTTGATCGCGTTACGGTTTTTTTGAATTTGCCAAAGGCAAAGTAAACCCCCTTTTACATCAAGGCGGTGTCTTTGCTCCGTCGTATACTCCTCCACCTCTCTCGGAAGGGGCGGACGGGGGCCCACTACGCTCATATTGCCGATAAACACGTTAAAAAGCTGCAACAGCTCGTCAATTGCAAATTTTCTGTAAAACTTCCCTACCCTCGTGATTCTGGGGTCGTTTTTCATTTTGAACGCGGGCGGATCTGCCTCGTTCAAGCCCGCGTCGATCAACGCCTGCTTCATC
>JAIDSX010000115.1:12741-16868 GCA_029060985.1 Clostridia bacterium | reverse complement strand
CGTCGTGATATGGCTCGAAGGCTACGATATTTCCTGTAAAGACGAATTGATCGGCGGTCGTCTGAAAATGAAAATGAATATTAACGCGTATTAAGCGTTTACGGGGCGGCAAATTGGAAGCCGCAATCAAAGACGGAGGTCGGATATGAAAGCAACAAAGAAGCTGATTTTAGCGGCAGTATCGCTGGTAGCGGCGGCGTCGCTTACGGTAGGCTCTACCTTTGCTTGGTTTTCTTATCAATCGAGCGTCGAGCTCGGAAAAGTTGAATTTTCGGTCGACTCGGGCGACGAAAATTTGCAGGTTGCGGTTGTTGCGTACGATGCAACGAATCCCGTAACGCCCGACGAGAGCGATTTTTCGTATTCATTGTCCGCGGAATTGATCAAAAGTAAAATCAACGGCGGAACGGAAGTCAAATATAAACCGCTTACGGTAAGCGGGGCTGACGCAAGTAATACCGTCGCGGCGACGGATTCCATCGCGTTGGTGAACGAAGACAAATCTAATGCGCTTCCAGGGAGCTACGCCGTATTTGATTTGGTATTCCGCTACACACCCGTCAAAGCAGACGGGGAAACTGCGATGCCTTCCTTGGTACTCAATTCCGATTCGGATATTTCTGCCAAAAATATCCCTGCCGACGACGAGTCGGGCGTTACGATCGCTTCCTCAACCAGTGCCTGGACGGATTTTGATGAAACAGATTACGGCATTGCGCTCAATGAGGGCGACCCAATTAACGCACGGGCGCGGGACGCAGCGCGCGTGGCGTTCTTGTATGACGATAAAGGAACGACCAAAAACAAGGTTTGGGCACCCAGCGAAGTATTCGATAACGATATAAATACTTATACGAGCGATCGGGCAAGAGGATTCTATCGAAATAACCTTGCAAGCGATTATAAGGTCCAAAGAAAAGACAGCGTTACGAACTCCGCAAGTCCTGCGCCGACCTATTCGAGCCGCATATATAAGAGCCTTGAAAATCCCACCTCGGTAAACGATTTTCTGTATTCCAAGATTGCAGAATTTCCCAAGCTGAGCGGGACTTCCACCTCTTCCCAACTCAGAGTTACCGTCAAGGTTTGGTTGGAAGGAACGGACGGGGACTGTCTCGAATCCTTTCAGAACGACGCGTTCGCATTTACCTTGAAATTCAGAACGAGCACGATCAAGAACGCTTCGTAATCGGGTTTCGCTTGCGTTATGAAACCGAAAACGAAAAAAATACTTAAAATCGTTCTGAACGTCATCGTGTACGCGCTCTTTGTGCTGATTCTTCTTTTAACGATTTTAATTATTTCGTCGAAGGGGAAAGGGTATACGCCGTTATTCGGCAGGGCGTTCGTTGCCGTCGAGTCCGATTCGATGGACGGAACGGAAAAGGACAGTTTTCAAAAGGGTGCGCTTCTCAAAATCGATATTCTTTCCGGTGAGGAGAAGTCGGAGCTCAAAGTGGGAGATATTATTTCCTTTTACGAGACCGTAAACGGACGGCGAATCATCAATTCGCACCGGATCAAAGAGGTGTGGAGAAAGGGCGAAAGCGTCGTATTTATTACGAAGGGTGACAAAGAGGGCGCTCCCGTCGACAGCCGTTCGCGCAATACGGACGACGTGATCGGCAAAGTCGTAAAAAGCACGAACGGACTCGGGAATTTATTTCTCTTTATGAGAACGGGTACGGGATTCGCGGTTTGTATCGTTCTTCCATGTCTTCTTTTGTTGAGCTACTGCATTTACGATTTCGTCCATGCTGTTCTCGAACAGAAGAAAGCACAAAAGGAATCGAGTAAGGAACGGCTCAAAGAGGAGCTTTTGAAGGAACTTCGCGAAGAGGGAAGGATTCCTTCCGAAACGCCAAACGAAACCAAAGAATAACCGCAACACAAGCGGGATACGATAAAAAGCGAAACGGGAAAGACTATGACTGCATTTGCGAGCTTTTTTGTAGAATTTTTATGGGCGCTGATAAAGAATATCGGCAATTTTTTCGCGTCCATCGGAATTGCAATCTATGATTTCTTCGTTCGGGACGTCGGGGAATATTTCGGGATACTCGGCGAGCATACGGGCGGCTTCGACGCGCTCGGTTGGATTTTCTTCATTCTTTTCGCAATCGTAAACACCGTTTTCGTTGCCTTCCTTATCTATCGCCTGGCACAGCTCTTCCGCAGATATATTATCTATCGTGCGAAGAACGTTCGAAAAGATAAGATCATGGAAGAGGTCGCAAAGCTTGAATTAAAGGCGGAAGAGCTTTCCAAAGACAAGAAAGAAAACTTTGCTTCCAAGCTCAAAAAGGAAGTCGAGTCGCTCATAAAAGAGGAGACGAAGGCTAAGGAAGCCGTTCCGGCAAAGCCGAAAGAGAGGGACGATTCGATCCGCTTTACGTCTCTTCTCGAAGTGGACAGCGTGTACGAAGAAATGCCGGAAAAAATTTCGATGGCGGAAGCCGATTTGATTTCCCTGCGCGATCTCGTGAAGAACGCAGTGGCTTATTCCGCGTCGCAGCTCAAACTGTATTACGAAGAGGATACCGTCCGCCAGTTCTTTGCGGCGCTCGCCACTTCTAAAATCGTCATCATCGAGGGGATCACGGGTGCGGGCAAAACGAGTTTGCCGCGCGCGATCGGCAGCTATTTCAATCAAGAGCCCACGATCGTCTCCGTGCTTCCCGATTGGCGCGACCGCGCGGACTTCCTAG
Organism: Clostridia bacterium; assembly: GCA_029060985.1. Lineage (GTDB taxonomy): Bacteria > Bacillota > Clostridia > Christensenellales > Borkfalkiaceae > Gallimonas. Next base: position 14,160 of record JAIDSX010000115.1, on the reverse strand, counting down.
GCTATTACGACGAGTTCAACAACCGCTTTGTGGAAACGGTATATTTGAAGGATATCTACGCGGCGGGATACCGTCAGGAGCCCGATTTCGTCGTGCTCGACGAAATGAATCTTGCGCGGGCGGAATATTATTTCTCGGACTTCCTCGCGCTCATGGATAATCCCGATACCTCGGAGTGGAAAATCGAGCTCGCGCCCGCAGGCTCTGCGAACGATCCAAAAAATATCGCTTACGGCAAATTGCAGGTGTCCACGAATATTTGGTTTGTCGGCACGGCGAATACCGACGACGCGACATTCTCGATTTCGGGTGACGTTTACGAGCGGGCGATGACGATTCAGCTCAACCAAAAAGCAGAACGCTTTGAAGCGGATGTTACGGAGACCGCGAACTGTTCCGCCGATTATTTGCAGACCCTCTTCGACAGAGCGCAAGCCGAATTCCCCGTAAGTCCCGACAATATGCGTCGTATCGAGGATTTGGATACCTTCTTGGGGCAGAGGTTTGCAGTGAAGTTTGGCGCGCGCCTTATCAAACAGCTCACGCAGTTCGTATCCGTATACGTCGCTTGCGGCGGCAAGGAAGTGGACGGTATAGATATCTTTGTCTGCAATAAAGTGTTGCGCAAGCTCGTTCCCTTAAATCTGCAATTTTTGGTGCGCGAACTCAACGATCTGATCGTTTGGTTTAACCGTGTATTCGGCAACAAAAAAATGTCGCGTTCTATCGAATATCTTGAAGCGCTTCAAAACGTGATCTGAGAATATGGATTCCTGTAAAACACAAAAACAACCAAAGAGCAAGCGGAAGAAAATCGTCTCTTGGATCGTTACGGGAATCTGTATTCTTTTTTTAGTGCTTGCGGTAGTTCTTTTGATTTTATGCTTCGTTGCAAAAAAGAACGAGAGCCGTTCGGTGGAAATTTTCGGGTATTCCTTTTCGGTCGTAGAGACCGATTCCATGACGGGCGAAATCGAAGCGGGCGAGCTCATTACCGTAAAAATTTGCGGAATCGAAGAGGCGGGAGTCGGCGCAAACGCCGTGTTTATTGCGGAAAGCGGGCAGCTGAAAGGGCGGCAGGTCGTTCATAAAGTGATCAAAGCCGCCGAGGACGAGAGGGGAAATTATATCGTAACGCAGGGCGTAAAAGCGGGCGCACCCATAGACGATCCCGTCTATTCGGAAAATTTCGTGGGGCTTGCCGTGCGGCATTCCGCTTTTTGGGGCAAGGTCGCAAAATTTTTTGGGACGCCCGTGAACTGGATATTGATTTTGGCAATCGTTATCGGAATCCCCGTCATTTATACGCTGATTCGAATGATTATCAAATACGGTAAAGAGCTGAAAAAAGAAAAGGCGGAAAGAGAAGCCGCGGAGCGGGAAAAGCTCAAACGGGAAATTTTAGACGAATATCACAAG
>JAIDSX010000115.1:0-12731 GCA_029060985.1 Clostridia bacterium | reverse complement strand
ACGCCCACACCAGACGCCGGGAGGCTTTAAAACCAAAACCGCAAATTTTAACACAAATTAAAAACTTTTAAAAACACCCACGACCGCAAAGAATAGCGGCCGCCTTGATTTTTTCGGAGTAATTTTCGGAAATTTTCCGCATATATTGTTATGTGGAAACGAGCTTTTCGGAACTCAAACAAAAGGAAACGATCAACGTCTGCGACGGGAAACGGCTGGGAAAGCCTTGCGACGTTGTGTTTACCTTTCCCGAAGGAAAGGTGCAGGGTATCGTCGTGCCCGGAGGAAGAGGATTTCGCTGGGGCAAAGGGGATACCTTTGTGGATATTAAAAATATCGTTAAGATCGGCGAGGACGTTATTCTTGTGGATCTTAAAAGCGCAGCGCCGCAGTGTGAGCCCAAAAAGGATAAATGGGAACGTCCGAACAACTGTCCGCCTCCTCCGCCGAGACCGCAACCGCGTGATCGGCGCGACTACGGCGATTACGAATAAAATAAACGCGGCTTGAAGCCGCGTTTTTCTTTATTCCGTGAGACGATAGCAATCGCACATTCTTCCGTCTTTCATAAAGCCCGTGTCAGAGCACTTTTTACATACGTAGTTCGGTAGAAGGTCGCTCTCTTGAATGCCGACTGCCTGCAACGCTTTTATACGGCGTTCCTTGATTTCTTCGAGGGTTTGGCGCAAAGAGGGCAGCTTTTCCGAATCGTACACCTCGGCGCGGGCGAGCGCGATTTCGCACTCTTTCATTTCGCTTTCCGCTTTGCGGAACTCTTCGTTTTGAGCGGCTTTTTTTCGCATCTTCTCCGCACGGTCGAGCGCCTTTTCGTGCAGCGCCGCATAGTAGCGTTCGCGCGAGCCGCGCAAATCCGCCGCAATCGCCGCTTCGCTCTGATAGGCAGGAGCTTTGTGCGGGGCGTTTTCGGGAATGGACGAAGGGGTAAAAATTCCTTCGCGTTTCCACTCGGATAAAAGTTTATTCATATAGGGCAGGGGAGCGGACGCGTTTGCACTGCGCTTTGCCGCTTCCTTGATCATGGCGTCGGAAAAATTCCAGCTCTTCCATGCGGCGACCATATCGAGCGCGGACTGCGTTTTTTTCAGAACGCCGCACTCCGCTTGCAGGGACTGCAACAATCTGAAATCCTTATCGCGCGCCGAGCAGTAGGCTTTCACGCTCTCCTCGTCCACCGTGCCGCCGTGATAGAGCGTATCAAGTAGCGCGTCCATTTCGCCGAATCCGTAGCCGAGCTTCATGCAAAAGGCGGCAACGAGCGAGAGCGAAGCGGTATCGTATCCGCGTTCGAGCCATTTTTCCACGTATTCCTCCGCATAGGGGCGGGGATTTTGCACTTTCACGCCTAGCCGCTTTGCAACCGCAAAGACGGTTGCGGTAAGCTCTTCCCGCTTTGCAAGATAGACTTCCGCGTCCTTCGCTTTGAAAATATTTTTATCCGCAAGCTCTTCCAAGAGCGCCGAAAGGGTCGAAAGAGAGCCTTTTTTCAAACTCTTCGCGGCGGAAAGGATCGCGCCCGATTCGATTCCCGCATTCAGCCATTTATCAAGATATTCATAGTCGCTCTCCTGTACCTTGCGGTAGATTCCGAGATAGGAGAAAATCTTGGAAAGATCGCGCTCGTGCTCGTTGAAGTCGGCAAGCTCGCGCTCCGCCTGTTCAAGCGTATATTTGCGCTCCCTGCACATTTTTGCGGCTTTATTGAGAATATGACTGCACGAAAGTTTTTCGCCGTCCTTTTTTGCGCAGTATTCCGCAACGAGCAGGAACGCCTGTTGCTCCATGGGATTGTTTTCGAGAAATTCAAGGATCTTCTGCATTTCGTAAGGCTTAAATTCCGTGCCCGACTTTTGCAGTAATTTATACAGCTCGCGGTTGAATGCGGCGTACTTTTCTGCCTTGACGGGCTTCGGCTTTCCGATGGACGCGTTCACGGGAAGATATTCGACGAAAAGGGGGTCGCGTGAGAGAATATGTACGAGGTCGCATTCCTCCCAAAAGTCGTAAATTTCAATGAGTCTTTCCAAAGAAATGCGTAAAAGTTTTGCGGTGGAGGCGGCGTCAAATTCTTCGGTGCACTGGCAAAGATAGAGCCCGAAGAGGTAAACTCTTACGGCGTCTCCGTCTGCCTGCGGCAGATACTTCGTGATAAATTGATTCTCCACGCTCGTGAACATATTCGCGGTAAAGCTCTTGGAGAAGTTGCTGAACGACATTTTTGCCTCCGTATGAAAAACGCGCCTTTCAAGAACAGCGTTTTCAATGACGGTTTATTTGCTTCAAGCACTATTGAACGCTTGCATTTTTCTCAAAACCGTGCTACACTAATATAGCATAACTTTCGGCGAAAAGCAACGTCTTTTCCCCCGTAAAGATAAAATTTCGGCATATGAGAATTTTACACACCTCCGATTGGCATATCGGAAAGCGTCTTTCCGATCGGGAACGGCTTCCCGAACAGGAGGAGGCGCTTGACGAAATCGTTAAAATCTGCGAACAGGAAAGCGTAGAACTCGTTCTCGTTGCGGGGGACGTTTTCGATACCTTTACTCCGCCTGCCGAGGCGGAAGAGCTTTTCTATACGAAAATCAAGAAAATTGCGGGCGAAAACCGCGCCGTGGTGATCGTGAGCGGAAATCACGACGACGGCGTCCGTCTCTCCGCCGCCGCGCCCTTCGCGGGAGACGCGGGCGTGTATTTATTCGGGAACAAGCCGAAAAAGATTTCCTTAAACGGCAATCGGAAAATCCATGCGGTAAAAGCGGGGGATTTCTATCTTCTTTTGGAGAACGAGAAGGGGGAGAAGGTCTATATCAATGCGCTTCCCTATCCCAACGAGGCAAGCCTCAAAGAGGAGAAATCCGACGAGAGCTATTCCGAAAGGATCAGCCGCCGTATCTTACGCGGCGAAGAGGGCTATGAAGAGGGAGTTCCCTATATCCTTTTGACGCATTTGTTTGCGGCGGGCGGAAAGTGCAGTGAAAGCGAACGCGATATTGATTTGGGCGGCGCGCGCGCCGTACCGCCAGGGCTGTTTCCGAAGAACGCATACGTTGCCATGGGGCATTTGCACCGTCCCCAGAAAATGGCGGAGAACGTTTTTTACAGCGGCTCGCTGTTGCAGTATTCCTTCGACGAAGCGAATACCGAAAAGTCGGTGCGCCTTCTCGAAACGGAGGGGGACAAAGTCAAGACCGTAAAAGTCATTCCTTTGCAGTCGGGCAAAAAGCTCGTGCGCCCCGAATGCAACGACGTGGAAGAAGCGTTAAAAATATTGAGCGCATATCAGGACAATTTCGTAGAGCTCACGCTCAACCTCGCCGCGCCCTTGACCTCGCAGGAGACGCAGTCCCTTAAAGACGCCTCAGACGGACTGATTTTTATTATCCCGCGCGTCAAGACGGGGGAAGCCGTGCCCGTGTTCGCCCGCGCCAGATTGAGCGCAGGGGAATTATTTAACGAGTATTACCGCTCCAAATTCGGCGACGAGCCGAAAAGCGAGCTCACGGAAAAGTTTTTGAGCTTGTTGAAGGAGGAAGAATGAAGCCCGTAAGTCTTGAATTTTGCGGAATCAATTCTTTTTCCGAGCCGCAGAAAATCAACTTTGAAGAGCTCTTGCAGTACGGTATTTTCGGCATTTTCGGGGATACGGGCTCGGGCAAGAGCACGATTCTCGATTGCATCGGCTTTGCGCTGTACGGCGACGTGACCCGTTCACGCTCGGGGAAGATTGCCGATATTATCAATTACGACAAAGATAAAGCGTACGTCAATTTCGAATTCGATATCGATTACGCGGGCAAACGCCGCCGTTATCGCGTGGAGCGCGAGCTCAAACGTAAGAATGCGGCGCAGAACTTAAAGGTATACGAATTCGACGAGGAAAAGAACGCCTATCTCTGCGTTGCCGACGCCGTCCGTCAGGGGAAGGAACTTCTTGAAAAAGTCATCGGGCTCGAACAGAAGGATTACGAAAAGTGTATCGCGCTTCCGCAGGGGGAGTTTGCGCAGTTCGTAAAGTCCGCGCGTTCCGATCGCTTAAAGCTCGTTTCCCGCCTCTTCGATTTAGAGCGTTACGGCGAAAAGCTCGTAACGCGCACGAACAACGCCTATAAAGACGCGGCTGCCCAAGTGGAGCTTACGAAGGCGAAATTATTGCCTTACGAGCAGTTTTCCGAAGAGAACAATGCCGGAATAAAGGACGAGATTTCACACCTTACTAAGTGTGCGGAATCGCTGAAAGAGAAGCTCGGCGAAATCAAGGAGCGTGAAAAGAAGGCTTCCGCTCTCTTCGAAAAGGGAAAAGAGGCGAAAGCGTTCTTCGAAAGATACGAAAAGTTGAAAGAGGAGTTGCCTAAAATAGAGCTTCTTGAAAAAGAACTCACGCAGCTTACCGCCGCGGCGGCAGTGGGAAGAGCGGAAAAAGAGCTTCAAAAGGCGGAACAGGAAGAAAGAGAAGCTGTGACTGCGTTAGAGAACGCAAAAAGACTTTTTACCCGCGCAAAGGAAAAGGAAGAGGTTGCCTCCTCATGGGACGCGGAAAAAGCGGAGAACGAGATTGCTGCCTTGAACGAACAACGGTTATCCTGCATAGAGCGGGAAAAGAGCGTAAAGCGTGCCGCGGAAATTCAAGAAAAGCTCGCCGCCTCGCGGGAAGAATATCGAAAACTCAAGGATAAATTTGCGGGCTTCGATTACGAGAAGGAAAAGAAAGAAATCGAAGAACGGTTATCCTATAACAAGGCGGACGGATTTGAAAAGGCGGCGCTCTTCCGCGAAGAATACGCGGTATTCAAGGGTGAGCTAATTTCGATCGAAGATAAATTCCCCGAAACGGCGGAACTCGTTCAGCCGCTCGTCAAAAAATACGGTGCGCTTTCCGAAGGGGATACGGCGGACTTCTCCGCTTGGGAAAAGCAGAACGAAGAGCGTGAGAAGCTCCAAAAAAGTGCGAACGCGGCGCTTTTCGAGCTGGAACAGCGAAACGGCGATTACAAGGCGCACCTCATGAAGTTAAAGGCGGTCGAGGAAGAGGGACTGCGGTTAAAGCAGGAACTCGAAGAGATCAAGAATGACATAAAGGGCGAGGTGACCCTTGCGGAAGTCGATAAACACATTGCCGCGTTAAAGAATGATGTAAAGACCCGTGCAAAGGAATTGGAAGAGGCGCGCAAGGCGCGCTCCTTAGCGGAGGCGGAATACGCCGTTGCCGCAGAGCGGGAAAAGACGGGCAAAAAGCTCGCAAACGAGAGCAAAGCTCGTTTTTACGAGGCGCTCTCCGCGGGCGGTTTTGCAAGCGGCGAAGCGGCGAACGCGCTCATTGAAAAATACGGCGACGAGGCGGGCGCAAAGAGCCGCGTTCAAAAGTTCCGCGAGGAATATTCTTCCGTTAAAGCGGGCTACGAGAACTTAAAGGATATTCCCGCTGTTGACGATAAAGAAGTCGAAGCGTTAAAGGAAGCGCTTAAAGCTACGGAACGGGAAAGCGAGGAGTGCGTCACGCTCTTGGCACTCAAAAAGGACGAGCTTGTCCGCGCGGAAGAGGCGCTTCAAGTAAAGCGCGCGTTTGAAAAGGAGCTAAGGGAAAACGAGAAGGAGAAGGCGCTCTGCGAGCGGCTGAAAAAGCTTCTTGAAGGGAACAAGTTTATGGAGTTCGTTGCCGAAGAGTATTTGACTTCGGTTGCGCTGAATGCAAGCGGGCGGCTTCTGTCACTCACGAACGGACAGTACTTTTTGAGATACGACGGCGGCTTTTTCGTGGGCGACAACCTGCACGGCGGGGCGCTTCGCGGGGTAAATACGCTTTCGGGCGGAGAGACCTTTCTCGTTTCCCTGTCGCTTGCCCTGTCGCTCTCGCAGGAAATTTGCGCAAGGAATCTACGTTCGTCGGAGTTCTTCTTCCTCGACGAAGGATTCGGAACGCTCGACTCGAAGCTTGTCGATACGGTCATGGACAGTCTTGAAAAATTGAGGGGCGACCGTTTCTCCATCGGGATCATCTCCCATGTGGAAGAGCTGAAACACAGGATCAACCGTAAATTAACGGTGAAAAAAGCGACCGAAAAACACGGCTCGCAAATAATTTCGGAGTGAGGTAATATTTTGACGATTCTTACACCCGTAACGCTTTGGAAAGATTTTGACGACACGCTTCCGCTCGAAGAAGAGACGCTTTCGGAAACAGAGTGCGGCAATATGGTCGTACGCGACGTCTTTTTTTCGGGAAGAAAAACGGAGAAGGGGCGCGTAAAAATATACGCACAGTATGTTTTCCCCAAGGACGAAGAGGAATTCCCCGTCGTTATGATTTTGTTTGACGCGGGCTCGAAGCCGGATATGCGCTTCGTTCGTCGTTTCGTTGCGCGCGGGTACGGCGTTTTGTGCGTGGATTACTGCGGGGATAACGGGTCGACCAAATACACTTACTATCCGCAGGACGTAGACTATGCGAACTACGTCCGCGCAGGCAGGGCGATGCGCTATGCGGAGCCGACCGCCAAAGAGACGAGCTGGTACGAATGGGCGGGCGTTGCGCGCTATGCGGTGCGCTATCTTACCGGAAAACCCGAAGTCAAAAGCGTAGGGGCGATCGGGCTCAGAACGGGAGGAGAGATCCTTTTCAAAATTGCGCCTTACGCGAATTTGTCCTGTATGATTTCCGTATGTGCGGCGGGCTGGCTTGCCTATCAGGATATCGAAAGATTCGGCGACGGAAAACAGAGCGTATTTAACGAGGAGAGACACCGCTTTATTGCGGGGATCGATTCACAGAGCTATGCGCCGTACGTCAAGTGTCCGCTTCTTTTGATTTCTGCGGTCAGCGATAAAAAATATAACTACGACAGGGTGTACGATACCTTCCAACAAATTAACCCCGAAGTTGAAAAAGCGCTTTTATACTCTTCGCACGGAAACGGGCTTGTGGGAAGACGGTCGCTTGCCGATATCGATTTATTTTTGGATAAATTCATGAAGGAGCGCTCGGTATATCTGAGCGCGCCAACCCAGTTCAGTGTGGACGAAGACGAGAACGAAAATCTGATCGTTACGATCAAGAACGATCCCGACGGCGAAGTCGTGGATTGCGGATACTTTTATACGGAAAAGGCGGCTCGGTTCAGAACGCGCGATTGGACGCGGGTCATTTGCGATACCGGAGATATCGGTAAGGACGGCGTCGTAAAAATTCCGCTTTCCGTCTATGAAGGCAGCGAAAAAATTCTCATCTATACGTTCGTGCGCTATTCGAACGGATTCAGCGCAACGAGTAAAATTCAGGAATTTGAAGTGAAAAAGCAGTATAGGAACAGCTGTATGCTGAGCAGAGTTATCTACGACGCGCAGCATGATAAGCTCAACGGATTTGCCCGCTTTGTCGGAAGCCGTCCGATTGCAGGCTGCTTTGCGGCGGGCGAGGTTTCCGAACAGTTGGAGGGCGTAGGCTACGGCGGAATCAAGGGTATCTGTGCCGACGCCGTGATTTCCTACCGCGTGGGCGAGCCGCGCTACGAAGCGCCCGCGAATTGTTCGATTTCCTTCGATTTATGGTCCGAGGAGGACGTTCCCGTACAAGTGACCTTCTATAAGGACGAAGATGAACAAACGGGATACTCCGCAACCGTAAAATTGGAAGGGGGCGGCAAGTGGAAGAATTTTATTCTCGACCCCGAGGACTTCAAATCGGAGACGGGAAATTCGCTTGAAAATTTCAGGGATACCGTATCCATTGTGTTCCATCTCGATAATCGTGCCGTAATCAATAACGTTCTTTGGCTTTAACGATGTTTGAAAAATTGCCCGAGCGTCCCGTGATGCTCAATCAACGAAAAAAGCGTTCTCCGCTCTTCATAGCCGGCAGCGTGCTCTTAGGCGTTGTCGTTTTTGCGTTGTTACTTTTTGCTTCGTTTAATTTTTGGGTCAACCGAAATTGTTTTTTGGTGGAAGTTGCGGGCAATTCTATGTTGAATACGGTCGAGGACAAAGACCTTCTCTATGTCAGAAACCAAAAGGCCGAGCGCGGTGATGTTGTCATTATTTCCGTAAAGGAATGCCGTGAAGAGGGCGGATTTACTTTCAGCGGAGATTATATTATCAAACGTCTGATTGCACTCGAAGGCGATACGGTAAAATGGGAGGACGGTAAAATCAGCGTGAAATACGCGGGAGACGAGGATTTTACGCCGCTCGACGAGCCGTATATCACGGGCGTAACGCCGTCATTTGATAAGGGAAACCTCGTGGAAGTCAAAGAGGGGGAAATTTTCTTCCTTGGCGACAACCGCCAAAACAGCTACGATTCCACCGAGATCGGGTGCTTGAAGGAAAGCTATATCGTGGGAGTCGTTCCCGAATGGTCGTTGAAGATAAAATCGTTTACGACTTTTTGGGAGAGAATGCGAACGCGCACTGCCGTTCATCAATGAATTTTTATCCTGTGGAGTCGAAAGCGCCTTGCATTTTTCGGCGAAATGGGTTATAATGGATAAGATTATGATTAAATTATATTCCGATGATGATTTATGGAATGCCGTTCGGCAAAAGAGGAGACTTCTTGCCGTTTTTCTTGTAGTGCTTGCCGTATGGATTTTAGCTGTCGTGGGCTGTGCGGTATGGTATGCGATGCTTCCGTATAAAGATTCCATGCAAAAATGGGTCATCGTGATCGTCTGTGTGATTACCGCGGTTTTTCTTATGTTTGCGTTTCCCTATATGGGAATCAGCTATAAACGCTCGAAGGCGTACGTGAAAATGCTCAGATTCTTTTCGGATGGCTTAAAGGAGTGTTGCGTTGCGCCCTTCGAGGGGGTGGACGATTGGCTGACGCACGACGGCGTGGACGTGAACGTGGCGGATTTTTCCGTTCCCAACGTAAAACGCGACGGCATGATGACGCGGCAGATATACGTTGACGGAGAAAAGGATTTTCCGCCTTTCAAAGAAGGAGTAAAGGCAAAATTCGTCGTGCAGGGAAATATTCTCTTGGAATACGAAATTTTAGAAAACGAAGAGGAAAAAGAATGAAAGCGGTCGTTACGGTTACGGGCTCCGATCATCGCGGGATCATTGCAAAGGTGAGCGGGTATCTTTTTGAGCACGGCGTGAATATCGAGGATATTTCGCAGACCATTTTGGGCGATCAATTCGCCATGATCATGAAGGTCGATACTTCCGAGAGCAAGGAGGACATTTCGCTTCTTTCGGAAGGGCTTGAAAAAATGGGTCGGGAAATCGGCATGAGCGTAAGAATTCAGCACGCGGATATTTTCGACGCCATGCACAATATTTGAAGCGGTATATTTTATGTTCAGTAAATTCGACGTACTTGAAACGATTGAAATGATCGAAAGGGAACACCTTGATATCCGAACGGTGACGCTCGGCGTTTCCCTTCTTTCGTGTATCAGGGAGAATGCGAAAAAGACGGCTGCCGCCGTCTACGAACGCGTCGTAAAGAAGGCGGAAAAGCTCGTTCCCGTTGCCGAAGCACTCTCCAAGGAATACGGAATTCCTATCGTAAATAAACGTATTTCAGTGACGCCCGTTTCCCTCGTGACTGCGGCTTTCCCCGAAGAGAGCGCGGAAGTTGGGCGCGTACTCGACAGGGCGGCGAAAGAACTGGGGATCGATTTTTTGGGCGGATATTCCGCGCTCGTTCAGAAGGGCACTGCGGATTACGAAGCGAAATTTCTTGCGACGATTCCCGAAGTACTTGCCTCCACCGAGCGGTTGTGTTCCTCCGTAAACGTGGGGTCGAGCAAATCGGGCATCAATATGGACGCCGTCAGATTGATGGGCGGCATCATCAAAAAGACCGCGGAGCTTACCAAAGACAAGGACGGGCTCGGCTGCTGTAAGCTCGTCGTGTTCTGCAACGCGGTAGAAGATAATCCCTTTATGGCGGGTGCGTTCCACGGGGTCAGCGAATCGGACGCGGTCATTAACGTAGGCGTATCGGGACCAGGGGTCGTGCACCACGCGCTGAAAAATATAAAGGACGCGGACCTCACCGAAGCGGCGGAAGTCATCAAGCGCACGGCGTTCAAAATCACGCGCGCGGGGCAGTTGATTGCGAAAGAGGCGGCAAAGCGGTTGAATATTCCCTTCGGGATCGTCGATCTGTCGCTTGCGCCCACGCCTGCGCGGGGAGATTCCGTCGCGCACATTCTCGAAGAGCTGGGGCTTGAAACGGTGGGCGGACACGGCACGACGGCGGCGCTCGCCATGCTTAACGACGCAGTGAAGAAGGGCGGGCTTATGGCTTCGTCGCGCGTCGGCGGGCTTTCGGGCGCGTTCATTCCCGTTTCCGAGGATATCGGCATGATCGAAGCGGCGGAGCGCGGAAAAATTTCCGTCGACAAATTGGAAGCGATGACCGCCGTTTGCTCCGTCGGGCTCGATATGATCGCGATCCCCGGTGATACGCCCGAAGCCACCATTTCCGCAATGATCGCGGACGAGGCGGCGATCGGCATGATCAACAATAAAACGACGGCGGTGCGCGTCATCCCTGTTCCGAATAAAGGGGTGGGCGATGAGGTGCAGTTCGGCGGGCTCTTGGGAAGAGCTCCTATTATGCCCGTGCACGGCGGCGACGCAAGTAAATTCGTGGGGCGGGGAGGGTTGATTCCCGCGCCGATACATAGCTTTAAGAATTGATTTTATAGGAGATATATATGCAACGCAGTGAAATCGATGAGAAATATTTGTGGAAAACTTCAGACGTGTTTGAAAACGACGAGGCATGGGAGAAGGCTTTTTCCGCGCTTGAAAATCCGCAGTTTTCAAAAAAATACAAGGGCACTTTGAATCGTGCCGAAAACATTCTGAATTACTTTCGCGCGGAAGAAGAATATGAAATCGCGCTTATGCGGGTCTATCTCTATGCGCACATGAAGCACGACGAGGACGTAAGCAACACAAAATACAGCTCCGCACTTCAAAAGGTCGCACAGCTCTTTACCCGTTTTAGCTCGGAGACGGCGTTTGCGATCCCCGAAATTTCCTCACTGAAAAAGGAATATCTGATTGCGTTTTCAAAGGATAAATCGCTTTCCGATTACGATTATTTCTTTCAGCGCCTCATCGAAAAGAAAAAGCATATTCTTTCCGAAAAAGAGGAGCGCATTCTTGCCGAGGTGCAGGAGCCGCTCTCCACGCCGTACGAGGTCTTCGAAATGCTCGACAATGCGGAGGTGGATTTGCCCGAAATCGAATACGAAGGAAAAACGCAGCGTATTTCGCACGGACTTTATTCCGTGATCGTTAACGAAAGCGACAGGGGAAAACGCCGCGAAGTGTTTGAGAAATATTATTCCGCATACCGTAAAATCGTGGGCACGCTTGCGGCAACCTACTACGTCAACGTCAAGCAGGATATTTTTATGAAGAATATGCGCGGCTTTAATACCTCTTTGGAGATGGCGCTCTTCGAGGAGGACGTGGACGCAAGCGTATATAAAAATCTCGTGAATTGCGTAAACGACGCAACGCCCGTCATGCACCGCTATATGGCGCTCCGCAAGAAGATGATGGGGCTCGACGAAATGCATATGTACGACATTTACCCGCCCCTTGTGGAAAACGCCGATATGCGCCTTACTTACGAGGAAGCGTACGAAACGGTTTTGAAGGGACTTGCGCCTCTCGGCAAAGAGTATATCGAGCTTTTGAAAAAGGGCAGGGACGAGCGCTGGATCGACGTCTACGAAACGCCCGGTAAAAAGAGTGGCGCGTATTCCACGGCAGTATACGGCGTTCACCCGTTCGTGCTTCTGAACTATCAGAAAACCACGCACGACGTATTTACGATCGCGCACGAAATGGGGCACGCCATTCATTCCTATTTCTCGAAAGGTACGCAGCCGTATGCCAAATCCGACTATAAAATCTTCGTTGCGGAGGTCGCAAGCACCGTTAACGAAGTATTACTTCTGAAATACCTTTTGAATACGACCAAGGATAAAACGCTTGAAAAGTACCTTGTGAGCTATTTCCTTGAAATGATCCGCACAACGCTCTTCCGTCAAACGCAGTTTGCCGAGTTCGAAGAGAGGGCGCACGCGATGGCGGAGAAGGGAGAGCCGCTCAACAAAGATAATCTCTCCGAGCTCTACTACGGACTCAACAAAAAGTACTACGGCGACGCGCTCTTCCACGACAAAGAAATTGAAATCGAATGGGCGCGTATCCCGCACTTCTACAATTCCTTCTACGTTTACAAATACGCAACGGGAATCACGGCGGCAGTGGCGATCGCAAACAAGATTTTGAAAGAAGGAGAGCCCGCCGTTAAAAAGTATTTTGAATTCCTTTCGGGCGGGTGCAAGACCGATCCTGTATCGCTCTTGAAAATCGCGGGTGCGGATCTTACGAAGAAAGAGACCTTCGTAAGCGTGATGAAAGAATTTGAGGAATCCTTGAAGAAACTCGAAAGCTATACCTAAGGAGAAATTATGGCAATCAACCAAATGCCGCACAATTTAGACGCGGAGAAGGCTCTTCTCGGCTGTATTCTGTTGGACGAGAACGTACAGGCGGAAATACTTGATGATTTGAAAGCGGACGATTTTTATCAGGAATCTCACCGCGAGATCCTTCTCGGCATGAAGGCAGTGCACGCTATGGGAAAGGCGGTCGATATCGTTACGCTCACCGACAGACTTTCGGGCGACGGAAAGCTCAACGCGGCGGGCGGCGTGCAGACGATTACGGAA
>JAIDSX010000114.1 GCA_029060985.1 Clostridia bacterium | reverse complement strand
GCAATTCTTCGCAGCCGGCAAGGTGCCGTCTGTCGCGGATAACGACGTTTTTATCCGTAATAACGCAGTTGAGTTCTACGTTTTCACCGATGACGGAATCCTGCATGACGATCGAATTCTTGATCACGCTCCCCTTTCCGACCTTAACGCCACGGAAAAGGATACAGTTTTCCACCGTTCCGTCGATCAAACAGCCGTCCGAAATCAACGAGTTTTTAACGACTGCGTTTTGACTGTACTTGGAAGGCGCAGAATCGCGTACCTTCGTATAGATATCGCGCGCACCGAACAGCTCGTCGCGAGTATCTTTGTCGAGCAATTCCATGCTGTGCTTATAATACTTTTGCAGGGAATTGACGCCCGCGTAGTACCCTTCGAATTTGTAGCCGTAAATTTTCAAGGTGTCTACGTGCTTCGTCAATATATCTTTACCGAAGCTCGTAAGCCCCCTCATCGTTGCGTCCGCAATCGTGTTGAGCAGGAACTCCCTCGGCATGATCATGACGTTAATATAGAGATTTGCTTTGCCCTTATACGTGGGATTGATTTTTACGGTTTGCACGCGCCCCGTTTTATCGGGATCGATCGTGATGAAATAAGAGGAATCCACTTTTTCCGTTTCCTCGTGATAGACCATCGTAATATCCGCTTTCTTCTCCTCGTGATAGCGAAGAACGGCGGCAAGATCGATATGCGCGATCGCGTCGCAATCGGAAATAATGACGTACTCCTCGTTTCTGTGATTGAGGAAGCCCGTAATGCCCTTTAACGCTTCCAAACGGCTCGTGTAGGGCGCGTCGGTCTCGTCCGAATAAGGCGGAAGAAGAATAATGCCTCCGTCCTTTCTTGCAAGGTCCCAATCCTTACCGCTTCCAAGGTGATCGATCAGCGACTGATAGTTATACTTCGTTACGATCCCGACCGTATCGATCCCCGAATTTACCATGTTGGAAAGCGCAAAATCAATCAAACGGTATCTGCCGCCGAACGGAATGGAAGCCATCGTTCTGTGACGGGACAGCTCCGGAATGTTCTCGTCGTGAATGTTTGAAAAAATGACGCCTACTGCCGAATTCGCCATGATTTTATTCCCCCTTGTAGTCCTTATCAAGAATTTTTCCGCCCGCAACACAAACGCCTTTTGCGATCTTTACGTCTCTGCCGAGAACAGCGATCCCTGCATTCTCGCTCTTTTCCTGTCCGACGACGGCGTTCTCTTCCACCACGCACTTCTCGTCGAGAATGGAATAGACGACCTTTGCGCCCTTTTTCACCACGGTCTCCGCCATGATAACGCTGTCCTTGACGTAAGCCCCCTCTTCCACGACGACGCCCGAAGCGAGCACGGAATTTTCCACCGTCCCCTCGATTTCACAGCCGAGCGCGATCATGGAATTATGAACGACGGCGTTCCGTCCGACGTATTCGGGCGGAGCCAACGGGTTACGGGAATGGATCTTCCAATCCGCGTCGGCAACGTCGAACGCAGGGTCTGCGCCCAACAGATCCATATTCGATTCCCACAGCGAGGAAATCGTTCCAACGTCCTTCCAATAACCCTTGAAGCGGTACGAGAACATTTTCTCACCCGCGTTCAGCATTGCGGGAAGAACGTCCTTTCCGAAATCCTTGCTCGAAGCGGGATTCTCATCGTCCGCTTTCAAATATTTGAAGAGCTTCTCCGCCGTAAAGATGTAAATCCCCATAGAAGCAAGGTTACTCTTGGGCTCCTTGGGCTTTTCCTCAAACTGATAGATGGAGCCGTCCGGATTGGTATTGAGAATGCCGAAACGGGAAGCCTCCTTCAAAGGAACTTCGATCGCCGCGATCGTGCAGTCCGCTCCCGTTGCCTTGTGTGCGCGCAGCATCTTGGAGTAATCCATTTTATAAATGTGATCGCCCGAAAGAATGAGCACGTAATCGGGATTGTATTTCTGCATAAAATTCAGATTCTGATAAATCGCGTTTGCCGTACCCTCAAACCACGAGGACTTTTTCTTTGCTTGATACGGCGAAAGAATATGCACGCCGCCGAACGCGCGGTCTAAATCCCAAGGCTGTCCGTTCCCGATATACTCGTTGAGTTCGAGCGGCTCATATTGCGTCAACACGCCCACGGTGTCGATTCCTGAATTGATGCAGTTCGAAAGCGGAAAATCAATGATCCTGTACTTCGCGCCGAATGCAACCGCAGGTTTTGCGATTTTATTTGTGAGCGCGTAGAGTCTGCTCCCCTGCCCGCCTGCAAGCAGCATGGCAACGCATTCTTTCTTTCTTGTTATCATAATGAGTAACCCCCTAATGTCTCCTTATTTTTTACCGGACTTTGCTTTTGAAGCAGCCTTCCCGTCCTTTTTCGAAGCAGCACCGCTCGTTTCCTTTGCGGGCTCTTCCTCGCGGACGAGATATAGACAAGTCAAAGCAGGCATATCGATCGGAATGGAATACTGTTTTCCGTGGCTCGGCCGCGCAACAGCCGCAAGAACCTTCTTTTTGATTTTTCCGTCGCCGCCGTATTTCTTTTCGTCGGTATTGAATACGATCTTGTATTTTCCCTTCTTGTTCACGCCTAAGAGATAGTCCTTTGCGTCTGCGCCGGAGAAGCTGATAAGCGCAATAACTTCCTTCCCCTTCTTGTCCCGACGGATAAAGGAAACGATATTGCGGTCTCTGTCGTCTGCGGCAAGCCACTCGAAGCCGTCCCAAGAATCCTCGACTTCGTAGAATGGAGCCGTATTTTTATAATATTCGTTGAGCTCACGAACCATAACCGAAAGTTTGCCGTGTTTCTCGTAGGTATCGCGCAGGAAAAACTCCAAGCCCTCGTGGTAATCCCACTCCTTGAATTGCCCGAACTCGTAGCCCATAAAGTTGAGCTTTTTGCCGGGGTGCGCCATCATGTATCCGAGGAACGCTCTCACGCCCGCAAACTTTTCTTCGTAAGTGCCGGGCATTTTGTTGATGAGCGAACACTTTCCGTGCACCACCTCGTCGTGCGAAATGGGAAGCACGAAATTCTCCGAAAACGCATACATCATGGAGAAGGTCAGATTATTGTGATTGTTCATACGGAAAAACGGATTGAGCGAAACGTAGGAGAGCACGTCGTTCATCCAACCCATATTCCATTTGTAGTTAAAGCCGAGTCCGCCCACGCTGCCGGGCTTCGTTACGAGCCCCCACGCGGTAGACTCCTCTGCAATCATAAGTACGTTCGGGAAACGGCGGAACACCGCCTCGTTGAGT
>JAIDSX010000113.1 GCA_029060985.1 Clostridia bacterium | reverse complement strand
GTTATGCACCGTTTTGGCTTTTTCCGAGTTTTCGCAGAGGGAGAAAACGGTATCGTCTCCTGCGATCGTCCCGACCACTTCCGGATAATTGAGCATATCCATCACCGCGCCTGCGTTACCGCCGTTCCCGTTGAGCGTTTTTACGACGATGGTATTGCCGACCGTGCATATTTTGACGACGCAGGTGCGGAACAGCGACAGCATTTTATCGGGTACTTGCGGCTCTTCCCACTCCGATGCGACGTAATGGTAACGCTTGTTCGCGCCCTTTACTTTATAGAGGTGTAATTCCCTGATATCGCGGGAAACCGTTGCCTGCGTAACACCCACGTCTATTGCGGAAAGCTCTTCGCATAGCTCCTGCTGCGTTTCGATTTCTTTCTCTTTGATAAGCTCTAATATTTTCTTTTGCCGAATATTTCTTTGCATAAAAAAACCTTTCAGTGATTGATTTTTTCCGTAAGTCGGCGGAAATACCCTCTCGGATCGGCGGTTAAAAGCATTGCGGTTCGCTCCGCTTTTTTGATCGTCAGCCTGTTCTTTTCGCTCACCTTTCCCAAATAGTCGCCGTCGCCGTAGAGCATGAGCGTATCCTTTTTCAGGCTCAACGTCAACGTGCAGGAATCCGGAAACACAATCGGACGGCTTCTTAAAGAAAACGCGCACACGGGCGTCAAAATAAACGTTTTCGAATCGGGCGTCATAACGCAGCCGCCCGCAGAGAGCGAATAGGCGGTAGACCCCGTAGGCGTCGCCACGATCAGTCCGTCTGCGGAGAAATCACCCGCTTTGCTTCCGTCTATCTCCACCGAGATCCCGACGACCCCGCTCGGCCTTTTCTCGTTTACGGCGTGCAGAAGCGAAAGCTCGTTCAAACAGTACGATTTCTTTCCGTCAAGATCGATTTCCAACATGGAGCGTTCTACAACAGGACAATCGCTCATGGCGAGCGCAACCGCTCTTTCCTCTTCCCCGCGTTCAAATTCCGCGAGAAAGCCTAAATTACCGTAATTGACCCCGACGAGCGGGATTTTGAGCTCGGAAGCCCTCTTCGCGGCGCGAAGAACAGTGCCGTCTCCGCCGAGCACGAGCAAGCGCTCGACCCCTTCAATCCTGGAAACGTCGGAAAAAACGAACGCGTCGCCGCCCCGCTCTCTTATGTGGCGCGCAAGGCTTTCCGCGTTCTCGTTATCCGTTTGTTTGTCGTTATAAAAAACTCCGAGTTTCATCGCTTTTATTATAAACGAAAAATGAATTTATGCAAGTATTTTTTTATAATTAAGTACGATTTTCATAAAAATCCGCCGCACGCCGCAGAAATTCCCGCTTGTCGAGCGCAGGCCTTGATTTGGACAAGTATACGATATATTCCACGTTTTTCCCCTCGCTAAGAGGTGCGTTGACGATATCGTGTAATTGGAGACCGCACGATAAGCAAAAGTCATAAAATTCGCTCAAAAGATTTTCATGACAGCGCACGGGAAGAATACCGCTCTTGCCTATTTTCCCTTTTCCGCATTCGAATTGCGGTTTGAAGAGCATGAACGCTCGTTCGTCGCTATCGAACAGACGGGCCACGACGGGCAAAACCAACTTCAAAGAAATAAAACTTAAATCCGAAACAATTCCGTCAAGCGGCTCTTGAAACTGCTCCTTCGTTAAATACCGCACGTTCGTTTTGTCGAAAACTACGACGCGCTTGGCCCTCACGAGCGTTTCGTCAAGTTGGTTTTCTCCGACGTCAATACAGTATATCTTTTTTGCGCCCCGCCGCAATAAGCAATCGGTAAATCCTCCCGTGCTTGCGCCGAAGTCCGCAAACACGCAACCCTCCACGTTCTCGTTGAAAACGGAAAGTCCGCGCTCTAATTTATCTCCGCCGCGCGAAACGAAGGAGTTTTCCTCGATAAAAAGAAAACTTTCCCCGCCCGTCAATTCGGAATCGGGGGAAAGCTGTTTTCCGTTCGCATAGATCAGCCCGCGCAAAAGTTTTTCCTTTGCCTTGGTGCGAGAGCCGAATTTGTCCGCAAAAAATTTATCTGCACGCATATTACATCAATATTATGTCACGCATAATACTATTCAAAATTATCAAAATATCGCTTAATTTTCTCTTTTTAATACGAAATTCGTCAAATCTCTCAAAAACGACGTATCCAAGCCCTTCAATCCATCTAAACAATTAAGACACCGTTCGGCACAATTTTTCGCCATTCGTTCGGAGGTTTCAAGCCCGAATACCTTGATGCATGTGAGTTTATCCTCTTTTTCGTCCTTACCAAGCGTTTTCCCCATCTTCTTTTGATTGCCCTTTACGTCGAGTAAATCGTCCGTCAGTTGAAAGAGATAGCCAAGCGCTTCGCCAAACGACCGCAACGCTTCTACATCACCGCCAGCAAGTATCCCCGCCATCACGATGGCGCGACGAGTAGTTTCCCCGTCTTATTATTGTATATAAAATCAAGCTCCTCTCTGCCCGCGTTACCGCCCGTAAAATAGATATCCGCGGACTGTCCCGCGATCATGCCCTCTGCCCCTGCCGCGCGGGAAAGCTCTTGCGCCGCCGCAAGATGACGGGGACTTTTGCCGCAATCGGAAAGCAATAAATCGAAAGCCAAGGATAAGAGCGCGTCGCCCGCAAGGATCGCGTTTGCCTCGCCGAACGCCCTGTGACTCGACGGCTTCCCCCTTCTGAAATCGTCATTGTCCATTACGGGCAGATCGTCGTGAATCAAAGAATAGGTATGGATACATTCGAGCGCGAGCGCAAAATTCATTTCCGTTTGATAGTCATACCCGTATGCATCGAGCGTACTTAAAAAAAGGACGGGGCGAATGCGTTTCCCGCCTAAAAGCAGAGAATACCGCATGCTTTCCGTCAATATGCTCGGCTGATAATTCATTTCGGCACAATATTTTACAAGCGCCCTTTCAAATTCCCCTTCATATATTTTGTATTTTTGTAAAAAATCACTCATTCATTCTTCTCCGCCGCGTCTACGGTGTTTTTCATCAGCATGGCGATCGTCATAGGACCTACCCCGCCGGGGACGGGCGTAATATACGCCGCCTTTTCCTTTACGTTTTCAAAATCGACGTCTCCATATAGCTTGCCGTTTTCGCTTCGGTTTATTCCCACGTCCACGACGACAGCGCCTTCCTTTACCATATCTGCGGTGATAAAGCGCTCCTTTCCGATCGCGGCTATCAAAATATCCGCACGCAGGCATTCCTCTTTCAAATTCTCCGTCTTGCTGTGGCAGATCGTTACGGTCGCGTCACGATTGAGAAGCAGCATGGCGAGCGGACGCCCTACGATCTTGCTCCGTCCCACCACGACGGCGCGCTTTCCCTTCACTTCGATTCCGTAGCGTTTCATCAGCTCCATGACTCCCAGCGGCGTGCAAGCGGATACTCCGTCCTCGCCGAGTGCAATTTTCCCGAAGTTTGCGGAAGAAAAGCCGTCAACGTCCTTTTCGGGCGGAATCAATTTGAGAATTTTATCGGCGTCTAAACCCTTCGGCAGCGGAAGCTGCACCAAAATACCGTGGATCGCCTTCTTCTTTACAAGGGAAGCAACGAGTTTTTCCACTTCCTTCTGCGTGGAATTTTCAGGCAAACGATAGGAATAAGAAATAATCCCCACCTCTTCGCAAGCCTTGATTTTGCCCTTCACGTATACCTCGGATGCGGGATCGTTCCCGACGAGCACAACGGCAAGAGCGGGCTTTTTCTTCATGAGAGCGACCTTTTCACGAAGCTCGCCTCTGATTTCAGCCGCAACGCGTTTTCCGTCAAGCAATATCATTGAATAAACCCTCCAAGCACCCCGCTTACGAAGTTCGCCGAATTTTCAGTCGAGTATTTACGCGCAAGCGTTGCCGCTTCGCTAACGGAGACGAGCGGCGGCACGTCGTCGCAGTATCTGATTTCCGCAAGTCCCAAAAGCATGATCGCCTTATCTGCCTTGTAAACTCTGTTTTCGGCAAAGCGTTCGATTTTTTCCGTGAGCGATGAGGAAAGCTCCCCGCGGTGCTCCTCGACGAGCGTTACGAGGCGTTCCGCAAAAGCCGCGTCCTCCTCGTTGAGATTTTCATTTTTATAAATGCGGGACTTAAACCCCTTCTCCGCGTTCTCCTGAAAGAGCTCGGAAAAAATAATTTTGAATGCCGCTTCTCTTGCGTTGCTTCTCATAGTATCCTCTTTACGCAACAAATTCCCCTTCCTGTCGGGAAAGGGAATTGTAGATTAGTTTTCGGTTTTTGTTTCCTGCGCCGCACCGTCGGGGCGCGCTTCTTCGTTTGCGTCTTTATCCGCCGCTTCCTGAGGACGGTCAAGAACGACACTCTGTACGTGGATATCCACTTTTGCGATTTTGTATTTCGTCATGGATTCAACCATCTGCTTAATGTTCTGCTGAATGCGGAACGCAAGCTCGGGAACACTGTAACCGTAGTGCGCAATGACCGATACGTCTACGAATACGCCCTCTTTTTCAAAACAGAGTTTGATCCCGTTATTTTTGGAGGAAATGAGTTCGATTCCCTCCGTTTCGCGGAGACTGAGAACGACGATTCCGCTCACGATATCCGCATTGTAAGTAATTTTTCCTTTATGTCCGCCCGGATTGTATTTGATACTTGCCATGATACGACTCCTTTATAGGGGTATTATAGCACGTTTTTTCTTTTTTTACTACTGTTTTTTCTCAACTTTCCGCATAAACAGGCATAATTATGATATTCCCTTCCCGAACATTCTGTTCGATTTCGAATGCGTAGAAGATTTTTTCAATATTTTCCTGGGTCAACTCGTTCGTGTTCACGAAAACGTTGATGTTGTTGGAGTCGTTTCCGATGGACACTGCAACGTCGGAAAAGCCGAGCGTACGGATGATCGATTCCATGACGAGTTCGTCTTCCATGACGGAAACCATTTTCTGCTTTTCCTCTACCGCTTCGCGGTATTCGGCGGAATCCGTTGCGTAGGCAGCGATGATGCTGTCGAGCTGGACGAACTCTTCGTTACGGGTGGCGGTCCGGTTAGCGCGGAAGGTCGTGAAATAGTTCACGTCGATAGATCCGACGTCCGCCGTCGCCGTGCGCGTTCCTGCAAGAACGAAGTTAAAGATAGCGGTCACAGCAAGCAAAAGGACGAGCGTTGACATGAGTGCGATCTTCTTGGTGTTTGACATTTTTTTATCTCCTTACTTATAATTTTTTACTGATTAACTTTCGGCAGGATAGACGAGGACGTTTGCCCTGTCTATTCCCAGCGCGCCGGACGCCGCGTCGATCACACGCATTCGCGTAAGTATACTGTCCGCACCGCGAAACACGATCACCGCGCTTACCGCTTTCCCCTCTTCCTCGCTCACCATGACCGAAGTGTCTCCAACGCCGTCGATTTTCGAAAGAATTTTCGACAGCCGCTCTTCAAGCTCCGTCGCTTCGTAGGCGTTAGAGGGCTTTTCTTCGCTCTTGAAAAATACGCGGTATACTGCAAAGACGAGAAGAAGTGCGATCAGCAGAATGAGAACGGTGCGCGCCGTCTTATTATTGAAAAAATTCTTGATACTTTCTTTTTTCACGAGACCACCGCCTCACAGCCGTACCGTTCTTCGAGCGCCTTTCGGACATCCTCTGTCTTATCTATATGCCCGCCTTGTCCGATTATTCCGAAATCTGTAATTTTAGCTTCGATCTTTTCTCGCGGGAATCCCGTCGTATCCTTTCTAAAAACCTTCACTTCGGCGGTTATCGAAAAAGTTTCGTTTAAGTATTCGGTTATTTCTTTTTCGTCCTCCTCGCTTAGGATTTGGGCGCACCGCAAAAGATAGCTCTCGTCCGTACTCATTTCTTCCGTGCGGAAGAAGGAGTCCTTTTTTTCTCCGAATAAAGTCGCAAACGGCGCAACCATGACGACGAGGATAAACAGCCTGCCCGTTCCCTTGATAAATTTCCCCATTTTACCGCTCGGAGAAATGATCGAAATTGCAGCGATTACCAGTACGATTCCCGCAATACTTAAAACGTACGCCTTCATCAGAACATGACCCCCGTGGAAAAAATAATAAGGAGTAAAGTTATAAAGTAGAGAAAGCCAACGGATAGAATCGCCGCCAAAAAATACCCCGTATCCCCCGCAAGTTTGGATAGAAAGGCGGAAATTTTTCCGCCCGCAGGCTCCGTTGCGGCGGCAGATAACCGCAGAAAGAGCTGCAACGCCGTGAACAACAGCACGGGACGGAGCAAAACGCCGAACAGGAGAAAAAGCGCAAAGGAGCCGAGTGCATTTTTGATAAGAGCGCTTCCGGCAACGACGATTTCCACCCCGCCCGACAGAAAGCCCCCTACAATCGGAACGGAGCCGGAAATCACGTACTTTGCGGCGCGCAGACTTACGCCGTCGTATTGCGCCGCCGTAATTCCCTGAACGCTCAAAAATACGCTGAATATTCCGAGCGCAAGCCCTATGATCCATTTACTCACGCTCTTAAAAAATTCTCCGAGTTTATCCGTGCGCACGTCCTCGTTGAGATTTCCGAGGAAGGAAAGAACAATCACGACGACCGCGATCGGCATCACGACAGTCGAAAAAAGGTTGGTGATCGCGCCACTCATGAAGGCAACTGCAGGCCGATAGATCGCCGCAGATACGCCGCCCCCGCTCGCCGCCATCAAAGTCAGAAGAATCGGATAGATCAAATCCATCTGTTTCTTCATGTTCGAGACTGCGGAAAACCCGCCGTTTAACACGTCGACCAGACAGGCAAACACGACCGCACCTACGGAAATATATCCGACAAAGTTTATTATGTCAGACATAGTACTATGCAAAAATCCGTTTTTTAAGGAATTTAGCACCCCGCAGAGCAATGCAACGGCAAGTATGACCGCAAATGCGGGCAGCATCGTCTCCGCCTCTTTCCAGACGAAATGCAAAACGGATTCCCCTAACGAGGAATAATCAAGCGCATAATCGCCCGTAATAAGGCTCGACAGCTTTTCTTTGAGCGGAACGTCCTTGAAGTCGGCGAGCGTATCTAAGTATGCTTCAAGCTCTGAGGTATCAAGAGATTCGAGCAGCTCGTCCACCGTAACTCCGAGCTGTTCGAGCGCCGCCTCTTCTTCATCGCTCTCCGCAAGCACTCTTCCCCTTTCGTTCGATCCCATCGGAAGAAACATTGCGACGATGAAAAGTAACAAGAGTGCAAGTAAAAAAATCCGTCTGCGGCGTTTTATTTTTTTCGCAGTGTAACGAATGCGCGAGACGAGCGTTGCGTTGAAGTTCATCAGACGAGCTCCAAAAGTTTGACGATAAGATTCAGAACGCTTTCAAGAATGGGAACGGCAAGCACGAGCACGATAATTTTTCCGCAGAACACCAGCTTATCCCCTAAATTGTTTTGCCCGAAGTCGTTCAAAATTCCCGCGCTGAATTCCACAAGATACCCGATTCCTACCATTTTCAAAAGTATTTTTACGATGGAAGATTCGATTCCCGTGGCGTCGGTAATTTTTTGAAAGATCGTGAGGCTTCCCTTAAAAATTTCAAAGGCAAAAAGCAAAAGGATAATGCCGCCCGCAATTGTGACGGCAAACGCAAGCTCAGGTCTTGTTCCCCGCAAAAGGAGCGCCGCGACTGCGGTGATAATTGCAATACCGACGAGCTGAAATATCTGCATAGTCAGTAAACTCCGAAAATTTCCTGCACCGTATGAAAGAGATCGCCGATCATAGTGACCGCCACCGTAAGCGCAATAACTAAGCCTACGATGGACACCACCGTGGCAACGTCGTCCCGATCCGACTTTTTTAGGATTTGACAGACGATCGTAATGATTATTCCGATTGCCGCCAACTTAAAAATAATAGAGATATCCATATTATATAATCAATATTACGATTGCGAGCCCCGCAAGTAATCCGAGTTTTATGTAGAGACTTTGGCGGGACTTCGCCTGCTTTTCCCCCTCTGCGCGCTTCTCCTCCAAGAGTCCCGATTGCGCTCCGAAGAAGGACTTTTGAGAGAGCGCGTCCCCCTTTCCGAGCATGGAAAAGTAATTGCCGCAAGCGCTTTTTTCCTCATTCGTGAGAAAGGAAAATTTTACGGTGCAGTCACGGTTTTCAATACATTGCTTGACTGTCTTTGCAAAGTCGCCCGTATATTCGTGTTGCTTCAAAAAATCGGGAAGCGGCTTTCTCATATAGCTCAGCTCGTTGAGATACCGTTCGTTAAAAAGACAGAACTGATCATAGAACTTCCGTCTTGCGCGGTACTTTCCCGAAAGAAGATAACCGAGCAGCGTAGAAAATACGATCACTGCAATGCAGATAATAATTTTAAGCCACATCTTCGCCCTCGCTTCCCAAAATTTTTCCGACTCTTCCCAGCCCGTCTAAAATCACGTACCGCTCAAAGAGCTTATCGGGTACGTCCTCGTATTTTTTCAAGTGTGCGGACGCAAGCACGTGAATCCCGCTCTCCTTTGCCCTTCTCACTGCCGCATAGTCCTCGGGAAGAAGCTCGTCCGTTACGATAAGATCGGGGCGCATGGCGCGTATTCCCGCCGTGAATACGGTCAACTTGTCCGCAAAACGGACAACGTCGCTCGTTTCCCCCAGATCGCCCGCAGAGAGCTCCCCGCGCTCGTCGCTGACGAGAATATTCAACCTTGTCCTGCTGCTGACAAGACGGGTAAGATCGCGCAGTATGGTCGTCTTCCCTTCCCCCGGCGGCGCCAAGATCAAGAGCGAGCAAACCCCTCCTGAAAAGCATTTCTCGAATATATCCTTGGAGCAGCCTACGATCGCGTGAGGAATGCGGATACAGAGCGAAGTTACGGAGTGCACCGCGAGTACCCCGTTTCCGTCGTAGACAAACGTTCCCGCAACGCCGATCCGCTCCCCTTCCTTCCCCGTCACGAAACCGCGCTTTAATTGATTTTCAACGGCGTATACCGAATATTCACTCGCCGCAAACAACGTTTCTTCGATTTCGCTTTGCGTAGGAATCAACGCCCGCTCCGGGGTTTCCGTAACGCCGTCCTCGCCAAGATAACGGAATACGCCGTTCAGATTGATCCTGAAAGGCTTGTCCGCGCGGATTCTGAGTTCGTAGAGAAGATTCGAATTGATTGATCTGAGCGCACTCTTCAATCTCGGCGCAAGAAAATCGAGCATCGATATAATATATGGAAGCCTTCGCAAAAATATGAAAGCCCCCGCCGATAAATCGGCGGGGGCTACCCGAATCCAAAGATTATTCGATCACGAATACGTTAAGGCTATTGTTTTTCAAGGTTGCTTTCAGCGTGTCGCCCTGTAATTTGAGCTTGCTCTCCGTAGGCACGACGTTCATTTTCTTGCCCGCTTTCACGTTGATTTCGTTGATCGCGGTCAAGTCCTCGTTCCAAAGCGTCGTGACGTTTGCAACGGACTTTTTCGGGAAGTTCACAAGCTTTGCGTTGAGTTCCTCGTCCTTGCCCGAAACGTTGACGACTTTAAGATAGATTTTTCCGTCTTCTCCCACCGTTGTGCTCTGGAATACGCGCTCGTTGACTTTCCATACGTTTTTGAAGAGCACTTCGTGCCATTCGTTATCTTTATAAATGGACGCGCGGAAGGTGTTTTTCGTGTATTCGAGGCGAAGTTTATTTCCATCGGGACTGTAACCCAAGAATTTATCCTTGCCCATCATTTCGCAGACCGTTCTGATAAAGTCTACGCGCTTATCAAAGGACACGTCGTAGCCCTTGTGATTCTTTCCGTACTGACAGCAGATCGAGAAGCCTGCGGAGTCCATTGTCCCTGCGTCTCTCACGTCCGCAACGCCAACGCCTGCAATAAAGCTCTGCTCACCGCAGATCCGCTTAAAACCGATTTCCACGTCGCAATCGGAGAATGCTTGCGCGTCGTAATAGTAGCCGTTGAACGCGTCGCTCTCCTCGATGATGAGCTCGCCGTTTTCAAGGTGTCCGCCGCGGCAGTTCGGATAGACCTTCCAATCCCCCAAACCGTTTTTGAAATCGTGGAAATACAGCTCCTTGCCCGTGTTCCGATCGGTGACCTTTACGTAGGAAACGGCGTTCGCCGTTCTGTGTCCGCCTATAAGAAGTCCGCCCGCGTTGTCGTCGTTGACTTTTGATACGTCCGTAAGCGTATATTTTCCCGTGTTCTTTGCAAACATCTGCTGGACATAATAGTTGGGCGTCAGCATAACGTCGCGCGCGTTAAACCAAATCAAGTTGGGCGTCCAGCGGTAGTTCACGGTGGAAGCAAAGAGCGGCGCGTAGCAGGTCATTTTCACTACGTCAGAATTGCGCTCGCAGCCCGTGAGGAACACCGCCTCCGAAAGCGCGGTTTTCAGGTTGTTGTCTCCGTTGAGCCTTCCCCTTCCGTCCGCCATCGTGTGCGTGGAGTATTCACCCATGAATACCTTTGCGCCGTCGCGGTCGTAAAAGTCGTAGCGTTTGGAGTTGTCGATAAACCATTGATAGGAATTGTAGACGTGCTCGTCTACGATCATATCGCGGTATTTTTCGTTGATGATTTTCCAGGAATCGTTGGAATCCTGCGGACGGATATCAACGCCGGCGGTCGTCACAACGGTAATATCGAAGAGTTTCAATAGATCGGTCATTCTTCCTTTGTACATATACTGCTTAACGCCCAACAGGCAGGAAGCAAAGTTATCGAAATACTCATAGCCCCAGTTCTCGTTTCCGATCCCGATATATTTGAGCTCGAAGGGCTTGGGGTGTCCCATATCGGCACGGATCTTTGCCCAATAAGACTCGTTTTTATCGCTCGAAGAGACGTCGCCCTTCGCAAAGTAAATGAGGTCGGCTACGTTATCGATGACTTCTTTTTGGAATTTTTCCGTTCCGGGAACGATTCTCTGATAGCCCGTTTTGCGCTGTTCGCCCATTCTGATCTGGCACAGAAGCCCGCAGTGTAATACGGGAAGCGGCGTCATATTAAGGTCTTCACAGAGCGCAAAATACTCATAAAAGCCGATTCCGTAGGACTGCATATAGCGCCAAAGGTTGGGAATCTGCTTGCGCTGCTCCAAGGGTCCCACCGTGTTGCGCCATCTGTATTGATAATCGAACGCGACGTCCCCTTCCACGACGCAGCCGCCGGGGAAACGGAAGAAAGACGGGTGACAGTCTTTCAATACCTCCACCATACGGGGAGAGAGCTTCCCGTTGCGGTATTTTTTAGGGTCTCCCCAGGTTTTGGAGGGAAGAAGCGAAACGTAATCGATACCGATTTTTCCGTTGCCCTCCAAATTGATACAGAGCCTTCCCATAAAGTCCTTTTCCGCCTTTACGGACGTGGAAACTTTGATCCAGTCCCCTTCCGTTCCTTCGGGAATTTTGATCTCGCCGATCGTGGTATGGCGGCCGTGTGCGCCGCGGATAAAGATTTTCGCCGTGCCCTTAAAGCCGAGCCGCTTTACGAACATGGAAAAATTATACGTTTCGTCCTTCTCAACGGGCATACCGTATATATCGTAGCCGCCGTTCGTATAGTAACCGGGATTTTCAAGGTGATAAATTCCG
Source organism: Clostridia bacterium (assembly GCA_029060985.1). Taxonomy (GTDB): domain Bacteria; phylum Bacillota; class Clostridia; order Christensenellales; family Borkfalkiaceae; genus Gallimonas. The sequence goes on along the minus strand of JAIDSX010000113.1, from coordinate 4,991 downwards.
CCGATATTGAGGAGAAGGTAGGAAGGATTATTCTCGTTCATCCCCCCCTCTTTCGTAATTTTCTTAGGACCTGCACCGAAAATATCCCAATAAAAATGCTTTTGCTCGCGGACTTTCACTTCGCTCTCGCAATCGAAATCGTCGTAAGAAAAATACGCAAACTCAAAGGAATTGTTGATGACCATTTCCTCGTTGAGTCCGCCGTCCGCCGCTTGGTTGATGTCCTCAAAAAAGAGCCCGTAGAGGTGCTTTGAAACTTCTACGCCCTTCTTTTTCGCGTCCAAAACGTAATTTACCATGAACTTTTTACCGCCCTTGCGATTTTAATAAATCCCATTAGGTTTTATTAAAAGTATTATAACAAGATTGATGTGATTCGTCAACATTTTTTTGAAATATTTTAATTTTTTGTGAACGTTTTTTCCAAGATTTGCTAAACACCGAAAGGAAAGTTTACGCGGTTTCTCTCATACTGTATGTTGATGACAAAGCGTATGAAAATTATCGGCTATACGATAGCGGGAGTCTTGCTTTTTTTAGCACTACTCTTCTTAGCTTTTTCCCTATCCTTCCGTCGTCCGTGCCGCAAAACAGTTCAACAATACGCACTTGATCCAGCTCTCGCCTTCTCGGTGATGAAAGCGGAGAGCGGTTTTTCGGAAGACGCCGTAAGCAATGCGGGCGCGGTGGGACTTATGCAGCTCATGCCTTCGACCGCACAATTCGTGTGCGAAAGAAACCAAATTTCCTTCGAGGCGGAGAGACTCAGGGATGGCGATTACAACGTCATGCTCGGCTGTATCTATTTGAATTATCTTTCGTCGCGTTTTACTGACACTAAAACCACGCTCGCCGCGTACAATGCAGGCGAAGGCGTCGTTTCGTCGTGGCTGAAAAATACAGACTACTCAGAAGACGGCGTACACTTGAAATACATCCCCTATGAGGAAACGCGAAACTATATAAAAAAAGTATTAAAATATCAGAAAATATACGCGATTTTCGATTGACATTTTTTTACGTTTGCATTACAATATCTATGCTAATTAAGTTAAGCGGTCGTGGCGGAACTGGCAGACGCGCAAGACTAAGGATCTTGTGGTTCACCCCATGCAGGTTCGATTCCTGTCGACCGCACCAAAATAAAGGACACCCGTCGGGTGTCCTTTATTTTGGTGCGATTGATGTAGGAGCGAGCCTACGGTTCGCGCGAGCGAAGCGACACTCAACCGAGGGGGTCCCTTTGGGGTTTCGGTTGATTCCTGTCGAATTTTGCTTTGGTGTCTTATTTTTTGGTGCGATTGGTGCGGAAGTGCGCCTACGGTTCGTGCGAGCGTAGCAACATCTTTACTTATAACTCAATCGTTTCGATCTTAAAGTCGCAGTAGTATTCGGCACTCTTCCCTGTGAATTTCAAAACGCAGTAATCGGGATCGGTTACGCCCTGCTTATAAAACAGCTTGTCGCCAAACCGCCAAATCAAATCTTTGGTAGGTTGATCCTCGCAGACCTCTATTTCACCGACAAGCGAAGCACCTTGATACTTAAATCTACCGCGCTTATAAAAATAGACGCACGCCTTATTATTTTCCAAAAACTGCTTGACTTTTTGCGACGACGTATTCGTGGAAAAATACATTTGATTTCCGTCGATGACCCGCGGTGCAAGCATGGCGCGAATCAAGGGATAGCCCTCTTCGTTCACCGAGCCCAAAAAAGCCGTCTTTTGTTCCGCAATAAATTCAATTAATTTTTCTTTATTCATCGTATCTCCTCCGAACGCAAAATTTGAAGCAATTTTTGCGCTTTTTCTTTTAATTCCTCTTCCGAGCCGTCATTTTCAACAATCAAACAATTTTTATACGATAATAGTGCGGGATCGAATTGATTTTCCATGCGGCTAAGAATTTCCTTTTCCGTTAAACCGCTACGCTTCATAACCGCTTTAACGCGCTCCTCTCTATTACGGACGAGCGCGACGACGTAATCGAACAGCCCTTCGTAACCGCCCTCAAACAAAAGCGGCACTTCCGCAAAAGCGAGCTCTTTTCCTTCCATTTTTTTTAGAAGCCGCTCCATGATCATGGGATGCGCCAACGATTCGAGCGCACTCCTCTCTTCACGGCTTGAAAAAACACGCTTTGAAAGAAGACTTTTATCAAGCTTTCCGCCCGAAAAGCAATCGGGAAACCGCGCCCGTAAAAGGGATAAATACCCCTCTTCGTGTAAAAGCTCCCCGTAAATTTCGTCGCAGGAAAAAACTTCGCAACCCATATTTTTCAATATATTGCAAAATAAAGTTTTCCCGCTGCCGATCCCGCCCGTGACGGCGATTTTTTTATTTTGCTTCATACCAACTCTTTCCCGTAGAAACTTCCGCAATCAGCGGCACGTTCAAACGTACAGCGTTTTCCATTTCCTCTTTGAGGATTTTCGCCGCTTTCTCCTGTTCGGCGAGCGGACAATCGAGCATGAGCTCGTCGTGCACCTGCAATACCATTTTCGCTTTGAGTCCCTCTTTTTGCAAGCGGTCAAACACACGGAGCATGGCAATCTTAATGATATCCGCGGCACTTCCCTGCAAAGGCATATTCCTTGCCGCACGCTCCCCAAAGGTGCGGATGTTGACGTTGGGGGATTTCAATTCGGTAATGTACCGTCTCCTTCCCAAAATCGTTACAACAAACCCGTCTTCCTTTGCACGGCGCACATTCTCCTCCATATACGTTTTTACTTCGGGATAACGGTTGAAATAACGCTCGATATACGCCTGCGCTTCGGCAACGGAGCAGTTCAAGTCCTTGGAAAGCGCGTATGCACCCATACCGTAAATGATACCGAAGTTAATGACCTTTGCGGCTCTGCGCATCTGCGGAGTGACATCCGTGACGCCGAACACCTGCGACGCGGTCTCGCTGTGAATATCCGCACCCTCGTTATAGGCTTTTATGAGGCGCTCCGCGCCCGAGAAATGCGCCAAAAGTCTCAGTTCGATTTGGGAATAGTCGGCGTCGATCAAAATATTTCCCTCTTGCGCCACGAACAGTTTCCTGAGTTCCTTCCCCTCCTCCGTATGAACGGGAATATTCTGCAAGTTGGGATTCGCGCTTGAAAGTCTGCCCGTCGTCGTCATCGTCTGGTTGTAGGTCGTGTGCACCGCTCCGTCCTTTACGAGCGGTGCGATTCCGTCTACGTAGGTGGACACTAATTTCTGTATTTCGCGGTAGCGTAAAATCAGACGGGCGATCTCGTGTTCCTCTGCAAGTTTTTCAAGGACCTCGGCGTTCGTCGAGAATCCGCCGCGGATATTCTTTTTCAGCCCCTTTGAATTAAAACCGAGCTTCACAAACAGGATTTCGGAGAGCTTGAACGGCGAATTCAAATTAAAAGATTCCCCCGCGAGTGCAAAAATCTTTTCCGAAAGCTCTTTCAGTTCGCCGTTGAATTTTTCGCGGAAAAAGGAAAATTTATCTTCGTCAACGTGCACGCCCGTGTTTTCCATATCGAGAAGAACGTATGCAAGCGGGAGTTCGAGCTCACGGTAGAGTTTCTCCTCCTCCGTACCGTTCATCTTTTTCAACGCATCGTCATAAGTGAGCTTCAAGGCATACGCGCATTCCGTTTCGGGCAAAGAAAATTCCTTGGTAAGCTCTTTGGGATCGATCGGTCTTAAATCGGAATTGCCGAGGTATCGCAAAAGCATGACGTCCTCCATGCGGCATTCGGCTTTGATTTTGAACTCTTCCAAGAATCGGATCGTCGCCTTTACGTCGGGAACGAGCGCAACGCGCTGGGATAAAAACAGCCCTTCCAAAAGAGGTTTTATATCGTCGGGGTAAATCCCCTCTGCAAGAATATCTTTGCGGAACGGAAAATAGAATTCCTTTCCACCGAAATACAAATGATAGCCCTCTTTTTCCGCGTAGAACGCGAACTCTTTTACCCCGTTTAAGAGCGGCAGAAGCTCGTCCGGACGGCTGCAAACCGAATATTCCGTCTTGGCCGTTTGCTTTTCAAAAAAATCGGCATTGATAAGAGAGCGGAATTCAAGACGTTGAAAAAGCTCCCGCGCCTTTTGGGGAAAGGGAATTTCAACCTTACAGCTTTCAAGCGTAACGTCAAGAGGTACTTCCGTATCGATCGTGGCGAGCTTGTGCGAAAGATAGGCAATCTCCTTATCCGATTCAAGCCTGCCCTTTATCCCGCTCGTAATTTCGTCGATGTGATTATAAATTTCGTCGAGTGTTCCGTACTTTTGCAAGAGAGCTAAGGCGGTCTTTGCCCCGATTCCCTTTACACCGGGGATATTATCGGAGCTGTCCCCCATGAGCGACTTTTCTTCTATGATCTGAAAAGGCTCAAGCTTCACTTTTTCATAAAAATTATTTTTTGTCAAAAGATCGAGCTCGCTGACCCCGCGCCTTGTAAAACAAATCGAGACATTATCATTCACTAATTGATAGGAATCTCTGTCGCCCGTGTAGATATAAACCTCTACCCCGTCAAATTTGCGGGAAAGCGTTCCGATCACGTCGTCCGCCTCGTAGCCCGCTTTCTCTACGATTCTGATATTCATGGAAGTGAGCAATTCTTTTAAGACGGGTATTTGCTGCGCAAGCTCTTCCGGCATCGGCTTTCTTGTCGCTTTGTAGCCGTCATACATTTTATGGCGGAAAGTCGGCGCGTGCACGTCGAACGCAACAGCAAAATATTTGGGGTTTCTATCTTCGAGAATCTTAAAAATCAATTTTATAAATCCGAAAATTCCGTTTGTGGGAAGTCCGTCTTTGGTCGAAAAAACGCCCATTGCGTAGTAGGCGCGATTCAAAAGGCTGTTGCCGTCGATGAGAATGAATTTTTCCATGCAAACATTGTACCACGCTTTTGCATTTTTTGCAAGAAGATTGAAAAAATCGCTTGCCTTTTTAAGAAGATTATTATATAATTTTAGAGTACTTGCCGGTGTGTTGGTATTGGCAGACGAGACAGAC
>JAIDSX010000112.1 GCA_029060985.1 Clostridia bacterium | reverse complement strand
CTTTCTTACCTTATTATAATAATTTTGTGCGAATAGATTATTTTTTGTTAGTTTCTATCAAAAACATAAAATATTCTTATAAAACGCGATAGGAGGGAAAAAGTGAGAAAATTCAAAAAACTTGCAGGAATTGCAATGGGTGCAATGCTCGCCGTGTCTGCATTTGCAAGCGGGAATTTTGCACCGGTTACCGCGCTCGAAGGGGTAGCGGAAGAGACAGAGAGCGTTCAAACGTATGCCGACGCGCAGTCGAATGAATTGGCGGCGTATCTGTTCGTGCATTTCGTAGGCGGGGAGGGGAATGAGAACGATGAACAGGTTTATTTCTCTGTCTCCAAAAACGGTACGAAATGGGAAACCCTGAATGCCACGCAGCCCGTACTCAAAAGCACGGTGGGTGAATTAGGTGTGCGCGACCCGCATATCGTGCGCTCGCCGAACGGGAATAAGTTCTATTTGATTGCTACCGATTTGTCGATTTATAATATCCACGGCGATTGGGGCGGCAGCCAGACGAACGGAAGTAAATCCATCGTCATATGGGAATCGGAAGACCTTGTAAATTGGAGCGAGCCGAGACTCAGACAAATCGCTCGTCCCGACGCAACCTGCGCATGGGCTCCCGAATCTATTTGGGATAAAGATAAGAATGCGTACATGGTATTCTGGGCCTCCAAAACGCAGGACAGCTGGACGCACCGCGTTTACAGATGCTATACGACTGATTTTGATACCTTTACCGAGCCCGAGGTGTATATCGAGAGCGACGTTTCCCTGATCGACACCACGTTCATCGAGCACGAAGGCGTATATTACAGATTTACGAAGAACGAGGATGGTACCGCTACGTACGTGTATTTGGAAAAGTGCACGTCACTAAGCGGTGAGTTCGAACTCGTGAGCAGTTATACGATCAACGGAAAAACCGTATATCAGAAGGAAGAAGATATCAAGGGCTTTGAGGGACCGACCGCCTATAAGATAAACGGCGAAAATAAGTGGTGCTTGCTTCTCGATAACTACGGCAAAAGTGCAGGCTACAAGCCCTTCGTCACGGACGACATTACGACTGCGAGATTCGTATCGGCAGACGCTTTTGACTTCGGTGGTACGAGATTCCGTCACGGAACGGTAATACCCATTACGTTGAGCGAATACAACGCGCTTCTTAAAAAGTGGCCGGTAGAGGGCGCGGCAGAAGAGGGTGATCTCGTATTCGAACTCAACTTCGACAACGAAAATTTAACTGCGGCTCTCGGCAATGCAAACGTAACTTCGAGCGGCGGCACGCTCACCTACGGCGAGGGCTGTAAGGACGGCGCGGAGAAGGGCAAGGCGGTTAAGCTCGACGGCAGTAAATTTATCACCATTAAGGGAGATGTTCTTGTAACTTCGGATAAAGTGAGCCCGCTGAAAAATCTTGAAAGTTGCACGGTTTCGTTTGCGGTAAAAGTAGAGAGAGGCGATACGTCTTGGTGGTTCTATGCCGCGCCGAATACGAATGCACAACAGGGAACGGGCTACAAAGAAAAATATATCGGCGCGTTTACCAAAAACGGAACGCTTACTTGCGAACGTTATAACAATAACGGAAGCAGACCGGCTCCGGCAACGGCGAGCTACACGCAAAGCCAATGGATGCACATTACGCTTGTATACCGCACCAACGCAACGATTCTTTATATCGACGGCGAGCAGGTAGGAAACGTCGGCTCGACGGTGAATTTGAAAACGATGCTCGGTAGCACCCCCGTCATTCAGCTTGGCAAAGCGAACTGGGGCGACGGCGAATTCGCAGACGGTTGGTTGGATGAATTCAGAATCCACAACTACGCGCTGGGCAGAGAAGAAGTCCAGAGCAACTATAAATCCGCAATGGGTAAGGCGTAAGGAGGAGAGAGCATGAAAAGCAATTTGAAAAAATTTCTTGTTTTAGTTCCCGTTGCAGTAGGCGCGCTTGCGTGTTTTGCGGCGTGCGGCGAGCACAAGCATACGTATTCCGAGAACTGGTCGCACAACGCGCAGTATCACTGGCACGGCGCAACCTGCGAGCACACGGAGGAACAGGCAGATAAAACGGAGCACAAGTATACGCTGAACGTTTCGAAATCCACCGTGACCTGCACGGAGGACGGCGTTGCCGTATACGATTGCGAGTGCGGATATTCGTATATGCAAAACGAATCGGCAGGGCATTTGATTGAATTCGTCGGGGGCAAGGCTGCCACCTGCACCGAGGACGGCGCTACGCCGCGCGAGGTTTGCTTGCGCTGTGATTACGTGAAGGAATCGGAAGTTATTCCCGCAACGGGGCATAAGTATTCCACTGCTTGGGTGTGGGACGACGACGAACACTGGCATCCCGCTACCTGCGGACACGATTTGAAAAAAGACGTGGCAGAGCACGTTTACAATGCCGAGGATATGTGCAGTTGCGGGCGTTCGAGATTGGAAGCCGATCCCGAAAACTTCACTTACAGTAAGCGCGGCAGCAGCTATACCGTCACGGGAATCGCGGCTACGGCAGAAAACGTCACGAATTTAAGAATTCCCTACACGTACAACGGTTTGCCCGTAACGGGAATCGAAAATTTCGCGTTCGAAAACAACAAAGCGATCACGAGAGTGAATATCCCTGCGGGAGTTACCGTAATCGGCAGAGAGGCGTTCAGCGGCTGTACGAATCTTGCAACGGTCAAAGTCGGCTCAGGTCTTGTCGAAATCGGTCACGCGGCGTTCAGCGGCTGTGCGATTACAGAAATTACGATTCCTGCAAGCGTAACGACGATCAATACTTCCGCATTCGAGAATTGCGCGAACCTTGAAACGGTGGAAATGCTTCCTGCAAATCTTAATTTGCTGGGCGAGCAGGTATTCAGCGGCTGCTCCTCACTTGTAAGCATTCGGATTCCCACCTTGCTTGAAAATATTGTTACCTATACGGATAACAGCGGTACCCATCATGTAAACATCAACTACAAGGTCGGAAAGAACTTGTTCCTGAATTGTACTTCGCTCCAAACGGTAACGTTTGGCGGCGGAATAACGGCGATCGAGACGAATGCGTTTGCAAATTGCACTTCGCTTACGTCCATTACGCTTCCCGGCGCTTTAACGTTCGTCGGTAATAGCGCGTTCAAGAACAGCGGACTTACCTCGATCACGTTGCCCGACACGGTAACCTACGTCGGCACGGGCGCGTTCAAGGATTGCTCCGCGCTCACGAGCGCAGTGATCGGTAGCGGCGTCACCTACACGATGGGCGAATGGTTCTCGGGCTGCGGCGCGCTTCAATCGCTCACCATTCCCTTCGTCGGATCGAGAATGGATACCCCGATCGCGGTATCTACGCACTTCGGCTATATCTTCGGCACGACCGCACCCAAAACGGCGGACGCCGACAAATACGAAGCGGTTACGGTAACCGAAAACGAGAAGTCGCACACGTACTATATCCCCAAATCGCTTACGAGCGTAACCGTTTTGGGCGGGCAGTATGACGAGTGGAGAAAGAATCCTTCCGGCGGGGACGATATAAAAACCGTTAAAGATTACGTCCTCCCCGCAAACGCGTTCAGCGGTTGCACAATGATTACGGAGGTTACCCTTGCAGAAGGCGTTGGGGAAGAGTCGGACGCATTCGCAGGTTGGTATGAAGAAGGAAAAACAACTGTCATACACCTCGGCTCCGGATCGTAAGAAGATTCAATTTCAAGTTAGGAACAAACCTCTCCCTTTGAAGGGAGGGGTTTTTCTTAATATGAAAATATTTTTGCTAAAAAAAGGAATATTCCGTATAAATGACGAAATAATTCACAATGAAACAAAAGACTTACGAAAAAGAAAGGGAATTTTTGTCGCCTTATGCGAAAAAGTCTTGGGAGAGCGCGGGCAGGCTCAAAGAGGAAGAGGATTGCCCCATGCGCACCGATTTCCAGCGCGACAGAGACCGCATTATCTATTCGAAAGCCTTCCGTCGGTTGAAGAACAAGACGCAGGTCTTTTTCGCGCCCGACGGCGATCATTATATGTCGCGTCTCACGCACACATTAGACGTGTGCCAGATCGCGCGCTCGCTTGCCCGCTGTCTCTGTCTCAACGAAGATTTGGCGGAGGCGATCGCGCTCGGTCACGACTTGGGGCATACGCCCTTCGGACACGTCGGCGAGAGGGTATTAAACGAGCTTTCGCCCTACGGATTTCATCATGCGGAGCAGTCTCTCCGCGTCGTGGATATTCTCGAAAAGGACGGGCAGGGGCTCAACCTCACTTTCGAGGTGCGCGACGGGATTTTGAATCACACCTCTAAGGGAACGCCTGAAACGCTCGAAGGGGTGGTTGTTTCCTACGCAGACCGCATTGCCTATATCAATCACGATATCGAGGACGCAATCCGCGCGGGCTTTTTACAGGAGGACGAGCTTCCCAAAGAGGCGGTAAAAGTGTTCGGGCGGGATACGAGCAAGCGCATTAACACCGCGATTTCCGATATCGTCAAGTCAAGCGCGGGACAGCCTTTCGTGAAAATGTCGGACGAAAAAGAGGGGGCGCTCAAAGAGCTCAGAACGTTTATGTTCGAGCGCGTGTACGAGCGGGCGAACAAGCTCATTCAGGATAACGCAAAGCGCATGATAAAAACGCTATACGGCTATTTTACGGAGCACGCTGAGGAGCTTCCGCCGCCCTACGATAAGGCGGACGCGCCGCGGGCGGTAACGGATTATCTTTCGTCCATGACCGACCACTATGCGATTTCGCTCTTCCGCAGTCTGTACGAGCCGAGAGAGGGGGCGGTATGAAAGAAGGATTTTCCGAGTTTTTAAGCCTCATCAAAGAAAAAAACGAGATCACCGACGTCGTCGGCTCCTATATTAAATTGGACCGAAAGGGGTATAATTATTGGGCGTGCTGTCCCTTTCACCACGAAAAGACGCCCTCCTTTACCGTGAACGCGGCGGACAGGTACTACCACTGCTTCGGCTGCGGCGCGTCGGGCGACGTCATCACCTTTGTCAAGGAATACGAGAACGTCGAATTTATGCAGGCGGTGCGCATTCTTGCAGACCGCGCGGGCTTGGAAATCCCCGCCTTCGACGAGCACGAGTCGGAAGAGCTCGCCCTCAAAAAGCAGAAGAAGGACAGGCTTCGCGCGCTCATGAAGGATACTGCGCGTTTCTACTTGAACAATCTGTATTCGGGGAATGCGGCGGAGCACCTCGGATATCTTACAAAGCGTGGGATCGCGCCTTCGACGATGAAAAAATTCGGCCTGGGCGCTTCGCTCGATTTTCATTCGCTTCCCGCCTATCTTCGGGCAAACGGATACACCGCCGAGGAATGCGTCGAGAGCGGCGCGTGCGCGAGAACGGACGACGGGAAGATCATCGACGCGATGGGCGGGAGATTGATCATTCCCATTATCGACGCGATCGGAGACGTAATAGCGTTCGGCGGGAGGCTTCTTAAAAAGAGCGACCGCGCGAAGTACAAGAACACCCGCGATACGGAAATTTTCGAAAAGAGCAACAATCTTTTCAATATCAACCTCATTAAAAAGGAAAAGCGCGCGGGCGGGATTCCGCATATCATTCTCGTCGAAGGATATATGGACGTCATTTCGCTGTATCAGGCGGGCTTCCATTCCGTCGGCGCGAGCATGGGCACTTCGCTCACCAAGAGTCAGGCGCGAATGCTCAAACGGTATTCGGAGAATATTCTCATCAGCTACGACGGGGATTCCGCGGGACAGAACGCCAATCTTCGCGGACTGGATATTTTGAAGCGCGAGGGCTTGAAGGTGCGGGTCGTGCCGCTTCCCGAAGGGCTCGATCCCGATGATCTCATTCGGGAACAGGGCGCGGAGGGCTACGCCGCCTGTCTCGAAAAGGCGATGCCCCTGATTGATTTCAGAATCCTATGCGTGCGCAGAAAGTACGATATGCAAAAGACGGAGGAGCGCAGAGAGTTCGTAAAAGAAGCCCTTCCCATCGTAAAGGAAGCGGAGAGCGAAACGGAGAAGGAAGAGCTCTTAAAACGCATTTCCAAAATATCGGGCGTAAGCATTACGGCGCTTGCCGCTGATTTGGACAAGGTTGCCGCCCTTCCCGAAGAGAAGGAGCCGCAACAAAAGCCGCCGCCCCAAAGGGACGCGGACAGAGAGGAGAAGGCGGCGGACTTCGTGCTCTGCGCGTGCCTCTTTTCAAAGCCCTACACGAACGATTTAGACTTGAAGGAGTTTACTTTCGAGGGCGACAGAAGGACGATCGCGGACTATATCGTAAAGAGCAGATTAAAAGGAAGAGTTCAGCCGAGCGGAATTTTCGACGAGCTCGGCTCGGACAGCGGGGCGCTCTCCGCCGTGCTGAACGTGGACAGCGGCGACAATTTAGAGGGCGAATCCGCGGAAAGGTACTTTTCCGACTGCGTGAGAACTTTGAAGAGAAGAGAACTGAACTTGAAACTCGCCGAAGCGAAGGAAAAAGGCGATACGAATGAAATTAGCGAAATCTTTAAGGAGTTAAAAAGATTATGAGCGTAACCGAACAAAAGCTGGAAGAAATTATTTCGGGGCTTGCCGCCGAATACAAAATGAAGGGGAGCATTTCGACGAACGCCCTCTGCGACGCGCTCGATAAATACGATTTGAGCCCCGTCGAAATTGAGAAAATCTACAAGGATTTGCCCGAGGCGGGCGTTGCTATTTACGACGAGGATCAGCGCGACAGAGATTTATTCGAACAGGCGCTCTCCGATATCGGGCTCGACGATCCCGTTAAAATGTATTTGAAGGATATCGGGCGCGTGCCTCTTCTTTCGGGCGAGGAGGAAATTGAGCTTGCCCGTAAAATGCAGGAGGGGGACGAGGCGGCAAAGCAACGCCTTTCCGAAGCCAATTTAAGGCTCGTTGTTTCCATTGCAAAGCGTTACGTCGGGCGCGGAATGCTCTTTCTCGATCTCATTCAAGAGGGCAATTTAGGGCTTATGAAGGCGGTCGAAAAGTTTGACTACCAAAAGGGCTTTAAGTTCTCGACCTACGCGACATGGTGGATTCGTCAGTCCATTACCCGTGCGATCGCAGATCAGGCACGTACCATTCGTATTCCCGTGCATATGGTGGAGACCATCAACCGCTTGACCCGCGTTTCCCGCGTCTTGTTACAGGAAAACGGCAGAGAGCCGACCCCCGAAGAGATCGCTTCGGCAATGGATATCGAGGTCGCGCGCGTTCGTGAAATTCAGAAGATCGCACAGGACCCCGTTTCCTTGGAAACGCCCATCGGCGAGGAAGAGGATTCGCACCTCGGCGACTTTATCGAGGACGACAAGACGCAGACCCCCAGCGACAGCGTCTCCTTTATCATGCTCAAAGAACAGCTCTTGGGCGTTTTGGACACGCTCACGCCGCGTGAGGAAAAGGTTCTGCGCCTTCGCTACGGAATCGACGACGGAAAGCCGAGGACTTTGGAAGAGGTCGGCAAGGAGTTCAACGTGACGAGAGAGCGTATCCGCCAGATCGAGGCGAAGGCTTTAAGAAAGCTCCGCCACCCGAGCCGCAGTAAAAAGCTCAAAGACTTCCTCGACTGATGACGAAGCGGTTAAAGGAAATTTGCCTGCATATCCCCAAGTCAAAAGCGCTTGCCGACGTGGGGTGCGATCACGGCTACTGCGCCCGCTACGCGCTTAAAAACGGGCTTGCAGAGCACGTGTATATCACGGACATTAGCGCGCAGTCGCTTGAAAAGGCGAAAACGCTTTTAAGAAAGGAAATCGAAGAGGGGAAGTGCGTTGCGCTCGTCGGCGACGGCTTGCGCGTTTTACCCGAAGAGTGCACCGTATTGATTGCGGGCATGGGCGGCGAGGAGATCGTAAAAATCCTGTCCTACGATATTCCGCCCGTATTCCTGTTACAGCCCATGAAAAATACCGAAAAGGTCCGGCGGTTTTTGGTGGAAAGGGGCTGTTCGGTTTCGCTTGACTACACCTTCGAGGACGGTAAGTTCTACGACCTGATTTTGGGCGCGAGGGGCGGCGGCGATCGCTATACGGAAGAGGAGTTCCTCTACGGACGGGATAACTTGAAAAATCCCTCGCCTGCGTTTTTGAAAAAGCTGCGCACGGAACGGGACAAAATTAAAAATTACTTATTATCGTCGCCCTCGGAAGAGGAGCGGGAAAAACTTATGAAGCGATTACAGGAAAAGGAGCGGTTACTCAATGAAATTGACGGAAATTTATAAGCTCGTCGATAAAATCGCACCCTTTTCGATAAGCCAAGAATACTGCGAAAAATACGGCGCATACGACAACAGCGGAATTTTACTCGACTGCGGGAAAGAGATAACGTGCGCGCTCTTCTCGCTCGATTGCTCCATGCGGGCGGTCGAAGAGGCGAAGATGATAAACGCAGAGCTTATCATTACGCACCACCCTGCAATTTACACGCCCTTAAAGGAGCTTACGGCGGACAACCCCGTCACGGAGTGCGCTAAGGCGGGAATATCTATCATCTCCGCGCACCTCAATCTCGATTGCGCCAAGGGCGGGATCGACGACAGTCTTGCGGAAGTTCTCGGCGCGAAAAAGGCGCTTCGCATGCACGAGCTGACGAAAGGGGGCTACGGGAGCGTTTTCGAAATCGAGAAACTCCCGCTTGACGAGTTTGTAAACAGGGCGAAGGAGACGCTTAAAACGGAGCGCGTTCTCGTTTACGGCGACCGCCCCGTGCAAAAAATTGCGAGCTTCTGCGGCGCGGGCATGGACGATGAAACGGTTGCGTTTGCGCTTTCGAAGGACGTAGATACCTTCGTTTCGTCCGATCCCAAGCACCACCTCGTTGCGGAAGCCGTCGAAAAGGGATTGAACGTGATTCTCTTTACCCATTACGCGGCGGAGAATTACGGGTTCATGCAGTTCTATCAAAAAATAAAAGAAAAAAGCCCGCTCGCCCGCGCGGAGTTCTTTGCGGACGAACGGTTAATGTAAGGAGTAGTTATGAATCTTGAAAAATTGTTGAAGTATCAGGCGGAGGATCACGAGCTTCGTAAAATCGAGGAGGAGATCAAGTCGAGCGAGGAGTACAAGAAGTACGCGCAGGCAAACCGCTTTATGGGCGGCGCGCAGGAAAAGCTCGATACGCTCGACAGGCGCGCAAACGAGCTGAAAGCGCTTCTCGAAGAGATCAACCGCCGCGACGAGGAAATTACGAACGAGATCGCGGAATACAACGGACTCGAAGAGATGATCAAGGACGGCGGCGACGTCGGTTATTACGAAAGAACGGTGCGCGCGCTTTCCGATAGACTCCGCGCGCTCAAAGCCGAGCTTAGTAAGCTCACGGGTGAAATCAAGGCGGCGGGCGAGGAATATAAGAAGTTCCGCGAACAGACGATCGCCATGCAGAAACAGCGCAAGGAGTACAAGGAGAAGTACGAGGAGATCCGCGCTTCCCACTCCCAGGAGGCGGATAAAATCAAGAAGAATCTTGACGCGATCGCAAAGGATATTCCCGCGGATATTCTCCAAAAATACGCGGCGAAGAGCAAGGAGCGGATTTTCCCCATTTTCGTGCCCCTGACGAACGGCGGCTGCGTGTGCGGAATGAGCTTTCCGCTTGCACAGCAGTCAACGCTTTCGGGCGGGAACGTCATTGAGTGCGAGCACTGCCACCGTTTCGTTTACAATAAGTAACCCGAGGAACGCCCTTTTGCATACGATAAGGTGTGCAAAATACTTTGGCTCAAATATCCCTGAAACGAATTCGGGAGAATGCAACACTCATCAAACGGGCGGCGGGCGCGCCGCTCATTGCCGTTGTCAAGGACGACGCATACGGTCATGGCGCCGAGCGCGTGGCTCTTGCCTTGCACGGGGTTGCGGACGCGTTTGCCGTGGCTACCGTAGACGAGGGCGCTTCTTTAAGATGCGCGGGGGTCAGCGAGGATATTCTCGTTTTAACGCCGCCGCTTTGCAGGGAAGAAGTTTTACGGATTTCTTCGTATAACATGATCGCGCCGCTCACTTCCTTCTTCGTTTTGAAATTGGCGCTCTCCGTTACGGAAGAGGAGGAAATACCGCTCCGCGTGCATATTGCCGTGAATACGGGTATGAACCGCTACGGCTTTCAGCCCCGCCGTATCGCGGAGGTTTTGAAAAAGACGGGGACGTTCTCTGTGGAAGGGGTGTTTTCCCACCTCTACGCGCCCGCGTCCGAGGCGCATTTGAATGCGCAAATGAAGCTCTTTCAAGAGGCGGCGGATAGGGTAAAGGAAATCTATCCGGACGCGAAGAGCCACCTTGCCGCAACGGGCGGGATCCTTGCGGGGGTCAAGGCGGATATGGTGCGCGCGGGGATCGCTCTTTACGGCTATTCACCCGACGGATTTAAGGTGGCTGACGTGAAGCCCGCTATGAAGATTTACGCAAGCGTTGCGCACAACGGCAGGACAGTGGGCAACGGCTTGGGTTATAAAATCGAAGAGAATATGCCCCAAAGGGCGCATACGCTTCGGCTCGGCTACGGGGACGGATTCTTCCGCGACGAGGGGAAGCTGTGCATGGACGCAGCCGTTGTGAGCGGGTATGCGCGGACGGGCACGAGAAAGCTCGTGTTAAAAGACGTTTCGGAATACGCGAAGCGGCATAACACGACGGAGTATGAGGCGCTCGTAAACGTTTCGAGAAGAGCGGATAAGAGTTATGACGAATGAGGAAAAAAGCCCGCTGCGCGTGAAATTCAAAGAGCTGCGCGCAAAGTTGAAATCGCCCGATAAGGACAAGGCGATTTTGCGAAATTTTCTTATGTCGCCCTTTTTTGAGCGGACGAGCTTTTTCGTTTATCATTCGATCGATTCGGAAGCGGATACCTTAAAAATCATAAAGATGCTTTTGGATGCGGGCAAAGAGGTGCTACTGCCGCGCATTCACAAGGGGAAAATGCTTGCAGTTCCCTATTCCGGGGATACAGAGCTCGTGTTCGGGATCCCGCAGCCGAAATCGGGACTTGATTGCCCTGCGGAAGTGATTTTAACGCCCTTGCTTGCGTTCGATAAAGACGGCTTCCGCCTCGGCTACGGAGGCGGGTATTACGACAAATATTTTGCGGAGCATAAGGGCTTGCGCGTGGGACTTGCCTACGGGGGACAAGCCGTCGATTCGCTTCCGCGCGATAAGTTCGACCTGCCTCTTCACGCGGTCGTAACCGAGGCGGGCGTACGGTATTTTACTTGACAGAAGACGGGTTTATATCTATAATAATACGAAGGAAAGTTGGGTGGTTATGGCAAAGAAATTAGGCGAAAACAGAATGAACGAATCCAAAGCGAAACGCTTTTGGCGCATACAGGGTGAGTGCTGGAAACGCATGGTCACTCCGTATTTGATGTATCTGTTTATGAGTATGCTCCTTTTGGCGACGCAGCTCGTCGGGATCACATGGCTTGAATATCTGCTCGGTACACTGTGTATTTTGGTCGGCGCGGCGTTTAACGCGCACCTGGCGTACACTACGGGGGTCACGCATTACGACGCATACCTTACGGGATGTATCCACCGTAGAAATATCGAGGCGGGAATCGCTTCGGGCGGGGATCACCGTCCCGAACGCGAATATTCGCCTTGGAAGGGCTTTTATATCGGCTTGCTTGTAGGCATTCCCGTCATCGTCTTTGCGGGGATCGCCTGTGTTCCGGGAGCAGTTCTCAATTCCATCGGAAAATTCTTCCTCGTCATGTTTGCAGGCTTTGCGATCGTGCCCATAAGCTGGATATTCGGCGGCTTTGAGGGCGCGCCCGCAAGCTCGCTGGCGTGGTCTATGATCATGGTGCTCCTTCCCATTATCGTAACGGGCGTCTTCTATATCGTCGGCGCGTACGTGGAGAAGCGGCGCAAGAAGGTCATTGAGGAGCGCAACGAGGCGCTCCAAGAGGCGAAAAATGCGCCTAAGGTATATCACGAACAGACGGAAGAACAAAAGCGCAAGACGTTGCAGTCGAAAAAGAAGAAAAAGTAATGCGGATCATAGCGGGAAAATACAGGGGAAGAACGCTTTCTTCCTTTCAGGGCGATAACATCCGTCCCACGCCCGACAGGGTGAAGGAGTCGCTTTTTCAGATTTTGTCCGGTAAATTGAGCGGGGCGCGCGTTTTGGACTTGTTCGCGGGGAGCGGGGCTTTGGGAATCGAATGCCTTTCCCGCGGCGCAAGCGAGGCGGTTTTCAACGATTCCTCGCGCGAAAGTTTATCGGTTTTGGAAAAAAATCTGCGGCTCGTAAAAGAGGGCGCAAAGCCTTACAACCTCGATTTCCGCACCCTTTTGGCGCGTGTAGAGGGGCAGTTTGATTTGATCTTCTGCGATCCGCCCTATAAAGAGAATTATTTGAAAGAAATACTCGATACTGTAAGAACGAGAAACCTTTTGAGCGCGGACGGGCTCGTCGTCTACGAAAGCGAGCGGGAGGAAATGGGCGCGGAAGGGTGGATTCTTGCGGATTGCCGTAAGTACGGCAGAACGAATATATCAATGTGGAAATTATGAAAAAGTGCGTGTTTGCGGGGACGTTCGATCCCTTTACCGTCGGGCACGAGGACACCGTGAAAAAGTGCCTTGCTCTCTTCGACGAGGTGGTCATAGCGGTCGCCGAAAATAAGAATAAGAGCTGTTTATTTCCTGTGGAAATGCGGGAGAAAATGATCTTAGCCGTCTACAAGGGCGAGCCGCGCGTGCGCGTCGTCACTTGGAACGGTGCGATCGTCGATTTGCTCAAAAAAGAGAATACCCGCTTTTACGTGCGCGGGGTCAGGAATTTCAGGGACTTCGATTACGAAACGGCGGATTTTTATGCAAGCCGCAAGCTCGATCCCGATATGATCACGCTCTACCTTCCCGCAGAGCAGGAGCATTTGCATATAAGCTCCACGCTCGTAAAGAACAGCATTGCGTTCGATAAGCCCTTCGAAAGCTATCTGCCGAAGGCGATATACGAAATCATTACGGAGAAAAAAGATGTTTGAAAGACAGATCCAGATTCCTTCCGCAAGCGAACTGCACAGAGCGCAGCCGCTTCCCGAATCCCTCAAAAAAATCAAAGAGGAGCGCGACGGGCTCGTCCGTGACGTAATTGCGGGCAGGAGCGATAAGCTGCTCGTCATCGTCGGGCCTTGCTCCGCGCACGAGAGCGCGCCCGTGTTGGAATACGTAAAGCGGCTCGGAAAGCTCAACGAGAGGGTCAAGGACAAGCTCGTATTAGTTCCGCGTATCTATACGAACAAACCGCGCACGCGGGGCGTTGGGTACAAAGGAATGTTTTTGCAGCCCGATCCCGAAAACAAAGAGGATATCGTAAAGGGGATCAAAACGATCCGCGAGCTTCACTTACACGCCATTACGGAGTCGGGGCTCACTGCGGCGGACGAAATGCTCTATCCCGAAAACTATTCCTATTTCGAGGACGTTTTATCCTACGTTGCCGTGGGGGCGCGTTCGAGCGAGAATCAGATGCACCGCCTTGTTTCAAGCGGCGCGGAAGTGCCCGTCGGAATCAAGAATCCCATGAGCGGAAGCATTCCCGTTCTGTTAAATTCTATCTTCGCTTCCCAACAGCCGCAGGTGTTCAAGTACGGCGAATGGCAGGTGGGAACACACGGCAACGAGTACGCGCACGCCGTGTTGAGGGGTATGGTGGATTCCTACGGGAACGATATTCCCAACTACCACTACGAAACGGTCATGCAGGTTTTGGAGGGGTATCAGCATTCGGATATGCTGAAAAATCCCGCCGTCATTATCGACGCGAATCACTCGAATTCGGGCAAGCAGTTCCGCCAGCAGATACGTATCGTGGAAGAGGTGCTTCAAAACAGATTATACGATAAAGCATTCAAAAAAATCGTCAAGGGCTTTATGATCGAGAGCTTCCTTGTGGAAGGCTCGCAAAAGCACAATATCGTGTTCGGGCAGTCTATCACCGATCCCTGCCTCGGCTGGGAGGATACCGAACGACTCATTCTTGATATTGCGGAGAAGGTGTAATGAAGGTTTCGTGTTTAGGTCCGAAGGAAGCGTACTCCGCAATTGCCGCGGAAAAGCTCTGCAAGGGGGCGGAAAGGCTGTACTGTTCGAGCTTTGCCGCCACGCTGAATTATCTTTTAGAGGGAGTTGTAGACGCGGCGGTGCTCCCCGTGGAAAACAGCATTATGGGAAGCGTCGTTCAGAATCTCGATTTGATTTCCAAGGCGGAAAACGTCATCGGCGTAGGGGAGTATCTGTTGCCCATCGAACACCGTTTTGTTACGAAGGGAAACATTCCCTATTCGAAGATCCAAAGGGTGTGCTCGCACGTGCAGGCGCTCAGCCAATGCTCCGAATTTATCGCAAAGAATTGCCCTAACGCGAAGCTCGTGTACACCCATTCCACGGCGGAGAGCCTGTCCATGCTCGACGAGCACACGGCAGGGATCGTGGGCGCGCACGTGAAAGAGGAAGGGACGGCAGGACTCGTGTTTTCCGAGGAAAATATTGCGGACGCGAAGGAAAACTTCACCCGCTTTTTGCTCTTTGAACGCGGAAATCAACCGCCCGCGCACAGCGAATACGTCTATTTTACCGTCGTATGTAAACGGGAAACAGCGGGGGAGCTGTGCAGATTATTGGAAATTTTTGCCCGTCACGGTATCAACGTGACCCGTGTGGAAAGCAGACCCGTGCGCGATATTTTCGGGGATTACCGCTTCTTTATCGAGTTCAAAGGGGATATCGGGAGCGACAACGTAAAAAGCGCGCTCAAAGAAACGCAAGAAACAGCGGAAGGCTTCAAGATTCTCGGCGCATACGGGCAGTCTTAAAGAATTGCGGCGGCAAATCCGAGCGCGAAGAGCGCGGAGACGCTCCCCTGTAAAAACTTGACCCCGATAAACGGCAGACTTTTTACGCCTGCGCGGGATAGAAAGATCGTCTGCTGAATGAGAACGCAGCCGCCGCCGAAGGTCACGAGAAAGGCGGACAGGGCGACGGAATACATATTTCCGATTTCGGAGCACAGCTTACAGCCCGAGGTCATTTCGATAAGCCCCGTCACTGCCGCGCTCAAAAAGCCGTTAGAGAGTCCCGCAAGGGACAGTGCGTCGCAAACAATTCCAGAAAAGGCGTAAAATATTGCGATCGCTCCGCCCACAGCAAGCACGGAAATCACGGAATCCATTAAAGGATTTCCGTCGTTTTTTGTAAGAGCAAACTTCGGGACTTCCGAAACGGTCGATTTTTTTGCAGTGAAACGCAATAAAAAGCTGACGAGATACACGCCCAAAAGGTGCGAGGCAAACAGAATCCAGCCGAGCGCGGCGCTCTTGAACATACCCGCGCCGACCGCGCCGACGAGGAACATGGGTCCCGAAGTGGAGGAAAGACAGGCAAGGCGAAAGGTTTCGCTCTTATCGACCGCGCCGCGCGTATACAGGTCGTAGACCGTACGTGCGCCTACGGGATAGCCCGAAAGAGCGGAGAGCACGGCGCAAAGCCCGCCCGCGCCCGAAACGCGGAACGCATTTCTTGCAAGCGGAGCGATTTTTCCAGCCGCCCGCTGAAAGACCCTTTGGCGGGTGAGGATCGCCGTTAAAAACAAAAAGGGCAGGGTTGCGGGCATCACGCATACCGCAAAGAGGGTAGCGCCCTCCAACACAAGATGCGTATATCGGGCGGGGAAGGCGAGAAAGCACGCCATAGCGAGCACGACGACGATACTCGTAAGATAGGGGAAGAATTTTTTCACCTTTTGCATAGTTCAAAATACGCGCGAAAAAATTCGATTATGAATATTTGGTAAACTTATGGATTTATTCGATTGGAACGGAAACGAAGAAAAAGCGAAGCCGCTCGCCGAGCGTATGCGGGCGAATACGCTCGAAGAATTCGTGGGGCAGAGCCACGTCGTTGCGGAGGGCTCGCTGTTAAGGCGCGCCGTTCAGCTCGACCGCCTTGGAAGCTGTATCTTTTGGGGACCTCCCGGTTGCGGAAAAACCACGCTTGCGAACATTATCGCCGCAACCACGAACGGAGAGTTCGTCAAGCTCAACGCCGTCAATTCGGGCGTTGCGGACGTTAAAAAGGCAGTCGAGAAGGCGCGGGAGAATTTGAAGCTCTACAACAAGCGCACCTATTTAATGCTCGACGAGTGCCACCGCTTCAATAAAACGCAGTCCGATTCGCTGCTTCCCGCGATCGAGCAGGGCACGGTCATTTTTATCGGCTCGACGACGGAAAACCCGTACGCTTCCATGACGCCCGCAATCGTTTCGCGCTGCCGCGTGTTCGAGTTCAAGGCACTCTCGTCAAGCGACATCAAGGGCGCGCTTTTAAGGGCGCTCAAAGACAAAAGAAAGGGGCTTGGCGGCTATTTGATCGAAATCGATCCCGAAGCCCTCGACCATATTGCGGACACGGCGGCGGGGGATTTGAGAACGGCGTACAACGCCTTGGAGCTTGCCGCGCTCACCACTCCGCCCGACGGCGAGGGAAAAATTCATATTACGCTCTCCGATGCGGAGCAATCCATTCC
>JAIDSX010000111.1 GCA_029060985.1 Clostridia bacterium | reverse complement strand
TCTTTTGTGCTAGTCTTTGTGTATAAGAGAAATATATACAGCATACTATAATCTGTAAAGGAAAACCGCAAAAAGAGGTGGCTTATGAATACAAAAAAGACTAAAAAATCGTTATGGACGGTTTTGTTTTCGTTTTTGTTGATATTAACGATCATTGCCATGGGGGGGGGTATAATCGGCTCGCTGAATGAGCGCGAAGGCGAAGCGAAAAACGGCAACGCGATTACCGCGCAGGCGGCGGCGACGAAACTTGTCGAGCGTCCCGACGGAGCAACGTTCGGCAGATTCCCCAACGGGTACGTTTACGCTTATACCGATAAAACCCTTGCGGCGAGCTTGCACGCGGGATCGGGGACTACCGATCTTAAACCGCAGACGGTAGATACGGACAGTACACACGGTACAGCGGCAAACCCTTACGTTATCGAAAACGCAACGGACTGGGAAAACATGGCAAAATGGCTTTCCGTTTACACGAACGGCAGGGGCGCGGGCAAGGTTTTCGTTTTGGCAAGGGATATCGATTTTACGGGTGTGACCTTCCGTTCTATCCCGTGGTTCTACGGCACGCTTTACGGGCAGGGGCACAAGCTTTCAAATATCAACGCTACCCTTTGGCAGTATTGGAACGGTTCTGCTTGGGTAGCCGTAGACGCAACCCGTCGGGCTGCAAACCATACGGACGCAAGCACGACCACCTGGGGTGGATTCGGCTTAATCGATTATTGTAAAAATGCAACGGTCACCGATTTGGTACTGGATAATTTTTCATACAAAAATATGCCTGCGGTTGAAGGCTTTGAATCAAAATGGGGTCCTTTTTTTGGCGGAATCGTAGGCGTTTCTTCGGGTGAGAGCTATATCCTAAATTGCCACGTAAAGGGTTTGATGGCGAACGGGACGTCGAGCTATTCCCAATATATATGGAACGGCGGAATCGTCGGTATACATGGGGAGCACGTTTCCGATAAAAAACTGACCATTTACCGCTGCTCCGCAAACGTTACGTTCAATCTTAATTGTACGCAGTCGTATAATACCCACTCGGGCGGAATTTTGGGAGACGTGCGTAAAGGCACGACTACAGACATTTTCGATTGTGCGTCGTATTCTACGCACACTTACACATCTTACATTCCGAATGTCGGCGCGGCAGTCGGCTTTTTGAGGGAAGGTAGCAACATTGCGACGGTGGAAAATTTTGTCGGCTACGTGAACGTCTCCGGCGGTTCAATTAAAACGAGAACTTCCCTTGCGGCTTTGATGGGCGGCAATAATAATACTAATTACAGTGGCGCTAAAATCACAAATTGTTACGTGGATTCGGCGACGGCTTTGCCGGTTACAGGTCTTCCCAGTATAACAATGGATAACATACATGGAGGACCGAACGTTACCACCGTATCCACCAATAATACAACTCTTAATGCTGCCAATATTTCCAAATTGAACAAGCACACTACGCAGAGCGATTTAATCGATACGGCGCAAAAAGCAGTCGGCTCGAAGTTGCCTTCTACGATTTGGAATAAAAATTATATTACGATGGCGGCATTTACTCCCGACGAGTCTCCCGTGCGTAATCATATCGTACAAATGCCCTTAAATTATGAAGTGGAGTACACGGGCGAGGCGTTAGACGTAACGGGTGCGGATTGGTACGCGGAGGACGTTCACGGCGATACCGATATCATGACGATCAGCTATCCTACGGGCGACATCGTAAACTACAAAGAAGACGGTTATACCGTGACGTTCAACTTGGAGAGCGGCTATACCTGGAGCGACGGCACGACGGGCAGTAAACAAATCACCGTAATGGTCACGAAGAAAGAAGTCAGGTTAAACTGGGATACTTCAGGCGGCATAGCGGTTGCGGATTTCGTCACGGACGATCTCGCTTTGAACGATAGGGGCACCAAAAAGCCGAAGCTCACCTTCACATATTATCATAATGATGAGGACGAAACGCCTTTGGACCCCGCCGATCCCACCAAGGTACCGGATAAAATCGGAACGTATATCGCAAAGGCGGCAATCAATACGCTCGGAAGCGGAAGGAACTATAAAATTAAGGAAACGGACGTCAAGCGTCAGTTTACGCTTAAAGCAATACCCATCAACACGCCCACGGTGAGCGGCGAGCTCGACCCGATGTACACGGGAAGTGATATCGTCTTTACGTTGGCGAACGACGGGCAGATGGGCACGGACAGGAACGTAGATAAGATCGTAGAGCTTACGCAGGCGGATATGCCTACGGGCGCGACCTATAAAAAGGTAGTAGATGAAGAAACGAAAGTGGTAACGCGCACGATCACGATAAAGAACGTGGGCGATTACAGCATTCCGTTTACGCTGTACGACCAGTCGAACAACTGCTGGGGCGAAGGCGGCGGCGTTTTGAATTTGAGCGTAACGCAAAGACCGTTGAATATTTCGATCGGTCGTCCGGATGGCGCGGGCTGGCAGTTCGAAACGAATACGAACGAGGTCTTTACAATCACGCACAACGCAGTGGGCGAGGATAGGATTCGCTACAATATCACCTACGAGAAGCCGAACAACGGCGGAACGATTGTCGTCGGAGCCGATAAAATCAAGACAGAAGGCAAGGTGACAACGGTCACGCTCGACCCGTTGGATACGGGGACGCATAAGATCCACGTAGAGCTTGCAACGCCTACTTCCACGAACGAGAACGGAAACTATCTTGCAAATATTATCGAGCAGAACGTGGAAGTCGTGGGCAAGACGGTAACGCTAAGCAATGATGACATTATCTGGCAATATTCGGACGGGCGCACGTACGGATTGTTTGCAGACGTAACGAATAACGAAATCGATTACACAAGCAGAACGTTCACCGTATCGCTTAAAGCGGACGGACTTGCGGAAAAGGGCGTGCAAATCAAAGAATATACCGAAGGGAAAGTCGGCGAAACGACGTACAGCTCTACGGGTTTGAACGCGGGCACGTACAAGACGAGGGTCGTTTTGACCAAGCTCAACAATACCTATAATTTCAAGGACAAAGAGTACGAGATCACCTGGAAGATCATGAAGGTGAAGTTCGACCTTACGGACGTAAAATGGGATTACGAGGGAGCTATCGGTTACACGGGCAGTCCCATCAAGGTACAGCTTATAAATCTTCCTCCTGCGCTGACCGCAACGTACGACCAAAATATAAAGCAGGAAGTTACGGGCGAAGGCGTTTACAAAGCGACGGTTTCGTTAAAGCTGAAAAACGAGAGTGCGGATAAGGACAACTACGTGCTTCCCAAGGAAAGCGATCCAAATTCGTATATCTACAACGGTACGGGAACGAATAACGATGGAAAATTCCCTTGGACGCTCGACTGGCAAATCAAGAAGGGCGTGATCGACCTCGTTTGGGACTTGGACGGCGAGGACGGCACTGGCGCAGGCGATTTCTCATTCACCTATCCGATTCTGACCGATGGCGGAAAATATGTAGAATACAAATTCTACAAGGCAATCGAACAAGGGGACGGAACTTACGTGCCCGCTTCCAATCATACGCCGATGGGAGAAATTGTCTCGCCCGATAGCGACGGCGGGGTGGATAACTACTTTGTTGAGGCGGTGTTCTCGTCTGCGGCGGGGAACAACTTCGTGTTCGGGACAGGAACAAACCCGCGGCTTTTCTCGCTGAAAGATTACAGAATCGGCGTAACGGTGAACGTCACCAAGGCGGGCGGAATGTACAGCGGCGAGGCGCAGCCCATCAAGTTCACGACGGATAAACTTTCGAGTGGCGATTTCGAAGTAGCGTATTTCGACAAAAACGGCATAAGGCTCGGCGGTGAGCCCGTGAACGCGGGCGAGTACACGGCGAGAATCGCCGTAAAGGACGATAAGTCCGCAAGCTACTACGTGATAAACAGAACGGTCAAGTTTGAAATCACGAAGTTCCAAATCAGCGAGACAGACCTTAAATGGAAATATGATCCCGCGAATCCGTTCGAGTTCACGCTCATAGACGACGGAAGCGGAAATTACGTGGAAAAGCTGCACACGGTCACGCTTAACGTGCCTGCGACGTTGAGTCTTATCTATACGCAAAACGAATTCTCCGCGGCAAACACTTATACCGCTACGGTGGCGTTCGGCGATGATATCGACGAGGACAATATCGACCTTTCCAATTTCAAGAATGCGGCGGGCGAATACGTCATGCCCGCTTCGGTGAGAACGCTGAATTGGGAGATCACCAAGCACGAGCTCACGAGCCCTACTTCAGTATCGGGCTTGTCCTATAACGGCAGCGATTACAATTTGATAACGCTCATCGGGCTGGACGCGGATTGGGCGCAGTATCTTACGGTATCCGTAAAGAAGGGCACGGAAAGCATATCGGAAACGTCAGTGCCCGACGCGGGGACGTATTATATCACGTGCACGCCGATCGGGTCGTTAAGAAACAGCCTTGTATGGTCGAGCGGCGGGATCACCAATAAAACGGTCACGGTCAAAATCGACCCGATGTATATTACGATCGTCGGTTGGGAAGATAAGCCCGCCCGTCCCGTATTCGCGGCAGGTGAAGAAGTAGACTTGGATTACTACAATGTCATATATCAGACGAAGAACGGCGACGGAAATTACGTAAAGATTGAAGATGAAGTCAATAGCATCAACGGACCGTTCAAAACGGATATTTATGCAAGCGTAGAAGTATCGGGCGATATGGAAGGCAATCTCTATTTCCTCTACGATGAAGCGGCGGAAACGATCTACAAGTTCAGGATGTTCAAAGAGCCTGCCAAACAGCTCGATAGACCTACGCTCATTAAACCGGTGCTCGAATACAACTTCGAAGAACAGGAATTCTACATCGCGAATTGGAATGATATTCGCGACTTCGTAACGGTGCTCGGCGAGACGAGTACGTACAAGCCGCTTATCGTAAACGAGAAATTTATCGGAACGCGTACGGTACGAATCGCGCTCAGAAGCGATCAGAACGTCGTGTGGAAGGGCGCAGACGTCAATAAACAGCTCGAAATCGTGGAGCTTACTATCGAAGTCGTTCCCATAACGCTTCCGCAGGATTGGGACGAAGTAGACGAAAACGGCAGACCCATACTCTCGTCCGAGGATTTCGATATCTCGAAGATGGTGGATTACGAGTATTTCAATTTGGACGGAACGCCCGTTAAAAAGGTCAGCCAAATGAAAGAGGGCGTCGAGTACAAGGCGGTTGCGTCGATCAAGAAAGAATATGCGGATTTCGTCTGCTTCGGAATGAATGAAGAGGAGGATTCGCTTATCAAGCGTTCCGAGGAATACAGATTCCCCTACGGGATCGTAGAGGGACCCAATACCGAAACGCCTCCCGCAACGACGGACCCCGATAAAAACGGCGAAGGCGATAATCCCAGAACGGACACCTCGAATTTACCTTTGTGGCAGCTGATCGTTGGCGGCGCTTCCATCGTGCTGTTCCTGGTATGCGCGGCAAAGTCGTACGGCAACGTAAGCAAAGCCAAGGCGGCTAAGAGAGAAGCGAAAGAGCTTGCGGCTCAGTCGTATGCGACGACCTACGGCTTCGCGCCCGTCGGGTTGCTTGCAATGGCTGCGGGCTCGACCTTCCTCGGAATGAACGAAACCATGTGGACGGTGCTTGCGCTCGTCGCGCTCGGATTGTTCATCGTCTCGCTTGCGGCGTTGTTCGTAACGTCGAAAAAGCGCAAGGAAGCGGAACTCTTGTTAAAGCGCGAAGAGGCGCGCATTGCTGAAGAAAAAGAGTATATGCGTGAAGAGGAACAGCGCCGCCGCGACAACGAACTCAAAATGATGTTCGCCGCAATGCAGCAGAACAGTCAGCAGCCGCAGTTCCAATACGAGGATATGCAGAATCTGATTGCTTCCACGGTCTCTGCGTTGCTTCCCGCAATGCAGCAGCAGATGGCGCTTCCGCCCGCGCAGAGCGATCCCAACGCTTATGCGCAGCCGCAGCCGAATTACGGCGCGCAGCCCAATTACGGGGCTCAGCCTAATTATGGTGCGCCTTCCGATTACAACGCGCGTTCCGAAGCGGACGAACTCCGTGCGCAGATGGCGGAGCAACAGGCGCGCATGGAAGCGCAAATGGCGCAGATGGCGGCTCAACAACAGGAGCTTATGAATCAGCTTTTGCAGAATCAGCAGCAGCCCGCTTATGAAGAGGAAGAAATCGTAGACGATACTTC
>JAIDSX010000110.1:12597-39268 GCA_029060985.1 Clostridia bacterium | reverse complement strand
TTTTATAGCCGTTCAAGTCGCAGTGTTCGATATCGAATACCTTTCTTACAAGCGAGAAGCCGTTGCTGTGCACGCCCGTGGAAGGGAGCGCGATCATGATATCGCCCGCCTGCATTTTATTCTTATCGATCATCTTTTCGCGGTCTACGATTCCCACGGAGAAGCCCGCCAAATCGTAATCGTCCTCGGGCATCATGCCGGGGTGCTCCGCAGTCTCGCCGCCGATGAGCGCGCAGCCCGCGCGTACGCAACCCTCCGCAACGCCGCCCACGATATCCGCGATCTTTTCGGGAACGTTCTTTCCGCAGGCGATATAGTCGAGGAAGAACAAGGGCTTCGCACCGCAGCAGATGACGTCGTTCACGCACATGGCCACGCAGTCGATCCCGATCGTATCGTGCTTATTGAGAAGCATGGCGATTTTGAGCTTCGTGCCCACGCCGTCCGTACCCGAAACGAGCACGGGGTCTTTCATACCCTTGGGAAGCGGGAATGCGCCGCCGAAGTCGCCGATATCCGCCTTGCCCTGCGGCATGGTGCGCGCGACGTGCTTTTTCATGAGCTCGACCGCCTTGTATCCCGCGGTGATATCGACGCCCGCTTTTTTATAACTTTCAGAGTAGCTGTCTTTCATTGTATCTCCTATTTTGATAAACACAAAAGTATATCCCGCTTTCTATAAGCGTATTACTCCTTGCCGTTCCAGCAGTAGGTACAGAGCTTGCACGGCTCGATTCCGATTGCCTTTTGTAAGCCTTCAAGGGACTGGAACTCCAAGGATTCGAAGTGGAATTTCTCGCAGATCGCCCTGCGCATTGCCTTGCCGCGTTCCGTCTTTGCGTCGCTGTACTCTTCGAGGTGGTTGAAGCCCTCCTCGCCTTCGAGCTCCAAAATCGTACGGCGGGTAATTAAATCCATTTCGCTCGTGGAGCGGGAGAAGTTAAGGAACTTGCACCCGTACATAATGGGCGGGCAGGCGGAACGCATATGCACCGTCTTTGCGCCGTGCGAATAAAGGAAATCCACCGTCTCTTTGAGCTGCGTGCCGCGGACGATACTGTCGTCCACGAGAAGAAGATTTTTATCCACGATCAGCTCGTGAACGGGAATCTGCTTCATCTTGGCAATCTTATTTCTGTCCGCCTGATTCTGGGGCATGAAGCTCCTCGACCAGGTAGGCGTGTATTTGATATAGGGGCGGGCAAACGGAATACCGCTCTTATTCGCATAGCCGATCGCGTGAGGAGTTCCCGAATCGGGAACGCCGCCGACGGAATCGATATCGTGCACGTTATTCAGCCGCGCGTCCTCCTCCGCCATGATTTCGCCGTTGCGGGTACGCATGATTTCTACGTTCACCCCTTCGTAAGAGGAAGTGGGATAGCCGTAGTACGACCAAAGGAAAGAGCATATCCGCATTTCCTTGCGTGCGGGAGAGAGCACTTCAATTCCGTCCGTGGAAATCTCCACGATTTCGCCCGCACCGAGCTCCTTTTCGAGAACGTAGCCGAGCTTCTGGAAGGCGAACGATTCGAACGAAACGCAATAGCCGTCGTCGCTCTTTCCCACGAGCACGGGAAGCCGTCCCATATGATCGCGCGCCGCTATGAGGTTGCCGCCCTCCTTCAAAAGAAGAATGGAGGCCGTGCCCTGTATGCTTTGCTGTGCGTAACGGATTCCCTCTTCAAAAGTATTCTTCTGATTGATGAGCGCGGCAACGAGCTCGTTGGAATTGACCTTGCCGCCCGTCATAGCGTCGAAATAGCCGCCGCCCGAAACTACCTTCTCCATCAGCTCGTCCGCATTGTTGATGATGCCGACGGTGCAGATCGCGTATTTGCCGAGCTTAGAATACATTAAAAGCGGCTGAGGGTCCGTATCGCTGATACAGCCGATTGCGGAATTTCCCTTCAATTCGTCGATCGCACGCGCAAATTTGGTGCGGAAGGGCGAATTTTCGATATTGTGAATTTCACGTTGTAAGCCGAGTTCCCCGTCGTATGCAGCCATGCCGCCGCGCTTTGTCCCAAGGTGAGAATGGTAGTCCGTGCCGAGGAAGACGTCGAGTATTGCACTGTGCTTACGCACCGCTCCGAAAAATCCTCCCATGCGGCGTTACTCCCCCTTCGTTACGCGCGCAAAGATTTCTTTGTATGCGTCTTCGACTCCGCCGAGGTCGCGGCGGAAGCGGTCCTTGTCGAGCTTCTCGTTCGTCTTTACGTCCCAGAAGCGGCAGGTGTCGGGCGAGATTTCGTCCGCAAGCACGATCTTGCCGTCGTGCGTTTTACCGAATTCGAGCTTGAAGTCAATCAATTTTACGCCGAGGGAGAGGAAGTATTCTTTGAGCACTTCGTTCACCTTAAAGGCGTACTTTTTAATGAGCTCGATCTCCTCTTTCGTCGCAAGTTTCAACGCAAGCGCGTGATAGGTATTGATGAGCGGATCGCCCAATTCGTCGTTCTTGTAGGAGAATTCGATAGTGGGCTCGTCGAACACGATCCCCTCTTCCACGCCGTAGCGCTTTGCAAAAGAGCCCGCGGAAACGTTGCGGATGATGACTTCGAGCGGAACGATTTTAACCTTCTTGACGACCGTGTCTCTGTCGGAGAGTTCTTCCACGAAGTGGGTGGGAACGCCCTTCTTTTCGAGGAGGCGCATCATCATGTTCGTCATGCGGTTGTTCACGACGCCCTTACCGACGATCGTGCCCTTCTTCAAGCCGTTGAACGCCGTCGCGTCGTCTTTGTACGAAACGATACACAAATTCTTGTCGCCCGTAGCATAGACCTTTTTTGCCTTTCCTTCATAGAGCTGCTCTTTCTTTTCCATTGTAAATCTCCTTTTTTTTATAAATGAAATTTCGCCGATATCTCGGCGTCTTTTTTCAGTACGCTTTCCGCCGCCGCTTTACGGGAGGCTTTGAGTTTTTCCGCAAGCGCGGAATCGGACACCGCTAAGATTTCGATTGCTAAGAGCGCCGCGTTCTTCGCGCCGTTCACCGCAACCGTCGCAACGGGAATCCCGCCCGGCATCTGCACGGTGGCAAGAAGTGCGTCCAATCCCTCGAAGGTCGATTTTACGGGAATGCCGATCACGGGAAGCACGGTGTTTGCCGCGATCGCGCCCGCAAGGTGCGCCGCCATGCCCGCCGCACAGATGATTGCGCCGAAGCCGTTCTTGTCCGCATTTTCCGAAAACGTCTTCGCTTCCTGGGGCGTTCTGTGCGCGGAGTACACGTGTACCTCGAAGGGAACGCCGTATTCCTTGAAAACCTCGAACGCCTTCTCCGCTACGGGAAGATCGCTGTCGCTGCCCATGATAAACGCAACTTTTTTCATATAACCTCCGAAAAGTAATAAAGGCAGTCCTTTCCTATGCGGAAAGTCTGCCTGTAAATTTCAATATAATGAGTGATTGATTGCGGCTTTTAGCGAAAACACTTCTCATGACACTATTATAACAAAATACGACAAAGGAAGTCAAGCGTTCGAAGAAAAAACATAAAGAAATATTTGGCATACGGCAACAATTTTTCCCGAATTTTACACTATAATTGACTTGCGGCGGGCGGGAGGTCAATATGACGGCTTTGCAAGTCTTTAACGCGTTCCGCACTTTCGGTGCAGACGTGTTGCTGCTCGCGCTCGGAGTGACGCTTTTGACGTCGCTCCTCAAAAAAACGGTCATGAAAAACTGTAATCGACGGGTGTTCGTATTCCTGCCGTTTGCAATCGGTCTCGTCGTTTATGCGGTGTTCGCTGCGCTCGTATCTCTGAGCGCAGACCCCTTTACGAAGGATCTTTTGAATACGGTGGAGAAGGGATTTTCCTGCGGACTTGCCGCGACCCTTTACTACGTCGTCTACGAACAGTTCATCCGTTCCCCGAAAAGTACTGAAAAACAAGACCCGCTCTATACCCTGCTCGACGGGATCGTTCCCGACGGGAAGAAGGACGAGGCGGCCGCCGCTCTTACCGAGAAGAGTACGGGCGTAGAAAGCGAACAACTTCCCGAAGTGATTCGGGAAACTCTCTTACCCTACGCCTCCCCCGAGCTCTCCGAGGCGGAGACGGGCGCTGCGGTTATCATACTCACGCAGTACTTTATCCATCGGAACGCATGACCGAAAAAAGCCTCCGCTTAATGCGGAGGCTTTTTTATGTAATTACTTTTTGGAATAAGGAGAAACGCCGTAGAGCGCGTCCATCGCGTCGCTGAACTTTTTCGCCTTGTCGTATTGCTTAATGTCGAAGTTCTTGACGGCGCCCTCCATTTCCTTTCTTTGATCGCGCGAAAGTCTTGTGGGAACTTCCACGATCACGCGCAGGAAAAGACTGCCCGTTCCGTTCTTCGATTTAATGCCCTTGCCGTGCAGCGTGAACACCGTTCCGGACTGCGTGCCTTCGGGAATCGTGTATTCGAACACGTTATCCACGTCGGGCACTTTGATAACGCCGCCGAGCGCCGCCGTTGCGTAAGGGACGGGAAGATCGAGATACAAGTCCATATTCTTACGCGTAAACAGTCTGTGAGGCGCGACCTTAAAGTTGATAAC
Organism: Clostridia bacterium; assembly: GCA_029060985.1. GTDB lineage: Bacteria > Bacillota > Clostridia > Christensenellales > Borkfalkiaceae > Gallimonas. The sequence goes on along the minus strand of JAIDSX010000110.1, from coordinate 34,713 downwards.
GAGGTCGCCCGAAGGACCGCCCGTCGTGCTTGCCTGACCCAAACCGCGCTTCTTCAAGTACGAAGTATTGTCTACTCCGGGCGGGACGGTAACGCTGATCTTCATATCCTTGCGGGTATACCCTCTTCCCTTACAGTCGGGGCACTTTTCCGTAATGATCTTGCCCTTTCCGTTACAGTCGGGGCAGATGCCCATACGAACCGTTCTGCCGAACATGGTATCTTGCGTAATGCGGATCTGACCTTTTCCCGCACACTTCAAGCAGGTCCTCAGCGCCGTGCCGTTTCTCGCGCCTGTACCGCGGCAAGCGGAACAGCTTTCGTTTCTCGAATAGGAGAAATCCTTGGTACAGCCGCGCGCCGCCTCCATAAAGGTAAGCTGCATTTCGGTTTGAATATCTTCACCCGTATTGTCCTTGGGCATACCCGCTCCCGCAGGATCGGCGCCCATGCCGCCCATGCCGCCGAAAATATCGTTGAAAATATCTCCGAAGCCGCCGAAACCGCCAAAGCCGCCGGGACCGCCGGGACGGGGTCCGCCTGCGCCGCGCACGTGGTTGAGCTCGAAATCGTAAGCGGCTCTCCGATCCTTATCGGTAAGCACTTCGTTCGCCTCGTTTACCTCCTTGAACTTTTCCGCGGCGGCAGCGTCGCCGGGGTGAAGGTCGGGGTGATACTGTTTAACGAGCTTTTTATACGCCGCTTTGATTTCGTCGACGGACGCCGTTTTACTCACGCCGAGTATTTCGTAATAATTTTTCTTCTCTGCCATAAAAATACCCTTTCCGGTGTTTTCTTATCTGCTTTAATACTGCGAAAACCGCTCGTGGGAAAAACCCGTTTGCGGTTTTCTGCGGTGAATACTCACCCTTTATTCTTTATGCGAAATTTCGATTAAAGGTGAACTTCGTCATCGTCGTCCCCGCCGCCGACCGAGCCGTCTGCGTTGGGCATACCGTTCTGATAGATACGACTGAAAATAGGCTGAACGATGTCTGCAAGCGCGTCGTAAGCGGCAAGGATCTTACCGTCGTCGTCCGTAGCGAGCTCTTCCTTCGCGGATTCGACCGCAGCGCGCATCGTCTCCTTCTCTTCGTCGCTGAACTTGCCTTCCTCGTCGTCTTTAAGGGTCTGCTCAACCGAGAAGATAAGCCCGTCGAGTCTGTTCTTGTTTTCGAGCTTTTCCTTTCTCGCCTTGTCTTCCGCCGCATACTTCTCGGCTTCCTTGACCGCCTTGTCGATCTCCTCTTCGGAGAGATTCGTCGAGGACGTGATGGTGATATCCGTTCTCTTGCCCGTGCCGAGGTCTTTCGCCGCAACGTTCACGATACCGTTCGCGTCGACGTCGAAGGTAACTTCGATCTGCGGGATTCCGCGGGGTGCGGGAGCAATGCCCGAAAGCATGAATCTACCCATCGACTTGTTGTCGCGGCAGAATTCGCGCTCGCCTTGAAGAATGTGGATTTCCACGCTCGTCTGGTTGTCGGCAGCCGTGGAGAATACCTGCGTCTTTTTAACGGGGATCGTCGTGTTGCGCTCGATGATTCTCGTGAACACGCCGCCGAGCGTTTCAAGACCGAGGGAAAGAGGCATAACGTCGAGAAGGAGGACGTCTTTGACTTCGCCCGTCAAAACGCCGCCCTGGATCGCCGCGCCGACCGCAACGCATTCGTCGGGGTTGATTCCCTTGAAGGGCTCTTTGCCCGTCGTATCTTTAACCTTCTTAACGACTGCGGGGATACGGGTCGAGCCGCCGACGAGAATGATTTTATCGAGGTCTTTGTAGGAGACGCCTGCGTCTTCCATTGCAAGGCGCATAGGCTCTTCCGTTCTCTCTACGAGGTCTTTCGTCAAAACGTCGAATTTCTGACGGGTGATCTCCATTTCGAGGTGGAGCGCCGTGCCCTCTTCGGACTGCGCTACGAAGGGAAGGGATACGGAAGTCGAGTTGGAAGCCGAAAGCTCGATCTTCGCTTTTTCCGCCGCTTCCTTCAAACGTTGAAGCGCGATCTTGTCTTTGCCCAAATCGACCTTGTTCGACTTCTTGAACTCGTCGATCATGTAGTCCATGAGCTTCTTATCGAAGTCGTCGCCGCCGAGCATCATGTCGCCGCGGGTCGCAAGCACTTCGAACACGCCGTCGGAAATTTCGAGAATGGAAACGTCGAACGTACCGCCGCCGAGGTCGTAGATCATGACCTTCGCGCTCTGCTTGCCCTTGTCGAGGCCGTAGGAAAGAGCCGCCGCCGTAGGCTCGTTGATGATACGGAGAACGTTGAGTCCCGCGATCTTACCCGCGTCCTTGGTCGCCTGACGCTGGGAGTCGGTGAAGTATGCGGGGCAGGTGATAACGGCGTCCGTAACCGTCGTGCCGAGATACGCCTCTGCGTCGTCTTTGAGTTTGGTTAAGATCATTGCCGAAATTTCCTGAGGGGAATATTTCTTGTCGTCGATCTTCACTTTGAAATCAGAGCCCATGTGGCGCTTAATGGAAATGACCGTCTTATCGGGGTTTGCAACAGCCTGACGCTTTGCGACCTGACCGACGATACGGGAATTATCCTTTTGGAATGCAACGACGGAGGGAGTCGTACGCGATCCTTCCGCATTCGTGATGACGATAGGCTCGCCGCCCTCCATCACAGCAACACACGAGTTCGTAGTACCTAAGTCGATACCGATTACTTTGCCCATAGTTTTTTCTCCTTTTAATGACTACTTGTTTTATATTTTTTTTTACTACTTACTTTGTTACAATGACCTGCGCGTAGCGAAGTACTTTGTCGTTTTGCGCATAGCCCTTTACGTAGACTTCCGTTACGATACCGCTCTCCTGCCCTTCCGCGGCATCGACCGCCATGATCGCCTCGCACTCGTTCGGGTCGAAGGGTTTGCCCAGGGGATCGATCACGGTGATGTTTTCCGATTCGAGCAATTTCTCATATGCGGAAAGCACCATTTCGATGCCCTTTTTCGTCGTCTCGTCATGACAGCTCTTGATCGCCCTGTCGAGGTTGTCCCCGATGGGGAACAGTTTTTTAATGATATCTGCTCTTCCTTCGAGATAGGCTTCCTGCTTGATATTCGCAGTGCGCTTACGGTAATTCTCGTACTCCGCGGTGACCGCGTACCACTTCCGTTTGAGGTCGTCCGCCTCCGCCCGTAAGGGATCGGTCTCTTCGGAGAAATCGCCCTCGTGCGCGGCGTGTTCCGCGCCCTCCGGAATTTCGTGCGCCGCTTCGCTTTGAGTCTCTGAATCCTGCGGATGCGCCTCTGCGGTGGCAGGCAACGCCTCTTTCTCTTGCTTCTTCTGCGCCGCGGGTGCCGGATGCTGTGCGGTCGCCTCTGTATTCTGTTTTGCAGGTTGATTCGTTCCGTTCGCCTGAGCCCCGTTCTGAGGAGCCGTTACCGCTCCGTTTTCAGTTTGCGCCTGCTCGTTTGCAGCATACGGATTTCCGTAATCCTCTTGCGGATAACTGTCCGCGATATAGTTCATTTGGGGATAACCTCCGTAACTACTGTATCCATAACCCCCGTAACCGGGATAACCGTAACCGGGATAACCGTAACCGCCGTAACCGTAGCCCCCGTAGCCGTAGCCCCCGTAACCGGGATAGCCGTAGCCGGGATAGCCGTAGCCCCCGTAACCGTTTTGGTATCCGTTCTGCTGATAGCCGTTTTGCGGATAGCCGCTCTGGGGATAGCCTTCCTGCTGATAATTATAGCCGTTATTTTGCTGTTGCTGATATCCGTTGTTCTGCGGATAATTTTCCTGCTGATACCCGCCGTAGCCGTTGTTCTGCGGATAATTTTCCTGCTGATACCCGCCGTAGCCGTTGTTCTGCGGATACGCGTTGTTTTGCTGATGCCCGTCCTGCGGATAGCCATAACCGTTCTGCGGATAGCCGTATCCGTAACCGTTGTAGGGATTTCCGTTGCCTCTTTCAGGAAGGCGATCTCTTGATTTTTTCATTTCTCTTTCCGCCTTCTCCCTAATACTTGAAACCTCATTTGCCGATATAACACTTTTATATAACTACATTTTACCAAAATTAAACGCTTTTCATTATTAAAATAAAAAAAATTATTACTTTTTGCAAAATAAATTTTCTTTCGCGCTTTACAACGCCCGCGTTTTATATTAAAATACCGTTAAGAGGAAAAAATCTTATGAACAACGATATTTACGAACTCATATCCGCACGCAGCAGAAAAGTGACGATCCAGATCGTGGAAGGACACTTCGCAACCCAACACTCGCACGTAAGCCACTTTATCGATATGACGCGCGTCAAGTCGGAATCGGTGAGCGCGAGAGCCGCCGCCAAGCTGTTTGCGGCGCGCTTCGTGAACGAGCCTTTAGATACCGTCATCACTTTGGAACGCACAAAGATGATCGGGGCGTTCCTTGCCGACGAGCTCATGAAGACGGGCATGAACGTCGATAAAAATATTGCGGTCGTCACCCCCGAGATCACCAACGAGAAGCTGTTTTTGCGGGACAACCTGATTCCTTACGTAAAGCATAAGCGCGTGCTTCTTCTGACCGCCACGGCGACGACGGGTATGACGCTGAAAAACGCGCTCGAAGGGATCGTGTACTACGGCGGAACGCCCGCGGGTGCGGCGGCGGTATTCGGCGGCGAATTTGGCGAGAAGCTCCGCGTGGGAGAATTTGCAGTCCCCGTAGAACGCCTGTTCTTTGCAAAGGATATCGGCAAATACGATTCCTACGCCCCCAACGAATGCCCTCTCTGCAAGGCGGGCGTCAAGGTGGACGCCGTCGTCAATAGCTACGGTTACTCGAAATTATAAAATAGGATTTTTCGGAAACACCCCTTTGCGGGTGTTTTTCTTTTACGATTCTCTGCCGAGAATGTAATCTACTCTTCGGTCAAGTTTATTCGCAATTTGGATAACATTATCAAGCGTGGGTTTGCGGTCTCCCCTAAGCCACGCATAATAGCAAGTTTTTGAAATTCCCAAATCACCATAAAACTGTTGCGCCGAACCGCCCGCTTGTTCTTTTATATAAGCAAGTCGTTCGCTGAATGACGGGCAAGGCTTAAAAGTAAGTTTTGTATTTTCTTCCTCTCTACCCAAAAGAAAATCCGTTGAACGTTGAAAATAATCGGCAATCTTAACGATACTTTCCACCGTAGGAATACGTTTTTCAAGTAAATAGTGCGAAATGCAAGTAGCATTTATCCCTACTTTCTTAGCGAGCATTTTTCTATTCAATCCCTGCTCGTCCATTAACTCTTGAAGTCTTTCGACAAATTCCGACATAATTCACCAAACAAAGTGTTTTTTCGACAACTTAATTATGTCCCGCGTTGCACATTTTTACTTGACGATATGCAGGTCGGCACAGTATAATAGAACTATACTTATCCGTGCGCACGGTTAGAAAAACGAAAAAAGGAGGGTCATATGGATAACCAAGGCGAAATCGAAAAAAACGAACGTCCCGTTTGCGAAGATGAACTCACGCAGGAAATTTTTCTACTTATGAAAGATTACTTTAACGGTAAACCTTATTTAAGAGGAAAAGAAATTATTTATCACTTGCCGAACGGTCAGCGTTTCAAGATCTCCGTTCAAACAGATTAGCACGCAAAAATACTGCCGACGGGAGTTTTTCCGTCGGCAGTTGTCTTTATTTGTAAAATTTTATTTCTGATTGAATTTGCGCATGACCATGCGGTCTACGAACTCGGCGGGGAGCACTCTGTTCATAAACCGGACGAAGCTGTTTTTCGGCCCTACCGAAACGACGGGCGGAGGGTTTTTCCGTTCGGCAAGTTTTACGATCGCCCCCGCAACCAGCGAAGCGCTCATGCCGCCCTGCTCCATGTTCGCAAGCGCCGCCGAAGCCTTCTTTACGTTGCCCTCGTAGTCGGTCGCCTCGTCCTTATACACCATGCGGTTATAGGTGAAGTCGGTCGCCGTTCCGCCGGGCAAAAGCGCGCTCACTCTGACCCCGCGCCCCCTAAGCTCCATATTCGCTTCGCGCGCAAGCATGACGAGCGCCGCCTTCGAAGCCGAATAAAATCCGTCGTACGGAACGGGAATATCCCCGGCAAGCGACCCGACCAAAATCGCTCTTCCGCCCCGCTTTTTGAGGTAGGGAAGCGCCGCCTTGATCGCCTCGATCGCGCCGAAATAGTTGACCTCAAAGAGATACCTATAGTCCCCGCTCTTGGCGTGTTCGAGGGGCGCGGACATGGAGAAGCCCGCCGAATAAATCAACAGGTCTATCCCTCCGTTTTCAGCCGCGTCCGCGATCGCCTTTTTAAGCTCCCCTTCCTGCGCCGCGTCCGCGGAGATGGACTTGACCTTCTCGCCCTTGCACGGCGTGCGCGAAATATTCACGACGCGGTAGCCCTTCGAAGCAAGCATGAGCGCCGCCTCTCTGCCGATTCCCGACGACGCGCCCACGACGACCGCCGTTTTATAGGGCGCTTTCTCCACCATTTTATTTGCGGTCTTTTCCGCTTCCCTCTCCGCGGTCTTTTCCGCGGTGATTTCCTTTTCCCGATTTTCTTTCTTTTCCATAGTATTTGGATTGTTTCCATACGCATGGAAAAATATACTTAAAACGGAAAAATTATCCGAGCGCCACGTCTAAAATCATCATCAGACAAAAGCCCGCGACAAGCCCCGCGCTTGCCACCGTCTTATTGCCCGAAAAGCATTCGGGAATGAGCTCGGAACAGACGACTGCGATCATCGCGCCTGCGGAAAAGGAGAGCGCCCACGGCAATAGTCCGCCGATTGCCGCTGCCGCAACCGCACCCAAAATGGCGGCTGGAATTTCGATCGCGCCCGAGCCCTGCGAAAACAGAAAGCTCCTTAAAGGGCTCATGCCCTTTGCACGGAGCGGAAAGGCAACGCACATTCCTTCTGGAAAGTTCTGCACGGCGATGCCCACCGCCAAAAGAAAGGCGGAGAGCGCGGCGCTGCCGTCCGCTGCCGCCGCTCCGACTGCGAACGCCACCCCTACCGACATTCCTTCGGGAATATTATGTAGGGTCACGGCAAGGAACAACAGCGCGTTCTTTTTATCGCCGATCGCGTGAAAGGAGAGCTTCGAGCGGGAGAGCGCATAGTCGCTTAAAACAATGAACGCGCCGCCGAGCGCGAAGCCCACGGTCACGGTGATATAGGCGGGCACTGCCCCCTCGTGCTCGATTGCGGGAAGAAGGAGAGAGAAGAAACTTGCCGCTATCATGATTCCCGCCGCAAGTCCCGTAAGCGCGGTGATAACGGTCTTATTGATCTTTTTCGAGAAGAACACGAACGACGCGCCGAGCGCCGTCATCAAGTACATCATGAGCGAGGCGAGAAGCGCCTGCACCCAAACGTCCAGCGAAGTAAACCATTGCATTCGTACGAACCCCCGTAAAAACTGCCCCGTTATGGTACAGTTACTTCATACTATGCAATTCGGAAATACCGCGTGCGGAGGGTTTTATTCCGCGTAAAAATTTTTCAAAGCGTATTGACAACGCTGTCGGAAAGTATTATAATATTTGTAACTATATGTATTTGGGGGGATTTTATGGTTGCACTCGGTGTTATCACTTTGTTGTTGACCGCATTCGTAATGGTCTATTATGCTTATCTTTCAAAGCATACCGACCGTGACGTTTCGTTCTTTTTAGGCGTCGGCATTATCTCGATGATCATGAATCTGTGCACGAACGCTTCGGGGAACTTCATGCTTGCCTGGCTGTACTTCATCATCGCGATCGCGTTTATCGGACTTGGGTTTGCAGTCAGCACTTCGGGCTCTATCGCGTTCTATACGTCCATCGGTCCTTGGTTCAAAACGCAGTTCTCCGATAAGAAAACCTGCGGATACAACGCTTTATCGTCCATCGTATTTCCCGCAGGCATCGCGCTCTACTTCGCGAACTACAAAAAGGATCGCGCCTTCGCCTGCCGTTGCGGAAAAGCGGCTCTGTGGGGACTGCTCGTTTGGGGGCTTCTCCTGTGGGCGGTTTTGGGACTCGTTCTTTAATTCCAATTATCACAAAACTCCCGCGCAGTTTGCGCGGGAGTTTTTTTATTTAGTCGATATAGATATCTCTGATAGGTCCGAGGATACGCAGCGAGCCGTCGGGGATGATTCTATCGAACTTCTTCTTCATCTTCTTCGTAATGCCGAACACGTAGAAGTAAGGCAGTACGTCGTAGAAGTAATCGGGAAATTCCTCGACGAGCTTTTCCAACCTGTTTTTATCCGCAACCGTTAAAAACTGCTTGAACGAACACACCTTTGCGTAATCTTTGAGCGCCTCTTCGTCTCTGAAATCCGCCTGCTCCGCAAACACGAATACCGTCAACAGCAGGGCGAGCACCGCCAAACCGAGCACGATCCGGAACGTCGTGGGCAGCGGGATCAAAAAGAGCGCCGCAACGAGCGGAACGCCGCCCCACACCAACATGAACGGCACGCGGATATAGAAGGGCGCGGGCATGAACTTGATGAGAAACGCCCCGATGAGCGGAAAGACCATGACGAGCGCAACGGGAACTTTCGTATACAGACTCATAATGAGCCCTATGATGAGAAGGACGACCGCCGCCGCGATCTTCATGGCGAGCGAAAACCACTTCCCCTTTTTTCCGACGACGTCGCGGGAAATCTTTTTGCATTCGTTCATCGTCTCGTCGTAGGTATCGTTTACCGACTTGGGCGCGGCGAGCGTATAGAACGCATCGTGCCCTGCGAACATTTCCCTGAAAAGAGTCAGCTCGCAGTCGTAGGTGTCCCTATCCGCTCTTCCGCTCTCTTCGAAGGGCGGAAGCCATTTCTGTTTGGTGATTTTAAGTCCGCGTCCGTCCTCTTCGACGGTGACGTAGCCCTGATCCGCCCAGTAAAGAAGGAGCGGCGTAAAGAGCGCGTTCGCCTTCACCCGCCTTGCGGAATAGGTGAGCGCAACGTCGATCGGAGAAAAGCCCTTCGGAGCAAAGAACTCCACGGGCTTTATGAGCCGTCTTTTCCTTACGACGGAGGCAAGGTCTACGCTTACGCAGAACACGACGAATATCCCGAGAAGAATCAAGGAAGCAAGGAAAATTGAAAATTCACTCATATCAATCCCCCTCCCTTCTTTCCGCTGTACCAGGGCGGAAGCTCCTCGGAACGGAACTTGCCTTTAAGTATGGTAAGATTCATGGCGTAGAGCATGGGAAGAATCTCGTAATACTCCCCGCGGTCTACGGCTTTTTTAGGCACGAATAAAAGGTACTTCTTGAAATTGTACACGTCGGAATACTCTTTCAGATTTTCCTTTTCGCGGTAGTCCGCAAACAGGATGAAGATAAACGTTCCAAGTGCATAGAAAAGCAGCGCCGCCAACCCGAAGTACCACGGGTCGTCGTGCACGTTGCTCAAATAAGCCGTCACGACTCCGATATAGGGCATACCTCCCCATAGCGAGAAGAAGGGGTAGCGTATCGCAGGGGGTACGACGATCATATATTTCAGTGCCAATACTCCGATCACGGAAAAGATAGAAAGCCCTACATAGAGCATACCGTCGTCCGTGCTGTACGCCGCCCACGCGCAGGCAAGAAAGTAGGGCACGAAGCAGAGGACTTGCGTGACGATTTTCAAAATAAAGTGTCCTGTGCCGAACACGCCCTCGTTCTCGCCGATCGCAAAGCTTTTATTGATTGCCTGTGCGGATTTGCGGCTTAAAAGGGGCACGGTGATATTGATATCCTTGAAGCCCGTCTCCAAAGCCACGTCGGAAAAAATGTGATTGAAAATTTTATGCTCGCGCACGTAGGTGCCGCGGTCGTAGAACTCCGCCTTGTGGTGCGGAGGCATATTTTTGAGCTTCCACACGCGCACGACGTTGTCTTTGAGCTGTCCGATCTTGATATACCCCTTCTGCGCCCACCATACGAGGAGAGCGCGCGTCATGCGTTCGGGGCGGGTCTTGCCCTTCATAATGCGCTGATAATCGAGCGGAGAAAAGCCCTTGGGGAGCGCGGTGACCCGCTCTTTTTTCACGCGGAAACGCGCCCTCAGTCCGAATATGATATCGAACAAGAGGACGGTCAAAATACAACCCCATGAAATTCCTGCGGCAATCACGTAAAATGCGTTCATACTTTATAATCCGTTATTTTGCGGAAAAGCGGTAAGCGGCGGTAAATTTATATTCCTGCCCCGCTTCGAGAATGGAGCTGCCCTTTTCGGCATACTCGGGAACGTTCACGTTGTTGGGGATCGCCTGCGTTTCCAGACAGAAGCCGCAGCGCTTTCCGTAATATCCGCTCTTCCCCTTTTGATCGAGTCCGTTGCCCGCATAGAACTGCACGGCGGGCATATCGGTATAGCACTCCATTTGAATGCCCGTCTTGGGACTTGTAACTTCCGCATACTTGATATATTGCCCGCACTTGTTTTTGAGGACGTGGCAATGATCGTAGCCGTTCCCCTGCTTCAAGTCGGTATCGTCCGCTTCGATATCCCTGCCGATTGCCTTGGGCGTATTGAAGTCGAACGCCGTACCCTTGACGGCGCGGTAACCCCCCTCGGGGATCATCGTGGGAGAAGTGGGCGTAATATAGTCGCAATCGATTTTAAGAAGGTGATCGAGAACGTCGCCCGTGCCCTCGCCGCTTAAATTGAAGTACGCGTGATTGGTAAGGTTGACCGCGGTCTTTTTATCGCTCACCGCGCGGTACTCGATTTTCCACTCCCCGCCCGCGAAGGAATAGACGACCTCCACTTTGAGATTGCCGGGATAGTTCTCCTCGCCGTCGGGCGAAAGAATGCTGAGTTTGAGTTTGTCGCCCGAAATTTCCGCATTCCAGATTTTTTTATTGAAGCCGACTTTACCGCCGTGCAGGTGGTTGCCTCTGTCGTTCAGATAGAGCGCGTACTCCTTGCCGTCGATCGTGAGCCTGCCCCCACCGATACGGTTGCCGAATCTGCCGATCAGCGCGCCGAGGTAACCGCCGTTTTGTTCGTATTCCGCCACGGTGTTATAGCCGAGAACGACGTCCGTCAAATTTCCGTTACGATCGGGCACGCAAATCTGTTGAACGATCCCGCCGAGATCGAGCACCGTCAAAGAGCTCTTTCCGTCGTGCAGGGTGTACGCCGTAACGGTTTTTCCGTCTGCGGTTTTGCCGAATTGTTTCGTCGTGATCATAATTTTCTCCAAATCCTTTTACAGGGTTTTTTATCTTATAGATTATATCACATGATTTCCCGTTTGTAAATAAAAATTAAGTATCCGCACAAACTTCCGTTATGCAGAAACGCTATATTCCGGTTGCGGTATTCTTCGTCGTGCTTCTCTTGATTCTCGCGCACTTTTCGGGCAGAGCGCTTGCCGTGCCCGCCTCCTTCACTTATGCGGAAGAAAAGGAAGTCTATCTGACCTTCGACGACGGTCCGAGCAATTCGGTGACCGTTCCCATACTCGATACCCTCAAAGAGGAGGGCGTGAAGGCGACCTTCTTTATCGTGAGCGACCGCGCGCACGGACGGGAGGATATTTTAAGACGTATGGCGGGAGAAGGTCACACGCTCGGCGTGCACTCCGCCTCGCACGATTATCAAAAAATTTACGCTTCCGACGAGGCGTTTATCAAGGACGTGGATACCTGCGCCGCGTTCATCAAAAAGACGACGGGTATTACGCCCACCGTGTACCGCTTCCCCGGCGGCGGCTTCAAGAATAAGGAAAAGCGCGCGCTCGTCAAGGCGCACGGCTACCGCATCGTCGATTGGAACGCCGTGTGCGGCGACGAGGAAATCCAGAACGCAAGCGTCGATACCCTCGTAAAGACCACGGTCAGCACTTCGAAGGGCAAAGCAAAAGTCGTGCTCTTACTGCACGACTCCGCGAGCCACAAGGCGACGGCGCAGTCCTTGAAGGAAATCATTTCCTACTTCAAGGAACACGGCTACGTTTTCCGCGCTTATTGACTGAATTTGATTTTCTTTGCGCGTCTGCTTATCTTTTGCGGGCGCGCTTTTTTTGTCCCTTTATCGAGGCGGCGGAAGAAAATATCCGCAAGCGCGCCGACGGGGATAATTGCAAGCGACAGCCCGAACACGGCGACCCACTGCACGAGGTCGAGCGCGGTGAGTCCGAACATGAGCCGAAGGGGCGGGCACACGACGAGCAAAACGTTTATAACGATTCCCGCAAGCACCGTCAAAAGGAGGGTCTTATTCGAGAAGAATTTTTTGAACTGGTTTCTGCTCCCGTCCCTTCTCACGTTGAACGCATGGAAGAGTTCAAGGAGCGAAAGCGCTACGAACGCCGCCGTACTTGCCGCGCCGTTCCCCCACGCGCCGAGGGCGAACACGAACAGTCCCACGACGATCGCCGTCTGCACGAGTCCGTAAAAGAGCATTTCGAGAAGCGACTTCTTCGAGAAAATTTCCCTTTCGGAGACGGGCGGGCGGAGCATGGCGTTCTCCGTGCGCTCCACGCCGAGGGCGAGCACGGGCAGGGAGTCCGTAATAAGATTCACGAACAAGAGCTGCGTGGAGGTCAAAAATTCGTACTTCCACAGGAAGAGCGAGACGATCAGTACCGCCAAGACTTCCGCAAGGTTTGTGGCAAGGAAGAAGGAGATCGTCTTTTTGATATTGTAAAAGACGTTGCGCCCCTCTTCGATGGCGTGCGTCATGGTCTTGAAGTCGTCGTCCGTGATGACCATATCGGCGGCATTCTTGGTGACGTCCGTGCCCGAGCCCATGGCGACGCCGATATCCGCCGTCTTGATGGAGGGCGCGTCGTTCACGCCGTCCCCCGTCATGGCGACGATCTCGCCGTGCGACTGCAACGCCCTCACGATCTCCGTCTTGTGCTTGGGCGACACGCGGGCGTATACGGAATAGCCCTTCACGCGGCGGAAGAATTCCTCTTCGCTCATCGCGTCGAGCTCGTCGCCCGTGATGACCTCTTCGGGCTTCGAGGCAATCGAAAGGCGCTTTGCGATCGCAAACGCGCTGTCCGCGCTGTCGCCCGTGATCATGACCGTGCGGACGCCCGCGCGCTTGCACGCAAGCACCGCTTCCTTCGCGCCCTCCTTGGGCGGGTCGAGCATGGCGGCAAGTCCCAAAAAGGTCAGATTCTCCTCGCGCACCTCGTGTAAAAAAGCGCCCTCGGCAAACGCCAAAACACGCATGGCTTTGCCCGACATCTCTTTGATTTTATCGTAAATCGCCCTGCGCGTTCTTTCGTCGAGCGGAACGGCTCCCCGCTCCGTATAGATTTTGTCGCACTTCTTTAAGAGAACGTCCGCGCCGCCCTTTACGTAAAGGCGCGCCTCTCCCGTGTGCGCGGCGGCAACGCTCATCATCTTGCGCTCGGAAGAGAAAGCAATTCCACCGACGGCTTTCGCCTCGTAGGAATAACCGCACTTATCCGCGTATTCCAAAAGCGCGATTTCGGTATGGTCGCCCACGTACCCCTCCGCGCTTTTCTTCAAGGAGTGACATACGCGGATACATTGCAAAAGACGGTTTTGCGCCTCTGTGCCCGTAAACTTTTCTTCCGCGCCCGAAGAAAACGAGGTTGCGATCTCCTGTACGGTCATGCGGTTTTCGGTGAGCGTGCCCGTCTTATCCGAACAGATGACCGTGCACCCGCCGAGGGTCTCCACCGCGGAGAGCTTGCGCATGACGGAGCGCGCCTTTGCCATGCGCTGCACGCCCATGGCAAGGATAATGGTGACGACCGCGCCCATGCCCTCGGGAATGGCGGCGACGGCAACCGCGACCGCGTTCATGACGTTCTGCAAAAAGCTGACCCTGTGCGATAACAGCCCGCCGATAAAGAGAACGAGCGCAACCGACAGAACGAAGATCGAAATAATTTTTCCGAGCCGAGCAATGGTCTTATCTAAGGGAGTAGGCGCGGGCTTGCTCTTTTCGAGAAGGTTTGCGATTTTGCCCATCTCCGTGTCCATGCCCGTGGCGGTGACCACGCACCGCGCCGAGCCCTTTACGCAGAAGGTGGAAAAGTGCGCCGTGTTTCTCCGCTCCGCAAGCGCGGGCTTCGTGACGATACAGTCGCACTTTTTAACGGGCTTGCTCTCGCCCGTGAGCGCGGATTCGTCCGTGCGGAAATCGTTGCTTTCGAGCACGCGGCAATCGGCGGGGATCCTGTCCCCCTCTTCGATCTCCACGATATCGCCCGCGACGATCTCCTCGGCGTTCACGACGACGACCTTGCCGTCGCGCACGACCTTTGCCTCGGTCACGGACATCTGTTTCAGCTTTTCGAGCGCGGCGTCCGCGCGGTACTGCTGTAAAAATCCGACGAACGCGTTCAAGAGAATAATAAAGAGCAGAATCCCCGTATCGGCAAGCTCGCTCTTGTCGCCCGTGACGAACGCAAGAATGCCCGAAAGAAAGGCGGCTAAAACGAGTATGATCGTCATTAGGTCTTTGAACTGCTCGAAAAAGATTAAGAGCTTGCTCTTCTTTTTGCCCTCTTTCAAAGCGTTTCTGCCGTTCTCCGTTAGCCGCTTTTTTGCCTCTTCCGAGGTAAGCCCCCCTTCGGAAGTCAAAAAGGTTTTTAACACCTCTTCTCTTTTCAGCCCGTACGTTTCTATTCTGCTTTGCCGTACGGATTGAGAAAGTTTTTCTTTCTTTTTATGCCCGATACTTCTCATACGGTTACAATATGATTTTCAGGACAAGATTATGACAAGCCGCCCGCGCAATAGCGCGGGCGGCTTAATTATTTTTTAATGACAACCGGGACAGGTTTTACAGTTTCCACTGCAATGCGCGGCGGGCTTCCCCGTGGAGGAATACACCTTGCCCGACCATTCGCGCTCAGCCTTCTTTCCGCAGTCGGGGCAGAACACCTCTTCATCGCAGCTCTTTACAAGCTCTTCGAACTCCTTTTTGCAAGCCGTACATTTGTACTCGAATATGGGCATTTTATTCCCCTCTTCTGCGTTTGCGTTTGATTTCCTTGGGCGTCTTGATCTTGATCGAGTTCGACATACGGATCACGAAAATCGAAACGACTACGGTGATCACAACGCTGATACCGATGACGACCCAGAAGCCCCACGCCTTCCCCTCGAAGGGAACGCCTACGTTCATGCCCCACAAGCTCGCGATCACGGTGGGCACGGAGAGAATGAGCGTAATGACCGCCAAGAGCTTCATGACAACGTTCAGGTTGTTCGAGATAACGGAAGCGTATGCGTCCATCGTGCCCGATAAAATGTCGCGGTAGATATTACACATTTCCACCGCCTGACGGGTCTCGATCAACACGTCGTCGTAGAGGTCTTGATAGTCCTCGTTGCCCGTAATTTCGGGGAGCTTCTCCATTTTTTTGAACACGCCGATATTCGAGCTTAAAGAGGTCGAAAAGTACACGAGCGAATTTTCGAGCGCAAGCATTTGAATGAGCTCTTTATTCTTCATGGAGCGGTGAAGCTCCGCCTGTACGCGCAGGGATTTTTTATCGATCTGGCGAAGATTCGAAAGAAACCGCTTTGCATTGCCGAACATAAAGGTCAGCATAAACAATACGGGATTGGCAGTATCCACGCTCACGCGGTTGGAGATGAAATCGCCCAAAACGGGATTGCCGCGGAGCGATACCGTGACTACGCATTTTTCGTTATGAATGATCGCCAAAGGGATCGTTTCGTAGGTGTCGCCCTCGTCGGTATCGGTGATGGTGGGCGTATCGATGAGGCACATAAAGTAGCCGTCGTCGCGCTCAATACGCGCCGTCTCCTCTTCGTCGAGCGCGGCTTTGAGCGTTTCCTCCGGAATGCCCGTAATCACCGCTACGTCCTCGATTTCGTCGTCCGTCGGGTTGACGAGGTCAACCCAACATTGGGTCTCGAACGAATCGAGGCGAATGATTTTTTTCTGTTCGTCGTTCTTAAAATATTTGACCATAAAAGTACCGCCTCGTTGGTATTTTGCAAAAAACAAAACGCACGGAAAACTTTCCGTGCGTGAAATACCGTTATACCTGAAAGCGGTTACCGTTTAACTTCGCATGGAAAGAAATTCGATTGTTCCGAAGAAACTACTTCGATATGGGCTAACGTCCATTGTTCGCTCCTTTATTTCCTTACTCTCATTATAACCGTTTTTTCAGATTTTGGCAACTGTTTTTATAAAAGTTTTTCAAATCACGCAGCGCCCTTCCGTAAAGGAGAGCACGAGCGCTTCCTCGGAAGAGAAGCAGGAAATCAAGTCGTATTCCGTCGCCACCTTTCCCGCGTATTGTTCCACGTAAGATTTGAGCGCGGAAAAGAATCTTCTGTTTCCCATCGTCTCGCGGAGCCTGTCAAAGAGCACGACCCCCTTGTCGTAGGCAAGGATACGGTATTCGTAGTCCCCCGAATAATCGCTCAAAGGGCGGCTCATCTTGGTATCGACCTCGCCCGAAAGCTGGCTTTGCACCGAATAATAATTGCGGTATGCGCTCTCGGAGGTGTTTACGAATTCGCGGTAGTCTCCGTATTCGGGGCGGCTCTCAAAAAAGAGCGCGACGGAATATTCCGCAAGCCCCTCGTCCTGCCAGGCGCACTCCGCCTGATTGCTGCCCACGAGCGAGTACCACCACTGGTGCGCCGTCTCGTGCGCGACGACCGCGGCGCGCTCCTCTCTTCTTAGTAACGACGAAAGCGCCGTAAATCCGCTGTACTCCATGCCGCTCAAAAACAGATCCGTTTCGGCAAGCGCGTAGCGCGGATAGGGATAGTCGCTGAAAAGTTCGGAATAAGTAGCGACCGCGTCGCAAGCCGCTTTTAGAGTATCCTCGGGGGCTTCGTCCGCGAAATAGTAATAGTCGATCTGAACGCCGTTCAGCTCTTGGGAGACGGAAGAAAAATTACCCAAAACGAACGCCGCGTCGCGCACGTTTTCCGCCTCGCAAGTGCATACCGTCTTTCCGTTTTCCGACGTCGCTTGTATCTTTCCGCCGCCCGCAACGCCCATGCCATCGGGAACGGTCAGCGTTACCTTGAAATCCGCGCTCCCCAAAACGAAGGCTTCGCCGTATCGTGCGGGACGGTATTCGTAAAACCCGCTTTCCTTTTCCGCAAAGAGCAGGGGATAGAAATAGGACAAGTTCACGCAGTGCTCGCCGATCCCCAAACGGTGGTTGGCTTTCGGAAGAGTAAGGCAGTAGCGAACGGAAAGCGTTACGCTCTCGTCGGGATAGAGCGGCTTATTGAGACTTACGCTCAAAACGCTTCCGTCCCCGCCCACGCTCCAGCTCTTACCGCCCGTCACTTCTTGAATCTCCATGCCGCCGTAGCTTATCCCGTCGTAGTAGCAGGCGGAATAAAATAGCTCGGAAACGGGTTCGGGGTCTGCGCCCTCGCGGAAAGCGTTTGCATAGAGCGCGAATGGTATTTCTTCGATGACCCCCTCGGTATTGTTGGGAATAGTGACCTTCATATCCCCTTCGAGCCGCCCCTCTTCCGCAAAATATTCCGCCGCGATCTCGTATTCAAAGCGCGCCCCCTCTTTGCTCTTGCAGGCGGTCATTACAACGAATGGCAGGGACGAGACGATCGCCAAAGCGCCGAACGCTACGAATTTACGCATAAAAAAACCTCCCGACAGCGCGCGTATGCCGCGCCTTTGCCGACAGGTTATTTTATGCTTGTCTACGATTTCGTTATGACCGAACTTTTTACGTTCCGTTTTAAGCGGCGGTCTGGGAGGAAGTGTCCTTCGTTTCGAACGCGGGCGGCAGGAAGTCAATGCCGTTCTTTGCAAGCTCGCCAAGCAGCTTCTTTACGTCGGAAACTTTCCCGATATAGGCAATGCCCGTGGAATCCATCGCGTAAACGGAAATCTTTTTCAAAACGACTTTGCCGTTATTTTTCTGAATGAGCGTTTTTACGAGCTCCTCCGCCGAGAGCGCAAAGCGGATCGCGTCGCGCTGACCCACGACGACGCGCGCGTCTTTACTGAGCCTGTTCTGCTTTTTGTATACGTCGGTGTAGTCGAAATTGACCTTCCCGTTTCTGAGTCCCAATTCGGTGATCGTGATATCGCTGAGCGAACGGTTGGAGACCGTGATGTTCGCCACCATTCTTCTCGAATCGGGATCGGCGGCAAAGTGACCGATAAATTTGAGCCGCTGGACCGCAAGTTTCTTTCTCATTTCGATAAGGAGCCAGATGATAACGCCCAATACCACCAAAAGAACGATGGCGACGATGAGCAAAATCAGTCCTACGTTTTCATTCAAACTTTCCATAATTACCTCTTCGTACTTATGATAGTTTCATTATACGATAAACGTAGCAAAAAATCAATCGTTCTTTATAAAAATCATAAAAAAAATCGGCAGTTCTTGGCGAACTGCCCGAATTTTTTTGGTTATTTTTCCGCGTATTGGATATTGAGGTAAGAAGCGGGATCGACCTGCTTTCCTTTCAATTCGAGTTCAAGGTGCAAATGCGTGCCGTCCATCCTCTCACAGCCATACGCCGCGGCAACCGTAGCAAAGTTCTGTCCCTTCGTGATCTTAGCTCCCTTTCTGAGCGTGGAAGCGGGCTCGACGAAGCGGTAGTAGCCGATAAGCCCTTTCCCGTGATCGACCGTAATGACGTTGCCCGTCTTTTCGTTGAGGCTGATCGAAAGAACGGTGCCGTCCGCGATCGCGGCGACGTTCGCGCCCTCCTCCGCCGCAAAGTCTACGCCCTTATGACGGTAGATAAAGCCCGTCGTCCTGCTCGCGTAAATCACGTTGTACACCGAAGCCTCGTTATAGACGACGGGGTCGCAGAAGCTCTCGGCTTCTCCGCCCGCGGGCTTATTGTCGGGCTTTTTGTCGTCGTCACCGGTCGGCGGCAGAATGTCCGTCACGGGCGGTTCGGTTTCAAGCGAATTCGCGTTGTCGTCCGTTACGAAGTAGACCGTAAGCACCGTCGCCGCCGTTAAAAGACATACGCAGATCGCAAGCACCAAGTAATAAAGAAACCTTCTTTTTTTTGTTTTTTCCTCTTTCATTTTGATCCTCCGAGATTTGTTATGTAGATGATAAACGACTTCCCGTATTTTTATACTTGCTATTGAAAAATTAAAATCCGCCGAAGATGATGGGCGTTCCCGCCGCCGTCTCCTCCCCGTTGCAAGCGATATGCAGGTTGATCGACCGATCTCCGATAAGCACCGCGTTTTTAAGCGCGGGGGAGTAGCAGTAGTAATTCACAACGCCCGCCGCCTCTTCCGTGAAAAGAATCTCCGCGCCGAAACGGGAAATCAGTTCTTTTGCCCTGTCTCCCGTATAGCGCACGCTCTCCCCCCTTACGTTCGATAAAAACAGCTTTTGATAGGGCGAACGGGCGAGCACGATCTCGTCCGAGGAAGTCCCCTTGTAAAATTCATGGCGTTCCCCCTTTTCGAACGCGGAAAACGAAGAAAGCGCGTACACGAAAAGAACGCAGCAAATTGCGACCGCCGTTATAAAAAACGCTTTGATTGTAAGGAACGCTCCGCGCATGAAAATCACCTCGTGGAAAAATCATTGACGAAAAGAGCGCGGTTTATACTTTCGTGTTTTTATTTTTGTTGCGGAAAGAAAAAAATTCAAAGAATCGCAGGGTAAAACGCGTTGACTTACTGAAAAAAATAGTGTAGAATAAATAGACGGACGGGAGAGCCCGTCCCAAATACCTTGCATATCGCAAAGATATGCCGTAAAGACCGGGAGGTGAAAATCATGAAAAAGTACGAGATGCTCCTGCTGCTGAAAAGCGACATGGAAGAAGAAGCGCGCGAAGCGGAACTTGCAAAGTACCGCGATATCGTTTCTTCGAAGGGCGGCGCCGTTGAATCCACCGACAAGTGGGGCGTGAAGAAGACGGCTTATCCCATCAGCTTCCAATCGGAAGCGTTCTATGTTCTCATGAAGTTTTCGGCGGAAGCGGACGCGGTGAAGGAACTCGACCGCGTGGCGGGACTTTCAAATGCCGTATTGAGACGCATGATCACAAAAGCGGAATAAGGAGAAAAACGTATGAACAAAGTGTTCTTGATCGGAAATTTAACGCGCGATCCCGAGCTTACCGAAACTTCGGGCGGGGTGAGCGTTTGCCATTTTTCGATTGCCGTAAACAGAAGCTATACTTCGGCTGACGGAGAGAGACAGACCGACTTCTTCAACGTGACCGCATGGCGCGGACTCGCGGATACTATTTCGCGTTTCTGCAAAAAAGGCAGCAAGGTCGCGGTATCGGGAAGCATTCAGCTGCGCAACTACGAGGATAACAGCGGGCAGAAACGCACCGCCGTCGATATCATCGCGCAGGACGTGGAATTTCTCAGCACGAAGAGCCAGAATCAGGGCGACGATTATTTTGACGCGGGCGAAAGCAAACCCGCTTCGTCACCCCGCAAGAAACCCGCGTTGCAGGCGTTCGACGACGACGGCGACATTCCCTTTTAATTAAGCGGACGCAAAAGTAATTTTCAAGGAGATCATCATGGAAGAAATTCAACAGGAAGCCGTAGTCGCGGAAGAGAGCGAAGAGACGAAAGATTTGAAAGCTCCCAAGGAAGGACGCGACGGCAAACCCGCTAAGAAAAACTACAAAAAACAGGCTTTCAAAAAATTCTGCCTGTTCTGCCAGGAGAAGTCCACGATCGACTATAAGGACGTGAACAAGCTCAAACGCTTTATCGCCGAAGGCGGTAAGATTCTCCCCCGCCGTATGACGGGCACCTGCGCAAAGCATCAGAGAGAGCTCTCCACCGCGATCAAGCGCGCAAGAGTCGCTTCTTTGATTCCTTTCAAAGCAGACTAAGCGTTATAACAAATCAAAAAGACCTTGCTTAAATGCAAGGTCTTTTTTGTTTACGCCGTATGGATTTTATTACCTAATTCACTTAAAGATATTGAAAGTATTTTTGTTAAATGCTATACTAAACTCCAAAAAAAATAAAAGGAGAAAAAACATGGAAAAGAAAACAACAAAACGAATCTCTGTTTTAGCTGCGCTCTTACTCGTATTCACAATGCTGTTTACCGCCATTGTGTTTTCGACGGTTGGCAAGACGCGCGCTTTTGCAGACGGCGAAGGGAATGTGCTACTGTACATCGTAGACACGGGGCGCGTCAACGACCAGTACGGCGATCAGCTGCAATACGGGTACGATCCTGCGGAAAAGACGCCTACTTACGTCGACTCGACGAAGACGTTTATCAAACGCGAGGGCGGAACCTTCGGCGACATTACGGAATATAACGGTAATCCTTTAACGAGGCTGTGTAACTCCTATACGGACCACCCGTACGGCGAGGATCCGACCGGAAAGTACTGGGGCTTTAACGAAGATTACACCGAAGATATGCCGCACCGTTTGGGCAGAGGCGGCGATTATTCCGGCGGATTCAGCGAGTTCCGTTCGGTCAACGACGACGAAGTAACGACGGAACGGCTCATTTACAAATTTGAGGTCCCCAACGGGAATGCGCTCGACGTCACCGTAATTACGTGCGCACCGGCAGGCTGGGGCACCGTCAACGGCAAGATGTCCGTCAACGGGGGCGAGGCGATTCCACTCGTGGCGCAGGAGGGTAAATCTTATGAAGAACGGCATTCCATAGAGGGTTGCACCGGCGTTTTGAACAACGAGGACAGTCGGTACTATCTTACGCTTACCTTCGGCGAAGAGGGCGCAAAGACGGTTATTTGCGGAATTATCATTCGCACCGCACCGGACAATTACAACGTTTCCTACAACCTTGACGGCGGCACCAACAACGCCGCGAACAAAGCTACCTACACTTACGGCGAAGGGCTTACGCTTGCCGATCCCACCCGCGAGGGTTACGCCTTCGGCGGTTGGTACGATAAGGAAACCGGCGGTAATAAGGTGACCGCGATTTCCGTTACACAATGGGGAGACGTTACTTTGTATGCGCGTTGGAATGCGATTTATGCGATTACGTATAATCTTAACGGCGGCATCAACAACGCCGCGAACACAGCTACTTACACCCAAAGCATAGGGCTTACGCTTGCCGACCCCACCCGCACGGGTTACACCTTTGTCGGTTGGTACGACGAGGCAGAAGGCGGAAACAAGGTGACGGCAATTTCCGATTCGCAGACGGGC
>JAIDSX010000110.1:0-12497 GCA_029060985.1 Clostridia bacterium | reverse complement strand
ATTTCCGATTCGCAGACGGGCAACGTCACGTTATACGCCCGCTGGAATGCCGTGACGTTCACGGTTACCTACAATCTCGACGGCGGCACGAACAATGCCGCAAACACGGCGACCTACACCTACGGAGAAGGGCTTACGCTTGCCAACCCTACCCGCGAGGGCTATACCTTTGACGGCTGGTACGACGCGGAAAACGGCGGAAACAAGGTAACGGCGATTCCCGATACGCAGACGGGCAACGTCACGTTATACGCCCGTTGGACGAAAAATGCCACCGAAGACAATACTTCCAAAGATAATGCGGCGAAAAGCGGCTGTAATTCGAGTATCGGCGGTACGCTCTCGCTGGTCGGCGGCTTACTGCTGCTCTCCGCGGGCGCGGTCGTAATACTCAAATGCAAGAAAAAGAACTGAAAATTGTAAGGTAAAAAAGACCCTGCTCTAAGCGGGGTCTTTTTTTTGTAAAATAAACCCCACGCTAAGCGTGGGGTTTAGATTTTCATTTCGCGCCGTTATGCCGCAACGTATTTGATATCAATGGTAAAGCTGCCGCTCGATGAGTAAGTTAACGTTATCGTCGTTCCGTCGCTTGCCGTGAATTTATTCTCGTTTGCGGAATCCTGCGTCCAGTCTGCGTCCGCCACAAGTTTTGCCTTATAAGCGTCAAAATCCGCTTGGGAGATCGTTTCACCCGACTCGCTCGCCGAAATTGTAATCTTCAAATAATCCTTGGTCGGTGTCGTGGAATAATCCTTTTTTATCTCATATAAGCACAGGAAACCCGTTTCTGATTCAAACTGAGGAATAGATTCGACAGAAGAGCCTAGACGCTGCAAAGTTTCCGCTATTCTCACATCATTCCATGCGGAAGGCATTTCTTCGGAAAAGTAAATTTGAATCGTATTCGCTTGAGAACTACGTTCACTCGGTTTTAGAGCATATTGTCCGTTCGGTGAAACGTACTTCTGAGTCCAAGTCGAAGTTCCCGTGAGTTCAAACCCCGCATCGACAAGTATCTGTTTATACGTGTCCAATAAACCCTCAAAGTCTGCCTCGGGCACGGTAAGATAAACGGTATCCGCATCTGCGGAGAATGCAGTTATTGCACCTGTATATGCGGGAAGGATATCCGTACAGTATTTATAGAACTTATTATTTTCTTTAATTAAATCGTCGTCCCAACCAACCCTCGGGTCTTTGATCGAGAAATAATAAACTGTTATAACCGTTTTGCCGTTATCGAAGGTTACATTGATTTTATGTACCTGATTGCTCTCCGCAATCGGTTTCACGTAAGTTCCGTCCGTTCCGACTGCAACCCAATCGTTATCTTCAAGTTTCTCCAAGTAAGCCTCGGTAAGAGCCGCCGTCGAATCCGTTACGGTGATCGTACCGTAAATATCGCGTTCCCTACCTTCGTTGACCCAATACTTATTATAGATACCGTCGGCAAACATAAACGACACGCCGTCACCTTCGAAAACGGGAACTACAAAAGCAGTTACCCCGGCAGTTACGTCCATAGCTCCATAATAATTAAATGCGTTTGCAACGGCATTCGAAGGCCAAGAGCCGTCCGTATGATATGCTATCGTAATTTCCAAAGCGCCGTCTTTATAGATATATAACAGCCTGAACAGCCCGTCGGGAGATACGGCGCTGTAATATCCTTCCTCCTCTTCCACCGTGAAGTTTGCGGCTGTCAAAATCGCGCCGTATCCGCCATCCTTCTCGGAAGATTCGTAATAAGCCGTCACGCCGTAATTATTGAGATAATAATGATGCGCGGATACGGAAGGGATCACCGTCGTCGAAAGAACGTCCTTCAAGCAATTTGCTAAATAATTAGCGGGCCATTCGTAAACGTACGGGTCGTACGCCGTAATATAGAATTTGCCCTCTTGGGAAGTGTCGCCACTTGACTCGTTCTCGATCGCGTAAATGAATACGCGAACGTATCTCGTATCCCCGGAAACTTCGACCGCTTTTTCGAACATATAGGCAGTACCTGCCTCAACCGAATACAAATGCGTCACGTTTACCCAACCCTCTTCGGCGGTATACTGCGCGGCATACTCGGCAAGTCCGTTGCCTTCGACCCAATCGCCCTCAACGGTAATTTGACCGTGGCTTGCGTCCCACTTCGCTTCCATCTCTTCCGGCTCTGCGGGTTTGAGAACGACGCCGTGCAAATGCTCTTTCATCGCATTTTCTTCGGCTTCCGTCCAGGGTCTTACGTTGATAACGGATACGGCGCTGGACGCTGCGATGCCTTCGACGCCCTTGATCGATACGGATATATTCGTTTTGCCTTTTGCAACCGCGGTGATTACGGCAGTTTTTCCGTTTGCCGAAACCGTTGCGATATCTTCGTTGCCGGTCTTCCATTCGAGTTCTACGTCTTTATCCGGCGTTACCGTCGCCGTAATGCTTGCGGTATCACCGGTTTTCACATTCAGAACAACCGAAGGCACAGACAGCGACACCGTGGTCGTCTTGCTTTCCAAAACGACGGAGATCTCTACGTTCTTTCCAGGCATCGTAAACTTATACGATCCGTCTGCTTGTGCGGTGAGAACTTTTTCGTCCGCCGAAACTTCTTTGAGTTGCTTTTCTTCGTCGGTAACAGTGACCGTGAAAGCAACTTCGTCGCCTTCTTTATAACCGTCGGCATCGATGCCCTGAACGGTATAGCCGCTTCCGGCTTTTACCGTGACATCAAATACCCCCCCCCTTTCACATGCCGCAATCCCCAAGAGCAGACATAAGCAAGCGAGAAGAGAGCTAAGCCATAAAAACTTCTTTTTCATACATAACCTCGCTACATATTTTTTTATTTATGTATTTTAACATAAACGCCGCAAATTTTACAACTGTTTTAACGGCTATTATTGAATAAATATCGCTGAATCGTTAAATTTTTGCACTTTTTATTTATATATGCAAAATGACGTAAATAAAACCGCAGAAATTTGTATAAAGAGTGCAATCCCGACTTTGCATATACAAAATGAAAACCACCCGTCGGGGTGGTCTTTTCATGATTTCGGGTTTTTGTTAGACAAAATTTTCCTCTCTTTTTTGTCATTCGACAAAATTCGACAAAAGTAGTATTTATTCTACAAAATAACCCCCTTGATAACAAAATCATTTGCTTGCGCTAAAATTCGACAAAAGTTATAATATAAGTATAGTATTCGTGCGCACGGATCGAAACACTTTCAGGAGGAATTTTTATGGAATGCACAATTTTGAAGACCGACAAGAAACACGCAGCTTTTAAGACAGACGACGAACTTGCAAAAGAAGAGCCCCCTATCAAGGCGGAGAGCTTGCTTCAAGAGCTTCTGCCCTTCTTGAAAGAGTATTTTTTAGGGGCAGTCTCCTTCGACGGACAAGCAATTTTTTACCGTATGCCGAACGGACAAAAAATTAAAATCTCGGCACGGGAAGTATAAGAAAAAACCACCCTCCACGGGTGGTTTTTTTATTCCTCGAAAAATTCGCGGTAGACGGCGCGGACGGTGCGTTCGTAATCCTCGCTGTCTACGCCTACGATGATATTCAGCTCCGAAGAGCCCTGGTCGATCATTCTCACGTTCACGCCCGAAGCCGCGATCGCCGAAAAGAGCCTTGCGCTCGTACCCACGTTTCTGCTCATGCCGTGACCCACGACTGCGAGGAGCGCGATATCGTCGAACACGCGCAAGTGGTCGGGGTGGACCGCCTCTTTGATATCGGCGCAGAGCTTTTCCAAAACGCCGCCGCCGAGAAGCGCGCTGTCGATAATGAGCGACATCGTATCGATCCCCGACGGAATATGTTCGAAGGAAATGCCGTAATTCAAAAGCACGGAGAGCACGCGGTGCGTAAAGCCGATTTCCGCGTTCATGAGCGACTTTTCCAAATAGATAACGGTGAAGTGCCGTTTGCCCGCAATACCCGTGACCGTCTTGCCCGCAAAGTGATATTTTTCTACGGGCAATATATCCGTGCCCTCGTCGTCGGGACGGAAGGTGTTTTTAATGCGAATGGGAATATTCGCCTCGCGCACGGGGAAGATCGATTCGCTATGTAAAACGTTCGCACCCATGTACGAAAGCTCCCTCAGCTCCTGATAGGAGAGCGCGGGAATGCGCGCGGGATTTTCCACGATTTTCGGGTCGCAGGCAAGGAAGCCGCTCACGTCCGTCCAGTTCTCGTATAAGTCCGCGCCCGCAGCGCGCGCTACGATCGCGCCCGAAACGTCGCTCCCGCCGCGGGAAAAGGTCTTTACCTTTCCGTTCGGGTAAGCGCCGTAAAATCCCGAAACGACGGCGCGTTTCTTGCCTTTAAGCGCCTCTTTCATCAGATTAAACGTCTCTTTCGCGTTCAATCTGCCGTCCTCGAAAAACCGGACCGTGTCCCTCGCGTCGATAAACGGAACGCCCAATAGCGCAGCCATGACCCGCGCCGAGAGGTACTCCCCGCGGGACGCCGTAAAGTCGCGGCTTCTCTCCGCTTCGATTTCCCGTTCGCATTCGTCGAGCACGGAGTGCATATCAAAGTTCAATCCGGTTTCGCGCACGATCCCCAAAAAGCGGTCGCGCACCTTGGTGAACGCCGCATGGAAATCCCCGTCCGCCTCTAACGCGGCGTGCGCGTCGTACAATAAATCGGTCACCTTGTTATCGTTGCCGAACCGCTTCCCCGGTGCGGACACCACGACGAAGCGGCGATCGGGATCGCCGTTTACGATATCCGCAACGCGGCGGAAATTCATACCGTCCGACATGGACGTGCCGCCGAACTTACACACCTTAATCATAGCTTATTTCCCTTGCCTCCACGTAGTAACGCGCGCCCTCCGCGCCCCCTACGCACAAAGAATTCGCGGGGAAGAGCCCGCCGTCCTTGACGTCTTTGAGTAGATTTTCTTTTTTGGGACGGGGCAACAAAACGCCCGCGCAGTCGGCTTCCTCCGCAAACTTTTTCAGCCGCTCCTCGCCGTGGATATAAGAAACTCTCCCGCCGTCCGCCTTCAAAAACTGCGCGATCGCTTCGTCCACCGCCTGAATATTCTCTTTGGCAAAGACGATCTTCGGCGCAAGCACCTTGCCCTTTTTTTCGCACTTGAATTTTTTGGAGAAGAAGTCCAAAAACGCTTCGGCTTCCGTCTCTTTCACGAGCCTGTGCACGGGCTGGATATCCACTGCGTTGTCGCTCAAATTCAAAAATTCCGCAAGCAGGAAACGCGCGGGGTGCCGCCCCATTTCCCCCTTCGTCAATCCCGCCTTGACCTTTTGCCAGTGCAGCTTGGCGGCCTCCGCCGCCGCAACGCCCTCCAAAACGAAAAAGCTCTGCGCCCGCGTTAAAAGATACTCCGCAGTCCCCTCCGCAATATCTTCGGGCAAAAAATACCCCTTCAAAGAGCCGCCCGCGATCTTATAATCGTAGAGCTGTTCCAAATCCTCTTTCAAAAGCGCGTTCACCGCCCGATCCTTGGGATCGTCGTACACCATCATAATATGCGGCATTTCGACGGGCGCGTTTTCCCGTTGCTGTAAATAGGCGCGAATAAGCTTTTCGTCAGCGCCCTGCAAGGAACGCGCTTGTCCCTCGCCGCCTTCGTAGGAATAGCTTTCAAGATCGATCGCACCTACGATCCCGCGCCGCGTACAGGAAGCAGTCTTCCGCTCCGTCAATACCCAGCCGCGCAGGAGCTTTTCAAGGTAGTCGTTTTCAAGCGCCTGATACGCCGCCTCGCGCATACGGGCAAACTCCTCTTCGTCGTTTTCGCCCAGCCTTGCTTCGGGTAAAATTAAATTGAGCGCGGAAGGGTCCACGCCGCGCTTTGCGGTTTCGTTTTCCCAATAACTGCGCTCATTCTGATAGCGATCGCAAGCGATCACGCTCCAATTTGTCCGCTCCTTCGAAGGGACGAGAAGGCGCGGGATATAAAAACAGTTCTTCATACGACCGCCGCGCCGAGGACTACGGCAAGGATAAACGCAAACCCGATGGCGCACAGCTTCAAAACGATATTCTTCGTAAATAAATTTTTCAAAAATTCTTTGAATTTCATTTCTCTTCTCTCCTTACTTCTTCTCGGCGTCGAAATCCTTCCAGTAATAATCGCGCAGGAACTTCTTCAACGTTTCGGAATCGACGTAGCGGGTAATGTCTCCGCGGCGGACGACGGATACGATTCCCGTCTCCTCCGATACGATGATCGTGGAAACGTCCGCGACCTCCGTAACGCCAATACCCGCGCGGTGGCGCGTGCCGTAGTCCTTGGGGAAATCCCTCTGCGTCAGCGGCAGGAAGCAGCCCGCCGCCTGGATCTTGTCGCCCAGAATGATCATTGCACCGTCGTGCAGGGGCGCTTTATTGATAAAGATGCCCTCGATGAGCTGGTTGGAAATTTTCGCATTCAGCCCGACGCCGCTCTCCACGATCTCCCTCGGAAGATTGCCGTTCGAGAGCACGATCAAAGCGCCGGTATTATTTTTGGAAAGGCTCTGCACCGCCTTTACGATTCCCGTAATGCATTCTTCCGCGTGAAATTCCGCGCCCGATTTTTTTGCCGACAAATTCTTGTCGCTTTTTTGAGCGCGCGCACCCTTATAGATCCCGCGCTTGATTTCGATATTGAAGAGCAACAGGAAGAACGCCGAAACAAGCGTGATGAACAGGAACAGTCCGCTTGCGGTAAATTCCTCTTGGAAGAGCGCTACGATTCCCACCGCCACGAGCAGAAATATGTAGACGAAGATAAGCCGCCCCGCGTTACTTTCGTGCAGAGTTTTGAAAACCCAATAGATCATAAACGCCAGAACGAGAAATTCCAAAATAAAAGTCCAGTGGAATTGCGTAAACACACCCGCAATGTTCTGCCAAACTTCGCTTCCGCTAATCATCAATGATTCCAACATATCTAACCCTCGTAAATATTATAACGGATTCCCGTGAAAAATCAATTTATTTCTCCGCCCCGCCGAAAAAAATTTTTGCAATCGCCAAAAAGAGTGCGCCCTGCTTTTGGAATTTTCCGCTCTTCGCACCCGACGAAAGCTCGTACAAGCCTTGATAGAGCTCTGAAACGCGCCCCTTCCCCAAACGCCGCGCCGCCTCCCTGTTCTTCTTGACAGCGTAGGCGTTCTGCGAAAGCGCCTTTGCGATCTCCTCGTCGCTCCCCTTCATATTCGATACCGCCGAAAGCGTTTCGAAGTGGGAAGTGAGCGAGGACAAAAGCGCGTGCTCGTCGAAGCCCTTCTTCATCAAATCGTTTGCGATCTCCTGAAACTTTGCAAAATTTCCGCGGGACGCCGCCTGCGTCATTTCGTAAACTTTATACTCCGCGTCCTTGGTGACGTACTCCTCGATATGCGCACTCGTGACCCGCGCGCCCTCGCCGAGAAGCAGAACGAGTTTTTCCGTCTCCGCCTTCATACGGCTTGCGTCGCGCGCGCAGAAGCGCACCATGAGCGCGCACGCGTCCGCGTCGGGCACCAGTCCCATGCGGCGCATGAGCGAAAAGAGCCAGCGCGAAAGCGTTTCCTCGTCCTCGCGCGCGCAGTCCACGACGGTCAGGTTTTTCTTCTTTTTCAAATCCGCCGTGTTCGCCTTTTTCCCTTCGTTCACAATGAGAAGAACAGTCGTTTCGCAGGGATTTTCAAGGTACGGCGCGAGCACGCTTTCGAACTCTTTTTCGGTGGGGAAAAATCCGTACGCGCGAACGATCCGCTTTTCGTCGAAAAAGGGAAGGGTAAAGAGCTCGTCGCGGAAGGATAAGAGCCTGTCGCCTTTGAGCGTCTCCCCCTCGTAGCGTACGTTATTCAGAAGCGGCTGCGAAATATTCACGGCTTCCGTAATCGCCTTGACCGCCGCGTCGCGGAAATACGCCTCCTCCCCCTCGATAAGATATGCGGGGGCTACGGCTTGCTGTAACGATTTCGTAAGCTGTGTGAATTTCATACGGCTATTATAACATTTATTCGACCGCTTTGCAAGACTTTAGGCGAGCTGTTACAAGTTTGAACAAGTTTTAACGGGTAAATTTAGCTTTATACTGCGTCAAAGCCCTTGATAATCCGTCCTTGGATTGTCTGCGGGCTTTTCCTTGTCTAAACGGAAATTTTCTCCGTTAAAACCGCTTCGCGCCTTAGCGAGTCGCCTTAGCGAGTGTATTTTTAGTTGATTTGCGCGCGCGGCGACTGAGACGTATTGGACATACGCCGAACGGAGCCGCGCACGCAAAGCGGAAAAAAGACGCCGCTAAGGTTGTTCAGACTTTGTAACTGCTCGCCTACGCAAGAGAAATTCTGCCCGAAACGGA
This sequence comes from Clostridia bacterium, assembly GCA_029060985.1. Classification (GTDB taxonomy): domain Bacteria; phylum Bacillota; class Clostridia; order Christensenellales; family Borkfalkiaceae; genus Gallimonas. The sequence continues at coordinate 4,180 of JAIDSX010000110.1, read as the reverse complement.
GCGGCGGAACATTCCCTTTCCCTCTCCGTAGGAAAGCGTGCGCAAGACGAGGGCGGAAAAACCGTCCGTCGCCTTTACGCCGTACTCCGCCGCCACGAGAGCGGTGAGCTCGTCGTCGTAGAGAGTGACCTTCTCTTCGAGGATACCTTTGATGAGCGCCGCCGTCTCGAAGGGGGTAAAGTCCTCCTCCGTCCTGCGGCGTTTGCTTCTGCCCTCCTTTCGGAATTTGACGGGTAGAAGCGATTTGGGATTTTTATAGAAGTACTCGACTCCCTCCACCTTCTCGAAGGGGAACTGTAAGCGGGTGATGAGCTCGTCGAGGCGGCTCTCCGCACCCAGCCCCCACTTCACGATCCCGAAGCTCTCCATACACCGCTTTTTCAAAAAGGCACGGGATATGGGCTCTTCCTTACTAACGATTTCTTTGAGCCGCTCTTCGATTTCAAGATCGTTCCTGCCGTCCGTGATGAACGCCGCCGTCTTTCCGCCCGTATCCCTTACGGAGCGGTATGGCTTCGTATAACGCATAAGTCCGCTCTCCTCTCTTGCGCCCGTCAGCGAATCGAGGCGGTCTTTGATACGCTTGATCTCCCGCTTGGGGTTGTTGAAGTAGGCGACCTCGCTCACCGTCATAAGATTCCACCCGCCCCGTCTTAAAAGCGCGGGCAAAAGCGCCGCCCCGTCCGCCGCGGAGCTGCCCTTCTCTCCGTCCGAGAGAATGCCGAGGATATAGCGGCTCTTGTCCTTGGGGTCTAATACTGCGACCTCGATTTTGAAGTTGCTCGCCCCCACGCCCACGCGGCACTCGTAGCCATAGGCAGTAAGCTCCTCCGCAAGATATTTTCCGATTCCCTTTTTATTCGTGCGCTCGGAAAGAAGGGGGGTCGCCCTCCCCTTTTCCGCAAACTCCAAAAAGGCTTTGAGTCCCGCAACGCCCTTCGACGAGGTGCGGTTGAGATCGATATCCCCCGCCGTGATCGAGGAGAACACGAGCATTTCTTCCCGTGCGCGGGAGCAGGCGACGTTCAGCCGCCGCCACCCGCCCGCGCGGTTGAGCGCGCCGAAGTTGTAGGAGAGCTTCCCCTCCTTGTCGAAGCCGTAGCACACGGAAAAGAGTATGACGTCCCGCTCGTCCCCCTGCACGTTTTCGAGATTCTTGATAAAGAGCGGCTCTCTCCCGCCGTAGGCGATCTCTTCCAAAGAGCGTTTTGAAATCTCGCGCGACAAGAGCTTTTCGATCTCCTCCCGCTGTACGTTCGAAAAGGTCACCACGCCGATGCTTTGCTTGGCGCGTTCGGGATCCATAAGCCTTGCGATCACCTCACTGACAAGCGCTTCCGCTTCCCTTCTGTTGCGCTTTGTGTTGCCCCTGTCGTACACGCCCGCGACCTTTTTGAGCTTGACTCTGCTCTCCGCGGCGGCGGGAGAAGGAAAGGTATTGAGGCGGTTTTCGTAATAAGCCGCGTTGGAAAAGGCGATCAGACTCTCGTGCTTACTGCGGTAGTGCCACAGAAGACTGCGCTCCTCGAAGCCCGCGGCGATCGCCTCGTCCAAAATGCTTTCAAGCTCCTCCTCGTCCTCCTCCCCGAAGAAGGAGGTGCGGAAAAAGGAGGTGGGCGGAAGCTGACGGTTGTCGCCCACGATGACCGCCTGCTTTGCGCGCGCCAAAGCGGGGATCGCCTCCGCGGTCGTCATCTGCGAAGCCTCGTCGAAGATGACGAGGTCGTACTCGTCCGCCTTGGGAGTAAGGTACTGCGCCGCCGCGTCGGGACTCAACAAAAGACAGGGACAGACCCTTTTTATAAGCCTCGGCGCTTCCAAAAGAAGCGTTCTGAGCCGTCCCCGCCGCGCCCCCTTTTCCAACCGGAACAAAAGGGACAGCTCCTCTTGAAATTCTCCGCGTTCGGGCAGACGGTTTATTAAAGTTTCTCTGAGCCGCCGCCTTGCGTAAGCCGTTTGCTTGTCCGAAAGGAGCGCAAACTTTTCCTTTTCGCTCTCCGCGCCCCCGCTCGTCATGCGGGCAAGGTATTCGTCGCGCGGAATATTGACGGAGAGGAAATGCTCCGCAAGGCTTTTTTCAAACCCGCCGAGCGCGTTGTCGGGGGAGAGCGTTCCGCTTTCGAGCGCGTCGCCGATAAACTTCATGCCGCCGTTGATAAGCTCCTCTTCCGCCGCCTTGTACGCGCACCGCCCGCTTAAAAGGTCGGCGTTCTCCAAGAGCGCAGCCGCCTTTGCGGAGAAGTACCCCAAAATATCCTCGCCCTTGAAGCGTTCCCGCTTCGCCCCCGTCGCAACGAGGTAACTCTCTTCCGTTTTGAAGAACTCTTCCATGGCGGAGAGATACCCCGAAAACAGCGGCTCGGCGCAGCCGTTTGCCGCGCGGATACAGCCGTCGAAAAAGAGCTCGGGCGACCACTCGGAAAACACGAACGCGCAAGCTGCGGAAAGCTCGTTTAAGGGTGCAAGAAACTCTTTCCGCTTCTTCTCCGATATGCGCCCGCCGCGGTCTAAAAAGCTCTTTGCAAGCGAAGAGGCCGCAATCTGTTTACGCGCCGAAAAAACGCCTGCCGCCGCTTCGATATACTTGGGGATATCCTTTTCCGAAAGCGGACGATAAGCAACGCGCTCCAACCGCTTTTTGACGGACAGCGCGGTGCGGTTCAATTGATAGTCCCCACCCGACGACAGAAACTCTTGAAGCGATTCCAAGTCCTCTTCGAGATTCAACAGAATTTTGAAGTGCTTTTCGTAAAAGGCGAGGCAGGAATCGAGCCGAAGATTTGCGCTGCGGAACGCGAAAAATTCTTCCGCGGTCACGCCCTCGAAGTACGCGCGGTATTTCCCCGAAAGAAGTCCCTGTAAAATATCCGCCAGCGCGTTTGCCCGCTCCTCGGTGAACGAGGAAATTTTCTGTTTGAAAAAATCCAGCACGAGGGATAAAAAGCACTTGAAGTGCGCGGCCTCTCCCAGGAGCGACCGCCCCGCAATGACCGCCCTGTCGCGCACGGCGGGGGAATACTCTTTGAGGTTGAAATTCTCGAAGGGGGAATTGAACACGCCCCCGCACTCCTTTGCGGCCGCCGCGGCGGAGAGAATAAGCCCCCGCGCCTTTGTTAGCTTTTCCTCGTCGAGCGATTCGTAGAAGTCGCCGCCGATCTTCATAATATCCGGATAGCTCTTGCGTTCGAGATACGCCGTGATCGCCTCGTGCACGGAGAGGGACAGCTTGCGTTTTCCGTGTAGCGCGTTCTGCATTTCGGCAAGCTCTTTAAGCGCCTTTTGGTACTCCTCTTTGAACGCAAAATCCTCTTCGCCCGATTTCTTTCCCTTCAAGCGCAGAGTCTTATCGAGCTGTTTGAACGCCTCGCCGCTGTCCATTTTAGAGCCGAGCTCCAAGCAGAAATCGCCGATCCCGATTTCGTCGAGCCGCCGCTTTACGACGTCGATCGCCGCCTTCTTCTCCGCAACGAATAAAACCGTCTTGCCCCGTTCGAGGGCAACAGCTATCATGTTCGTAATGGTTTGGCTCTTGCCCGTGCCGGGCGGGCCGTGCAGAACAAAGCTCTTGCCGCTTTCGCAAAGAGACAGCGCTTTTCGCTGTGACGCGTCCGAAGGCAGGGGCAAGGTCATGTCCTCCGCCTCGGTCTCCCTTTCGGATACGGGCTCCTGCGATTTGCCGAAATAGAGCGCGCGCACGGCGCGGTTTTTACTGAATTCCTGAAAGTGCTCTTTCAGATCGTTCCACATTAAAAACCGCTGAAAAAAGAAGGTCGAAAGATAGAGCTCTTCGCTCACCTCCCACCCCGCCATAGAGGAAGTCTCCCTTTGGAAGACGCCTAAAATTTCTTTGACGGAGAGCGCGGAATTTTCGATCCCGCGCAGATTGATTTCGTATTCCTGCTTCAAATATTCGACGAGGGTCAGATTGACGAAGTGCTCTCCCGAAGAGACGAGCGTAAACCCGTCCTTCCCCTTTGCGCGGTTGAGCTCGACAGGCAACAGCACGACGGGGGCGCGCTTCGCCTCCTCCCCCGCGCCGTATTTTAAGAAACCGCACGCAAGGAATAAAATCTTTGCGCCCGTCTCCTCGACCGCCTCGCGGTTTCTGCGCCTTAATCTGACGGCAACCGATTCCGTCTCGCGCGGGGAGAGCGGCGTTCTTAAAACGCCGTTTTCTAAG
>JAIDSX010000011.1:2045-5472 GCA_029060985.1 Clostridia bacterium | reverse complement strand
TCTTCGAGGAGTCCACCGTGCGCGTGCGCGAGCTGGGATAGATATGGTCGAGGGAGAGCGCGTTTTGATTGCCTTTGAGCGTCTCCTCGATATTCGCCGCCGCCGTTACGATTTTGAAGGTAGAACCCGGCTCGTAGATATCCGATACGAGGCGGTTGCGCGATTCGTCGTTCAGAACGCTCATATCGTTTCGCGGAATATCGTTCAGATCGTAGGACGGAAGATTGACCATAGCAAGCACGCTGCCGTCGCGCGGGTCCATGACGACGCACCTTGCGCCCTTCGCGCTGGACTCCTCGAAGACCTTTTTCATCGTCTCTTCCGCGGCGGACTGAATGCGGTAATCGACGGTGAGCTTTAAGTTCAGCCCGTCCGTTGCGGGAATATACGCCGCCGTCGCCCCCTGCAAGTCCACGCCGACGAGGTCGCTTTCGAACAGAATTTCGCCGTTCTCGCCCGCAAGATATTTGTTGTAGTACTGCTCGACGCCCGTCGTTCCCGACTGGTCGAAGGAGGTAAATCCTATCAGCTGACAGGCAAGGTCGCCGTAAGGATATATGCGCGTATTGTCGCGGGCGTAATACACGCCGTCCAGATTCTCACCTTCGATCTTTTCGACGACCGACTTTTCGGTATGACGGACGACGGAGATTTCCGACCTGCTCTTATCCGTGAGCTTGCGATAGATATCCTCGTAGGATACGCCGAGCGCAGACGAAAGAATTTCGGAGCAGCCGTCGGGGTCTTTGACCGCGTTCGCGCGCGCAAATACGCTGTACGAGGTAGCATTCCCTGCGAGCACCTCGCCGTTTCTGTCCACGATCAGCCCTCTGCCCGCCACGACGGGGATTTCCCTCGTCCATTGGTCGAGCGCAAGATAGTTGAGCTCGTCCTCCCATATCACTTGGATATAAAAGAAGCGGGCAAGAAAAATGCAAAAAATAAAGGCTATCGCCAAAAATACGGCAAATAACCTCTTTCGTAAAACGGAAAGTGAAAAATCCGTCTTTTTAATTGTTGTTTTCCTCCCGTGGAAATTACTTCGTCATACCGTTTTCGATCGCCCAATCGGTTACGATTTCGCTATCGGGGTCGGTATAGAGATCGCTCTCCCTCTGTAAATTTTCATAAGTCGTCTGCTGCTCGGTTGCGCGTCCCTTCAAATTCGTCAAATCGGAATCGAGAGAGCGGATAATGCTCGTGTTTACGCAAATCAGAATGATCGCAAGCACGATCGCCGCCGCCACCGAAAGAAGAATCGCCTTCGTCTTTGCGGAGAGCGCCGAAAGAGCGGCTTTGAAGCCCGTTCTCGTCTCCGTGATCGCCATTTCCTGCACTGCCGCCGCGGGACGGATGACTGTCTCCATCGTACGGCGGGTGGGAAGCGCATCTTCCTCCTCTTCCGTCTGCTCTACGCTTGCCGCGGAAGCAAAGCTCTCCTGGGGCTCCGCATACAAGGGCGTCTCAAAATCCACGTAGGTGGGCTCGGCGTAAACCGTGCTCGCAAACGCGGGCGAAACCCTATCCGTTTCGGGGTCTTTTTCCATAAGCTCCCCGTTGATATACTCATAATTATCGAAGAGTACCTTCTTGCGCGCGGGCGCAGACGGCGTCTGATAATAGGACTTTACGCGCTCTGCGGTAGGATCGTAGACGGGAGCTTGTACATTCTTGACTTCCCTGCGTTCGGTTTCGCTCGGAGCTGGACTTGTCCAGGTTGCTTGCGGCGCGCGGAGAAAATCGTAAAAAGCAGACGGCGTTTGCATCTGTTCTTCATAGGCGACTTCGCGCACTTTCGTGGCTCTCGTATCCTGTTTATTGAGTTCTCTTTCAAGTACTGCCGATCCAGCCATTGTCCCAAGCTCCTTATATATTACTCTTCGTATCGTCCGATTATTCGGAAATTTTTTCGATCACTCTCAATTTTGCGCTCTTGCTGCGCGAATTTTCTTTTACTTCTTCCTCGCTCGCTACGTACCTGCCGACGAGCTTTATTTTCTCTTTTCTGCCGCACACGCATACGGGAAATTCTTTCGGGCAGGTGCATCCCGTTGCCAAATCCTTAAAGGTCTGCTTTACGATTCTGTCTTCCAAGGAATGGAAGGTCAAAATACAACCCCTTCCGCCTATCTTCAATCGTTCGACGAGCCCTCTTACGCACTCGCCAAGACCTGTAAGCTCGCCGTTGACCTCGATTCGGATTGCCTGAAAGCTCTGTCTTGCGCAAGCCGCCGAACGGAACTTTGCGGGAATCCCTTCCCTTATGAGGTTTTCAAGCTCTCCGCAGGTCTCGATCGTCTTCTTTTCGCGGTAGCTCACGATCTTCTTTGCGATCGCCCCCGCGAAGCGTTCCTCGCCGTACTCCTTCAATATCTTTTTGAGCGCCGCTTCGGAAAAACCGTTTACCACGTCCTTTGCGGAAAAGGGTTTGCTTTGATCCATTCTCATGTCGAGCGGAGCGTTCTTTAACCGATAGGCAAAGCCCCTCTTCTCGTCGTCGATCTGGTGGGAGGAAATCCCCAAGTCGAGCAGAAACCCGTCTATTTTATCGATTCCCGCTTCTTCGAACACCTTTTCGAAGTTTTTGAAATCGCTGTGGTATATTTTGTATCTGCCTTCAAACGGGCTAAGGCGTTTCGTCGCTTCTTCGATCGCTTCCGAATCCTTATCGGTAGCGATAAGCGTTACTTTTTCGTTGCCGCTCAGGATCGCAAAGGAGTGTCCTCCGCCCCCTGCCGTTCCGTCGAAATATACGCCGCCGTCTTTGAGAAACAAGCCCTCGACGACTTCGTTCTCCATGATGGGACGGTGATATTCGCTCATTTGCGGTTTGCCCTCGCGCTTTCGGATGCTTTTGAAATCGCTTCCCGAATGCTCAAGCCGCCCACCGACTCCTGACGAACTTCCTTTGCCCAAATTTCAAGGTAGTTGCCCAGTCCGACCAAAATGACGTCTTTGTCGATTTTGACGGCGGCACGCAGATTCTTGGGTATGGTTACGCGACCTTGTCCGTCGATGCCTGCACACTCTATCGTTTCCGAAATCTTTGAGAAGGAATCCATCGCTTCGATGTCGTCGGGCGGGATATCTTCAAAGGGTTTGAGCCGTGCGTTGAGCACCGATTCCGCCATGAGGGAAATACGCCCCTCTACGTAAATGACGAAGTATAACTGCTCGTCCTTGTATTCTTTGCGGAATACTTCGGTAAACTTCGAGGGAACTCTTATTCTGTTTTTCTCATCGAGTTGGTTCTCGGAGCTTCCGCGCAGAGCCATTTTCGCCACTTACCTCCTTTTTTGACGGTGTAAAAGTATTATACAACCAATTTTTTCCACTGTCAACCACAAAACACCACTTTTTTACTACTTTTTTTCCTTTTTTATAAATTTATTTTATTTTTTGCTAAAACAAACGTTCGGAAATATAC
>JAIDSX010000011.1:0-2035 GCA_029060985.1 Clostridia bacterium | reverse complement strand
CCTCTTTATTGATTTTTTTAGATTTTCCGACAAATTTAACTCTATTTTTTACGAAAAAAGTAAAACATTCGTTCGGATTCTTATCGGTGGACGAAATGTGGTCGGCTTTCCCTAACGCGATTTTTCCGAGCACTTGCTCCAATCTTTTTGCCACCCCTTTGTTCCCGTCGAACACGGGCGCGGAATACCGCTTTGAAATTCCCGAAGCAAAAAAGGAATAGTGCGTGCAGCCGAGCACCACGCCGTCGAACTTGCCTTCGGGCAGGTGCGCCGAAAGAAGAAAGGACTCCCCTTTCGTGATATACCGTTCGATCGCCCCCGCAAGGTGCGGACAGGGCATAACCCTTATATCGCAATCGGAAAAACGTCCCAGGAGCATTTTGAGCTTTGCGCTCTCCGTCGTCCGCTCCGTTGCAAGCAGAAGCACCTTCGTGCAGGACTCGGCGGCAGGCTTTACGGCGGGCTCCATGCCCAGTACGGGAAAGGCAAATTCCTTTCTTAACTTATCGGCGGCGACTGCCGTTGCGGTATTGCAGGCAATCACGGCGGCGTCCACTTTTAATTTTTGAAAGCGGCGCATAGCTTCCCGTGCAAAGGATAATATCTCCTCTTCGCTTCTGCTCCCGTAGGGAGCGCGCCGATTGTCGCCGAAGTAATAAAATTTCGCGTAAGGCACGCGGCGCAGGCATTCGTGAAGAACGTTGAGTCCGCCGATTCCGCTATCGAAAATCCCGACTCTGAATCTTCTTTTTTTCATAGAGCTCTCCCCCGTTTCGTTTTTTGAAAATTTTTTTATAAAATTGATATATTTTTTTGATTTCTAATATTAAAAACAGTTTACAAGGTTTTCATTTTATGCTAAAATAACCTTCGAGACTAATTCTTAGAGCAACGAAAGGAGTTAAAACCGTGCCCAACATTAAATCTGCGAAGAAACGCGTATTAGTTACCGAAAAGAAAACCCTTCAAAACAAGGCAATCAAATCCGCATTGAAGACGAGCATCAAGAAGTTCTTGAACGCCGTCAACGCGGGCGATAAAGATACTGCAAACGCCCTCTACCCCGAGACCGTTTCGGCAATCGATTCCGCGGTCACGAAGGGAATCCTTCACAAGAATAACGCCAACAACAAAAAGGCGAAACTTGCGAAGAAACTTGCCACTTTATCGGAATAACTTTTCTCGTGCTTTTATTTAGGCGCTTGCCCTTTCGGGCAGGCGCTTTTTTGTTATAATTTTTACATATTATTTTTATTCGACAGCCTTCAAACAGTTGACATTCTTTTCCTTATATAATATACTGCATACGACTTCGTTTATTTTTATTAAACTTTTGGTTTATTTTTACGAAAGTTTTATAAAAAAAGGCGAAAAGTTTATAATTACTAAACTCAGGTGCAAAAATGGAACTCGGAGCAAAACTCAAAGATATGCGCCAGCAGAAGAATCTGACGCAGGAGGAGCTTGCCGACAGGTGCGAGCTTACGAAGGGCTACATTTCCCAGCTCGAAAATGATTTAACAAGCCCCTCTATCGCCACCCTCGTCGATCTTCTCAACGCATTGGGCGGGAATCTTTCGGACTTCTTTCACGAGGACGAGGAAGAAAAAATCGTCTTTTCCGAATCGGAATACATCGAAAAGCAGTCCGACGGCATGAAATTCGAATGGGTGATCCCCAACGCGCAGAAAAACATGATGGAGCCCGTCTTGGTGGAGCTCGAAGCGGGCGCAGACACGAGAGTCGACTTCCCCCACGAGGGCGAAGAGTTCGGTTTCGTGCTCGAAGGACGCATCGCAATCGAAAAAGCGGGCAAACGCCACGCCGCCAAAAAGGGCGAGAGCTTCTATTTTACGGCGAACAAGGAACACAAAATCATCAATACCGGTAAGTCGAAGGCGAAATTCATTTGGATTTCCACCCCGCCGAACTTCTAAACCACATAATACGAAAGGAGAAACGCTATCGGCGACCACATCATTGAACTGATAGGCGTAACTAAGTAATAAAACGACAATCTCTTGCTCGACAACTT
>JAIDSX010000109.1 GCA_029060985.1 Clostridia bacterium | reverse complement strand
CTTCTCCTGAGTCCTGCGTACAAAAGTACGAGAAAGGCGTGAGAAGTTCACCGAAAAGGAAGGCGGTTGCCCGCATTACGGACTACGACGGTGGTCTGAGCGGCGAAATTATAGAAATTTTGGGCGAGAACGGCGACTTTTTCGTGGAGGAAACCTCGCTTATCCGCGGGCACAACCTCCGCGAAGAGTTCCCCGAGCCCGTGCTTATCGAAGCGGAAAAACAGTCCCTTATCCCCGTCGATCAATTTGACGACCGCCTTGATTTAAGGGACGAGCTGATTATCACGGTGGACGGCGAGGATACGCGTGACATTGACGACGCGATTTCCGTAAAACGCGACGGCAAAAAATTCTATTTGGGCGTGCACATTGCAGACGTTACGAATTACGTTACGCGGGGCGGCGTACTTGATAAAGAAGCGTATTCGAGAGGTACAAGCGTTTACTTCCCCGACCGCGTTCTGCCCATGCTCCCCAAGGCGCTATCGAACGGAATCTGTTCGCTCAACGAGGGCGTAGACCGCTATACCCTCTCCTGTCTTATGACGGTTTCGGATACGGGGAAAGTGCTTTCCAAAAAAATCGTCCCCTCCGTAATCTGCTCCCGCCACCGTATGACCTATACGGAAATAGCGGCAATTTACGAGGGCGACAAGAAGACACGGGAAAAATATTCCGATTTAGTTGACTTTGTTGCCGACGCGGTTGCACTGACCAAAATTTTGAAAAAGGCGCGCGCAAATAAGGGCAGCGTTGAGCTTGACGTAAAGGAAGTAAAAATCATTTACGAAGACGGAAAGATTTCCATACCTGATTACGAAAGAAAGATTTCGCACGAGATGATCGAGCAGTTTATGGTGCTTGCAAACGAGAGCGTGGCTTCCTTCATGCAGGAGCGGAAAATGCCCTTTATCTACCGCGTGCACGAACGCCCCGCGCCCGAAAAGGCAACGGCGTTTCAAGACTTTTTGCGCGGCGTAGGCGTTTTAGCTAATTTCGACCCCGAAAACGTTACTCCCGCAGACTTCAAAAAAGTATTGGAGCAAGCGGAAAGATTGCCCGCCTATTCCGTCGTCAACCGCATTATGCTGCGTTCCATGATGAAGGCGGCG
>JAIDSX010000108.1 GCA_029060985.1 Clostridia bacterium | reverse complement strand
CCCAAAAACCGCTCCGCGTCTCCGCCCGAATAGGCGTCCGCGCAGTCGAAAAAGTTTACGCCCTCGTCAAACGCCTTGTCGACGACGGACTTAGCGATCTCTTCGGCTTGCGTTCCCGAAAGCTGCGTGACCCAGCTTCCGAGTGCGATTTCGCTGACTTTCAGTCCCCATTTTCCTAAATTGCGGTATTTCATAGTTTTCTCCGATTATATTTTAGTATCGCCCTTAGGCGTCTTTAGCGTGGGGTGGAGTTTCTCTTCGCGGCGGTACGAAAGTTTCATAAACACGGGCGTCAGCACGGAAGAAATCAAAATAATCAAAATAATAAAGGGGTAGACCTCGGCTTTGACAAGCCCGCAGGCGACGCCTTTTTCCGTACAGATGAGAATGACTTCCGCGCGCACCATCATGCCGAGTCCCACGCGGAAGGAATCGCGGAAGTTAAATTTACTGATTTTTGCGCCCACACCGCAACCCAAAAGTTTTCCGAGGAGCGCAGCGACGACGAACACCGCGCCGAATGCAAGAAATTGCAGATTCATATTGCTGAACATTTGGATATTCGCAATGCCGATATTTGCAAAGAAGATAGGGGAAAAGAATAGGTATCCCATCTGATCGACTTTGGATTCGACGTAGGGAGTTTCGGAAAGCGTTCCGCCGAGCAGGATACCCGCAAGGTATGCACCTGTGATATCGGCTACGCCGAAGATCTTTTCCGCAAGGTAAGAATAGAGGAAGCAAGTTGCAAGCGATATAATGGGCACTCTGCGGTTGTGCGGAGATTTGCGCTCCATGACGTTGAATAGCATTCTGAGAAGAATGCCGAGTCCGATTGCCGCGACAAAGAACAGCACGATTTTAATGACGACCATTCCCGCATTCGGCGAGAACCACGACCAGCCCGTATTTTCTCCGCCGCCCGAAGAAAAGCCCGTAAGTACAGAGAGAATAATAATGCCGATGACGTCGTCGATGACCGCCGCCGCTATGATGGAAGTTCCTACTTTACTGTCGAGTTTGCCGAGCTCCTTCAACACTGCAACGGTGACGGAGACGGAAGTCGCCGTAAGGATTGCGCCGTAGAAAAGATTGGAAAGCACGTTCGAGAAGCCGAAGAAGAGGGAGGCGGTGAGCCAGCCCAAGAACATGGGTACGACGATTCCGAAAATCGTAATAACGACGGAGGCAACGCCCGTCTGTTTGAGCTTTTTAAGGTCTGTTCCCAAGCCCGCCGAGAACATAATGAGTACGACGCCGATTTTGCTCATAATTTTTAGGGCGTACTTCACGTCATCCGAGAAGAGCGCGTCTTGCAAGGGCGCCCACGGGATAAACTGCAACACGCCGATCAGAATCCCCGCGATCAGCATACCGATCACGGCGGGCATTCCGAGGCGGTGCGTTCCCAGCCCCATGAGCTTTGCAAGCAAAAGTATGAGTGCCAAAGGCAACAGTATTTCGAATGCTTCCATAAGACTACCTGTCTAAATTACATCAACCATATTATTATAATCTTTGTTTTTGGGAAACGCAACTTATTTTTCGGGGTTGCGCGGTTTCTTTCAGAAAAAAAACGCGGCGTTCCTTTTATGCGAATGCTTGTCATTTTTGCTAAATTGTGTTATAATTGATAAAATGTTTTCTTTTCAATCGCCCGCGGACAAGGATCGGGTGAAACAAATGAATCCCGTCGTGCTTGCGTTCGTGGGCGACGCGGTGTATACGCTCTTGGTGCGGGAACGGCTTGCGCTTTCTTTGAAATATAAAACGGGGGAGCTTGACCGCCGCACTTCGGAAATCGTTTCGGCGCACGGACAGAGCGAAGCGCTCAATCGTGTTCTTCCGCTTTTGACGGAAGAGGAAGAGGAAATTTTCAAACGCGGGCGCAACGCCAAAAAGCCGACGAAGAGTAAAAACGCTTCCGTCGGAGAGTACGTGCGGTCTACGGGCTTCGAGGCGCTTTTGGGGTATTTATATCTCACGGGACAGACGGAGAGAATGGAAGAATTGTTTTTTGGGGAAGGAGCGGACGAATGAAAACGGAGGGTAGGAACGCCGTTACCGAGCTTTTGAAAACGGATAAAACGGTCGATAAATTACTCATGGAAGAGGGTGCGGAAAATCTCGGCCGTATTTTCGCTATGGCGAGAAAGAAGAATATCCGCGTCCAGTTCGTCTCCCGCGCCGCCCTCGACAGGGAGAGTGAGGGGAAGCGTCACCAAGGCGTGATTGCTTTTACGACGGATTTCGTCTATTCCGATTTATATGACTTAACGGGCAAAGAGGAGAGCCTTATCATTCTCTGCGACGGGATCGAGGATGTGCACAATTTAGGCAGTATTCTGCGCGTTGCGGAATGCGCAGGTGCGGACGGGGTCGTCATTCCCTCCGTAAGGGGCGCAACCGTCAACGAGGCAGTCGTACGCATTTCCGCGGGTGCGGCGGAGCATATCAAGGTCGCAAAGGTAGGCTCCTTGAATCATGCGATCGAAGAACTTCAAAAGCTCGGCTATTGGGTTTACGCGCTCGAAGCGGGCGGAGAAAGTATTTACGACGAAAAATTTTCGGGAAAAGTCGCGCTCGTCGTGGGCGGAGAGGACAGCGGTGTCAAACGGCTTACGAAGGAAAAGTGCGATAAAACGCTCTCGATTCCGCTCTTCGGGAAGGTAAATTCGCTGAACGCGTCCGTTGCGCTCGGCATCGGCGTTTACGAGGTGGTCCGTGCAAGACTTAAAACATCGAACTGACGAAGAGCTTGCCGACGAGGCGCAGAAGGGCGATAATTTGGCAACGGAGGAGCTGATCCTTCGCTACAATCACGCCGTCCGCGCCCGTGCGCGTCAATTCTTTCTTGCGGGCGGGGAAACGGAAGATTTAGTGCAGGGAGGCATGATTGGTGGTTATTTTGCCGTGCGCGATTACAGAGGGGATTCGGGCAAAAGCTTCAAAAATTTCGCCTATATGTGCGTAACGCGGCGTATCTACGACGCGATCGGGAAGATGACGACGAAGAAGAGCGCGGTTTTAACGGACAGCGTTTCCCTGTTCGATCAGCGCGTTTTGGATATTTTGGACGAAAGGGCTTCCCCCGAAGAGCACTTGATCGACAGCGAGGCGCGCGCGGAATTTCAGATAAAGCTCATGCGGGAGCTCTCCGATTTCGAGTATCGGGTTTTGAATATGTATTTGGAAGGAATGAGCTACTCGCAGATTTGCGACGCGACGAAGAAGCCCTTCAAGAGCGTGGATAACGCGCTCGTGCGCGCAAAGAGAAAATTACAGAAAGCGTTTGAAAAATAATACGGAGAAATTTATGGCACATCTATCTCTCTATCGGAAATACCGTCCGGATTCGTTCGATAAAATGGTACGGCAGGAACACGTCGTGCGCATTCTCAAAAATCAGATCGAAAAGAAAACGGTGGGGCATGCATATCTGTTTACAGGTCCGCGCGGAACGGGTAAGACGAGTGTCGCGCGTATTTTTGCCCGCGCCGTCAACTGCGAAAATCCGATAAACGGCTCACCCTGCGGAACGTGCGGGGTTTGCCGTGCACTTTCGGAGGGATCTCTCGACATTGCGGAAATCGACGCGGCGTCCAACAACGGCGTAAACGAAATGCGCGATTTACGGGAGAAGGTGCAGTATCCGCCCGTATCGGGAAAATATAAAGTCTATATCATCGACGAAGTTCATATGTTGACGGACAGCGCCTTCAACGCACTCTTGAAAACGCTTGAAGAGCCGC
>JAIDSX010000107.1 GCA_029060985.1 Clostridia bacterium | reverse complement strand
ACTGAGAGCTACGCTCCCCGCTTCCCGAAAGGTTTTGGGGACGACTTCCTTTGCCGTGACCCCTACGCCCGAATTTGTGAGAAGAGGCACGCCTTTGAGCGACGCGAGGTAATCGCTTAAAACGCGTGCGCGCACCCCCTCGTTTTCGTTGACCATGCGGTACAAATCGTCTTCCCGCACCGCGCCCGCCTCCCCGCTTTTCGAGCTGGCGGCGTCTTCGAGCGCTTTCAGCTTTTGACTGCGGCGGGTAAATTCCGCTTCCAGCTCTCCGTAAGCGCGCAAGAGGGCGTCCACGCTCTTAAATTTCCCCAAATCGGGAGCGACCCCCGCCGTTTCCTCCTTGGAATTTTGCTGTTCGTTCTCCTCCATTCGTCTATTCCTCCGATTCTTTGATTTTTTCCGTCGGATTTGCCGACAGCGAGCGGTGCGCGGAGAGGTGTAAAAGAAGTCTTTCCTTAAACGCCCCGTCCTCCTCTCCGCCCGAAAGGAGCGCGCGCGTGTGCTCGGCGATATGCAGTTCGTGATCGTCGTAACCGTCCGCTTCCACGTCGCGCTCTTTTAAGAGGATATTCTCCCGTTCCGCCTTTTTGAGGTGCAGCTCGGAAATATCCCTCGCGTTCTCGAACGTACCGTAGCCGAGCGCGTCCAAGAGTTTATTGCGCATAGCGTCCGAGAACCCGTCCTTTTCGTCTTTAAGCAGCCCCAGCTCGAAGAGCTTATAGATATCCTCCCGAATTTCCTCGGGAGTCTTTTCGTAGCCCGTTTCGAACTCGATATCGTCCGCAGAGATATCGCTCGCGTTAAAGTAGAAAAGCTCGGCACGCCCGCCCGTACCCGTCATACGCATGAGGCGCTTCGTCGCCGCGAACTGTTTATAAAGGTGAAGAATCTGTTTGCCTGCTTCCTTTATCGCGCGTTCGACGCTCTCGACGCTCATGTGCATACGGTTGGTATCCTGGTCGATGAGAAGTTGCAGCCCCACCGCGGAAGTGACGTGCGTGGGATTGGCGGAATTGCGGGAGACCTCGCTCATTCCCGAAACGAGAATGAATTCCTCCGCGATCCGCGCCTCTTCCTCGGCAAATTCAGAGGGAAGGCTTCCCGCTTCGAGGAAGGCGGGCGCGGGCGAGCCCTGACGGTAAACTAAGACTTTCCCGGGATAAAGTCCGTTTTCCGCAAGCTCGTCGGCGTCCACCGAGCCGTCCTCCGCCGTAATAACTCCCATCGTCAGGCGGTTCAAAAATTCGTGTTTGCGGTTCCGAACCGCGTTGTACGCCCGCTGTAAGGGAATCATACGGTCAACGACGCTCGTTCCGAAGAACGACCCCGCAAGCGAAAGCGAGGTCTGCCTGATAAAGGGCAAACTACGCTCCCCTCTGTCGCCGTTTTTGTAGGGAAGAGCCCCTTCGAAAAGAAGGGTATCCCCCGCAACTATTTCCAGCCGTCCTTCGGGATACTTCCCGCTCGGACGGGTGTACCGTTCGATGAGTACTTCCATGTTCTCCCCGTAGGGACGGAAGTCGCCGTCTACGGGGCGCTTCCAGCCGCTCGCCGAGGAATAGGGCACGAGGGAAAATTCCTCGATTTTTTTGCCTTCGATTTTCACGCCGAATTTTTCGAAGATTTCCGAAACGGGCACAGCCTTTGCATGAATGAGACTCTTGACTTCCGTCATGTCCTCCGCCGTGAGCGAATCGGGATAGATTTCAAACGGCGAGAGCGCGACGACGTTCACGTCCCCCTCTTTGATCGTGTGCCCCGTCTCGTCCGTACCGATGACGTTGCCGTCGTTAAAGTTCCACACGACCTTATAAAAAGCCGTGCCCAGCGTCTCCGACCACTGCGTAGCGCGGGCAACGACGGCGTCCAAATCGATACGGCTCTTCACGGAACGCAGGATATTCGACGAAAGCCGCGCCGCGTTGATATCCGCCTCCTCGTCTGAAAAGGCGCGCACGTTGAGCGTGGGGCGCACCTTCGAAAGCCGCGCGATTCTCGTTTCGACCGTCGGGGCGATATGGTTAAAGCACCGCCTCGACTGCCAATAGAACTCCGTATCCTCCGTTTCGAGGTTGCCCGTAGGGCTTACGAAGCAATACT
>JAIDSX010000106.1 GCA_029060985.1 Clostridia bacterium | reverse complement strand
CCCCTGCCCGCCCGTATACGTGGGCGTAGGGATTGGCGGCTCGTTCGACGGCTCGGCGTTCCTTGCGAAAAAGGCGCTCACAAGAGAAGTCGGCTCGCATAATGCAAGAGCGGACGTTTCTTCTATCGAGGAGGAGGCGCTTGAAAAAATCAACGCGCTCGGGATCGGCGCACAGGGCTTCGGGGGCAAAGTGACCGCGCTCGGCGTTTCCTGTGAAATCTCCCCCACCCACATTGCGGGGCTTCCCGTCGCCGTGAATATCCAGTGCCACTGCGTAAGATGCGAAAAGGAGACGCTATGAAAAAAATTACTCTACCGCTTTCCAATAAGGATAAAAAAGAACTTCGCGCGGGAGATTGCGTGCTCGCCTCGGGCACGGTATACACCGCCCGCGACTGTGCGCATAAGCGCATATTTGCACTTTTGGACGAGGGCAAACCCCTTCCGTTCCCGCTTGAAGGCGCGTTTATCTACTACGCAGGTCCCTGCCCCGCGCCCGAGGGCAAGGCTTGCGGAAGCTGCGGTCCTACGACCTCCGCCCGCATGAACGCCTTTGCACCCCGCCTTTTGAAGCTCGGCTTAGGCGGCATGGTCGGCAAGGGCGAAATGAGCGAGGAGACAAGGAACGCTGTTAAAGAAAAAAACGCCGTCTATTTTGCGGCGATCGGCGGCGCGGGCGCGTTCTACGGCAACGCAATCAAAAAATGTGATTTGATTGCCTTCCCCGATTTATTGAGCGAAGCCGTTTATAAACTTCAAATCGAGGACTTCCCCCTCGTCGTCGCCACCGACCCCGACGGGAATAGCATTTACGATAAATAATAAAAAAGTTCGGAGGAATTCCGAACTTTTTTATTTTATTTCCCTTATCAACTCTTTCAGCGTTTTGACCCAATCGGAGACGCCGCCGTCCGTCTTGCCCGTGCGTAAAATTACCGTATCACTCGACGGAGAAATATATAAAATCTGATCGGACTTTCCCCAGGCGACGATATCGTAACCCGAATCGTTCGACGGCGTGGAATACCACATATATTGGTAACCGATATTTCTGCCCTCCAAAAAAGTGTCTTCGTATTCGCTTTCGTCTATGGGAAAATCGCACAGGGTCGATTGCGCAAGCCAATCGCCGTTTATTATTTGTTCGCCGTTCCAATATCCGCCGTGCAAAACTAAACTGCCGATTTTTACAAAATCCCTTGCGCAGAAGTTGATTCCGCTCTCCATTTTTTCAAAGCCGCCAACGCTATCCAAGCTCCACGAAGCGTCGTGCTCCGCTCCGATTTTTTGCCAAATTTCCCGCTCAAAAAATTGAGAAATACTAACACCCGTACTGCGCTCTAAAATAATACCAAGCAAAAGCGGGTGGTAATTGTTATAGTGGAATTTCCCCTCGTATCTTTCTGTAAGCTCCTTATGCGATAGCACTAATTTTCTCAAATCGTCGTGCCAATACGAAAGCGAATCGTCGCCAAACCATAAAAACTTGTCCTCGTCGTAGGCGATTTTAGAGCGCATTAAAAGCAATTCTTCGATCGTCGTCTTTCCGATTTCTGCGTTTTTGAACTCCTCGATATAATCGGAAATCG
>JAIDSX010000105.1 GCA_029060985.1 Clostridia bacterium | reverse complement strand
GTCGTAAACATTGCGGCGGCGTCGATTTCCACCGTAATTCTTACTAAATTTTACCCGAACTTCGGTGCAACGCTCTCCACGATCGTGCTGACCGTTGCAATTTTGATTTTCGGCGAAGTGACGCCCAAAACGCTTGCCCGCGAAGCTCCCGAATACTTTGCACGGATCATGGCTTATCCGCTTCTCTTTTGTTCCTGGATTTTTTATCCGTTGACCTTCCTCTTCGGACTTTGGAAGAAGCTCATATTTTGGGTATTCCGCTTGAATAAGAAGAAGCCCGCCTACACCGAAGCGGAGTTCAAAATGCTGGTTTCGGACGTCAAAAAAGAGGGAGTGCTCAACGAAACGGAGCACGATTTGATCGAAAAAACGCTCCGTTACGACGAACTGCACGTCGGCTCCTGCATGATCCCGCTCGACAGAGTGATCGCCCTTGAAATCAGAGACAATACGCACCTCGTCTATAAAATTTTCCGCGAAACGAATTTCTCGCGCGTGCCCGTGTATAAGGGCACGAAACAGAATATTATCGGTGTTCTCTACCGCGCGGACTTCTACGAGAATATGCTTGCGGGAAGGCGCAGCTTCGATAATATCGTGCGCCCCGTCTCCTTTACCTCGACGGACATGAAACTCTCCGCGCTCATGAAGGAGATGCAGGCAAAGCGGGAGCACATGATGATCGTGGGCGCGGAGGGGAACTCGCTGGGGCTCATCACGCGCGAGGACATTATCGAAGAGCTCTTAGGCGATATCGACGATAAATACGACTTAACGCCCGTCACCTCTCCGCTCAATCCATTTATCCCCGAGCCGGAAGAGCCCGAATCGGTCGATGAAACCGAAGAATAGACCACGTTTTTTCCGCCCGCCCAGCGGGCGGTTTTTTTTGAAAATTAGGTGAATTTGTTAAATTTATTAAAAAACAGGTTGCGTTTCGTTGACAATTTTTTTGAAGCGGGTGTATAATAAAATTGTTATTTAATTTACAAAAAATGTTGTTTTACGGAGGCAAAATAAAATGGAAAGCGGCAAATATCTCAACAAACTTATTCTTACGATCAAATTTTTAGAGGGATTGAATATGCTTCCCGAAAACGTAAATCTTTCGCAGACGGAATTTCGCTTGATTCGCGAAATCGTCATGGAACGGGAGGCGGGGAATCAAATCATTTCTTCGGAGATCGCAAGAAGATTGAATATTACGAGATCCGCGGTTTCGCAGCTTGTCACGAAACTTGAAAAGAAAGGAGTCGTGAATCGCATGGCGTCTCCCACGGATCGTAAAATCTTCTACGTCGTGCTTTCCGAATCCTCCCTTGCCATCTTCAAACAGCAATGCGACGAGGTAAACCGGCTTATCAACCGCGTCGTCGAAGAATTCGGGCACGATAAGACCGACCGGCTTATTGAGCTTTGCGAGGACTTTGCTACTGTTTTCGATAGATTGCGTAAAGAGTCCGATCATGAGCAAAAGTCTCTTCATAAATAAAGGAGCGCTATGTTAAAGTTAGTCAATATCAAAAAAGATTACAAGGTGGCAAACACCAAAGTTCACGCACTCAAAGGCGTGAATTTATGCTTCCGCGAGAACGAATTTGTCGGCATTTTGGGACAGTCCGGCTGCGGTAAAACGACGATGCTCAATATCATCGGCGGACTCGATCACTATACGGAGGGCGACCTCGTGATCGAGGGCAAGTCCACGAAGCACTTCTCCGACAGGGATTGGGACGTATACAGAAACCATCGTATCGGTTTTATTTTTCAATCGTATAATCTGATTCCTCACCAAACGGTCTTGGGAAACGTGGAGCTTGCGCTCAACATCGCGGGCGTCAGCCGTGAAGAACGAATCGCGCGGGCGAAGGAAGCGCTTGAAAGAGTCGGGCTCGGAAACGAGATAAATAAACGCCCCAACCAGCTTTCGGGCGGTCAAATGCAGCGCGTTGCGATTGCGCGTGCGCTCGTCAATAATCCCACGATCCTGCTTGCGGACGAACCGACGGGCGCGCTTGATTCCAAGACGAGCGTCGAGGTCATGGAGCTCATTCGCGAAATTGCGGGCGAAAGGCTCGTCATCATGGTCACGCACAACCCCGAACTTGCCGAGGAATACGCAACGCGTATCGTGCGCTTAAAGGACGGTGAAATCGAATCGGACTCCAATCCCTATTCGGAAGAAGAGGAGGAGAAGGAGCGCCTTGAAGGAAAAACCGTATCGGAATCCGAGAATACGGAAAAAGGCACTCAAGCCGTTACGGACGAAACTGCGCCCGTAGAAGAGGCTTCGAAAAAGAAAGAGAAGAAAAAGAAGAAGCCGCGCGCGAAGATGGGCGTGCTCTCTGCGCTTGCGCTCTCCTTCCGCAATCTCTTAACGAAGAAGGGGCGCACGATCTTAACTTCGATCGGCGGCAGTATCGGCATTATCAGCGTGTGTCTGGTGCTTGCGCTTTCAAACGGCTTTAACCACTACATCAAAAAGACGGAAGAGGATATGCTCTCGTACTATCCCGTGCAGGTGCAGGAGAGAGCCTTTGATATGAATTCCATCATGACTTCGTTTACCGCACCCAAGGATATGCCCGATATGTCTGAAATCGACGATAAGATTTACATCGACTCCTTCCTGACGGGGCTTGCGGGCGGCATGACGGTCACGAACAAGGTAAGCGACCAATACGTAGACTATATCGGTAAGATGGACAAAAATTGGTATGCGGAAATTCAATACGGCTACGGCGCGGGACTTTCCGCAAATCTCTTCACGACTGCACAGACGGGCGACGTGGATTTTCCGAATGAGGAAGGGGAGTTCGAACACATAGAGCCGACTACGCAGTATCTTTCGTTGAGCAAACTAAAAGAATTTTATATTGCCGAGCTCAACCGCTACGCTTCGCAGTACAGAAATTTGGTCGGCTTTGCGGATATGTTCGGCAATATCGTCAATAAAATGCCGGGAACGAAGGATTTCAACGATGAAAAATACGCCAAATACGTGCTTTCGCAATACGATATTCTCGGCGGCGAGGACGCGCACTTCCCGACGAACGAAAACGAGGCGGTGCTCGTCATGGCTGCGGACGGCTCCATTAACGACTTGACCTTTGCGCAGTTAGGGCTTTTGGAGGAAAAGAAATTCCTCAATCTCTTCGACCAGGGCAAAGACAAGGAAGAAACCAAAGATAGTAATGATAAAAAATTTACGGACGATAACTTCGTAACCTTCGAGAAAGTGTTTAATCAAGGGTATACGTTGTTCTTTAATAATGCGGTTTACGAACGCGACCTTATGGAATCCCAGGGCTATCCGTTTAATTACAAGGGCTCACGTGTGGACGGTATCACGGCGCAAGAAGGCGAGGGCATCAATCTGAAAATCACGGCAATTCTCCGTTTGAAGGAGGGGTTGAGCTACGGTTGCCTTAGAAACGGTTTGAATATTACCGAAGCGGCGGTCGATCATTACGTAAAGGAAAATTCTTCCGACGATTGTGAAATCGTTCAATGGATAAAGAATGAGTCCAACTTGAAAGATTTTCTTGCGCAACTTCCTTCCAACGCAATACAATTGGGTATGAATTTATACCGTATGCCTTGCAATTTGAAGGTATTTGAAAATTACTATTTTAGTATTGCAGAACTCCAAGAAGCGCTTAAAAGCTACGGTGTTACTTTTCCTCCGGAAGTCATGAATATTCTCAGCAAATATCGGGTAGCTTACGATATCAATAGCGTCGTGCGCTATTTGGGCGGCAACACGAGCTATAATTCCGTTTCGATTTATGCAAACGATTTCGACGGTAAGGAAAAATTACTCGACTACCTCGACGAATGGAACGAAATGTGCGACCGTGGTGAAACTTACAAATTAGAAGGTCACGACGATCTCGTTCTCGGCGAAGAAGATAAAATTACTTATTCCGATACCGTGGGAATGCTTATGAGCATGATGCAAACGATGCTCAACGCCATTACGTACGTGCTAGTTGCATTTACGGGAATATCCCTCGTCGTGTCGTCCGTCATGATAGGAATTATCACCTATGTTTCGGTCGTGGAGCGCGTCAAGGAAATCGGCGTACTACGTTCGCTCGGCGCGCGCAAGCAGGATATACGGAATCTGTTCAACGCCGAAACTTTTATGATAGGTCTGTCGGCGGGCATTATAGGCGTCGTCGTAAGCTATCTTCTGTCATTCCTGATAAACGCTATATTAAATCCGCTGACGGGCATTGCGGGGCTTGCCTCGCTCAATCCCGTTGCCGCACTCGTCATGATCTGTATCAGCGTCGTGCTTACGCTCATTTCGGGCTTGATCCCCGCGTCTGCCGCGGCGAAGAAAGATCCCGTAATCGCACTTCGAACGGAATAAAAAATTTCAAAATTGCCGATACTGAGCGTAAAGACAAAAGAGAGGCTGAGTATGGCAAAAAAAGAAAAACTGAAAAAACTTACCGACGAAGAGTACGAACGCTACGTTCAATCGTTATTAAAAAAATCGGAGTAAAGCTCCGATTTTTTTATTGCATTCGCGCACTGAAAATATGACTTTTTTCCCTGTGCTTCGTCATTCTTCCTTAAAAAAATCCGCCCGTCGTATGGTATAATTTCCAAAAAAGCCGCAAAAGGAACACAAAATATGGCAAGGAAAATCGTAATTACTTCGGGGAAAGGGGGAGTGGGCAAAACGACGGTCTGCTGTAATTTGGGCGTACAGCTTGCCCGAATGGGCTACCGCGTGATTGTCGCCGACCTCGACTTCGGATTGAATAACGTAGACGTCGTGCTCGGCGTAGAGCATAAGGCGATTTACGACGTAAGCGACGCGGTTGAGGGCAGATGCCGCGCCCGTCAGGTGTTGAACAGTCACCCCGAATATCCCACGCTTTTTTCCGTTTCGAGCAACCGCGTTCCCGATCGCTACGTGTCCCCGCAGGCGGTCAGGCTCGTTTTGGATACGCTTTCGCCGCAGTTTGACTTTATTTTGATAGACTCACCCGCGGGGATCGACGAGGGGTTTCACCGCGCCGTGTCGTGTGCGGAAGAGGGGCTTCTTATCACCACGCCGCACATTTCCGCCATGCGCGACGCGGACAGGGTTGCGGGGATGCTCAAAAGCTATCGGCTGCGATCTGTGGGACTCGTCGTGAATTTAGTTAGGAAGGATATGGCGCGCAGAGGCGAAATTCTCTCTCCCAAAGAGATTGCCGAAATTATCCGCGTTCCGCTTGCCGCCGTGGTTTATGAGGAAGATAAGCTGTATTTGCAAAATATTTTTAAGCGTTCCCGCCCCTTTCATGCGCTTGCGGAGTGCATTGCGGAGGGGAGAAGGGAAGAAGGGGAAAAAGAGCGGTTTCGGAGGTAAAAAATGAGAGAAAGAAATTCAAAAGTTCGTTTGGAACAAATGTTGGAACGTGATAAAGAGGAGATGAACGAGGCATCGAAGCGCGCGGCGCTTGCCGATTTGGAGCGCGTTGCGGGCGAATATTTCGACCTTGATAACGGCGCAAGACTTTCGATCAAGCGCGTAAAGGGCGCTTATGAAGTAAATTTAACGTTCCGCGCCGTCCGCGTAAAAAATTTTTCCGTATTGCAATAGCAACGGCTTGACGGAATTATTTTTGTGTCGTATAATATTTTTTGCAAATAACCGCGAAATTTGTCGAATTTTGTTGGTTTATATATGGAAGGATGGCAGAGCGGTTTCATAGTGGCGTGTCTTGTAAGGAGCGTAGCGACGGAATAGCGATTGTTGCGCGAAGCGCCAATCGCGTCAAACCGTGTAACGGTTTTCTGATTAACAATTAAATAATGGAAGGATGGCAGAGCGGTCGAATGCGGCGGTCTTGAAAACCGTTGAAGTGAGAGCTTCCGGGGGTTCGAATCCCTCTCCTTCCGCCAAATGAAGCACCTATTGAAATCCGAACCCTAGTGGGTTGGACACAATGGGTGCTTTTTGTTTAAACCGCATTTTAAGCGGTTTAACGAGCTATAAATGGAGTTTGTTGTTTAGACACTAAAAATGAAAAAGAGTGAATTTGTAATCGAAAACGAAAAAAATCTTAGTTTCGAACTCGGTGTCTAATTACTGTTTGCTCTGTTTATCGAAATATTCTTTCTCTTTTTTCATGGGCGTTTTGTATGAGTTACTAGCGTGTGGTCTGTGTTCATTATAAAAAATAATATAGTTATCAATTGCCGTTCTGAATTCGTTTTCAGAGCGGAATTTTGTTCTATACAGTTCTTCTCGTTTTAGGTTGGAGAAGAATGATTCTACAACCGAATTGTCGTAAGGAACATGAGCGCGGGAAAATGATTGTATAACATGTAAAGATGCTAAATATGAACAAAAAGCGTGAGAGCGGTAGTTGGATCCTCTGTCAGTATGAAATATTAAATCATTTTTCGGATTTCTCTCCATGTAAGCTAATTTAAATGTGCTTTTTACAAGTTGTGTGCTGTTTTTCCTTCCGACCCGATAAGCAATTACTCGCCTTGCAAATAAATCCATAACTACGCAGATATAGAAATTTTTATTATTAAAGCGGAAGTATGTAACATCGCTGACCCAAATTTCATCGGGGCGAGTAGGATTAAACTGTTGGTTTACATGATTCTTACAAATTCGTTGTTCTTTATCATAATTTGATTTTGCGCCCATGCGGATACTAACTAGACCCATATCGCGCATTAGTTGACTAACCATGTTTTCACTAACACGAATCCCGCGTTCTTTAAGAGTTGCTGTGATTTTTTGTGCGCCAAAGATTTGCCTGTTGTCGTCATAAATCTGTTGGATTTGGATGCGTAATTCTTCTTTCCGTTTTGCATACCAAGTATTGTCGCGCTTATTTCTTAAAATGTGATTGTAAAAAGTCCCGCGAGGGACATCAAGTGCTTCGCAAAGCATATGAACACTGTATTGTCCATATAACCGCTCTAAGTTGTTTAATTTCTCTTGAAGAGGGGAACTCACATTGCAGTCAACTGTTTTTAGAATTTCAATAATCCCTGCCATACGTTCAACTTTTTGCTCGAGCACTTGATAGTTTCTTAATGATACTTCCGTAGGAAGGGGAGCGCTTGCGATTTCCTCTTGTTTCAACCAGTGATAAATTGTGCTTCGCGGAATAGCGAAATCTTTCACAAGGTCGGCTACTGATCTTCCGCTTTGGTGGGCGGCGATACATTGGTGCTTTTGTTCTTTTGTGTACTGTTGTTTCATACTACAACTCCAAAATGTTATTCCAAGATGTGTACTTGGTATAAAGATTATAGCATGAAGTATTAATCGCTTAGTAGGTTATTGATTGCTTGTTTTATTTTTTTTCGGCAGGGAAACAAGGCACAGGCGAGTTTGCTTGCAGCTTTCTGAAAGAAAACGGATTAATATAATTATTAAATTAGTTATTCTAATATTCAAATGACCTCATTTCTATACGACATATAAATTTATAAAAATTTTTAAAAAAATTTGTCACATTTTATTGACATATGTCGTCTATTTATTAGGGATTATGTAGAAGTGAAATTATAGGTTTGAAGTAGAGTAATGTTAATTCCCGATATAAGATAATCACTATCAACACACCGTGATGGCTTGTGTCAATGACGGCAAAACACAATTGATTATAACTGTAGAGCAAAAAGTGAGTCAAGAAATATCATTTTTGTTGTACTACATTGAAGAATATAAATCCGAAAAGAATTAAACGTGGAAACAAGTGATAAAATTTTTTCAAAGACATGCTGTTTATGAGTATATTAAGTCGTTTTATGAAACATTGCATACAACGGTACAAAAAATATTATAGTGATATAGATTTATCTATTCAATTAAGAACATAAGGTTATTAAATCATTTACTATTTAAGGAGAAATGAATTGATGAAAAAGCAAGATAATCAAAATTGGGGAAAAGATTTTTCTGATTTGACTGAATTATATGAATTATTTCAATTCAAGAAAATTGCACAAACAGATGATTTTGTTGTATATCAATACGAT
>JAIDSX010000104.1 GCA_029060985.1 Clostridia bacterium | reverse complement strand
CGGTTTTTCTTTTACTTCTTTTCGGTTGATAAGTACGGCTTCAACGCTTGTGCCAGTTGATCGGGGCAGGACGTATTCTGTCTGCAACGAATGCCTTCGAGAACGGGCACGATTTCGTCGGGCGTTTTTCCGTCGACGAGGCGGGCAAGCCCCTGTAAATTTCCGCTACAACCGCCTATAAATTTCACATTGCGGATTTTATGCTCCGCGTCGATATCGAAAATTATTTGTTTACTGCAAGTACCTTTCGTAGAATAAGTTATCATATATTACCTCGTAAGTTTAATCGATCAATGTATCGTAGACGACGGAATAGAGCTCTGCGGCTTTATCTTCCCATTTTTTACAGATATTGTGCGCCGTCTTTCGATCGGGGACAACGAATCTGAGTTCCAGCATGGGCTGCATAGGGGCGAGGATTCTTAAAAACACGGTGTAAGTACCGTCTTTGTTCAGGAAGTAGTCCGCCTTGCAATCCTGCCGCGTGCGGAATTTGGCGCTGTTCTGCTTAATGAATTTTGAAATCTCTTCACGCGAGCTGCGCGGAATATTGATATAGAAGTTTGCGAGCGTCTCTCTGCCTTCGGGCGTGATGGTGTAGAGCGCTTCGTCTCCGCTCGGAATTTCACAAATAAAGCCGTCCGAAAGGAGCTTATGAATGAGCACGATGCAGTCCATATAGTTGATCCAATCGTTGGACGAGGTGCACATATCGATAAGCGTTCGCTCGGATAGGGGAATTTCCATCTTATCAAAGACGAACAAAAGTATTAACTTGTTGATAGAGGTTTCGCCTTTGATTTGCATGACTTTCTTTGGTTCTCCGAATTAAGCGAAAAACGCAAACTAGTCGCTTAAATATTTTTAAGCGACTTTGCGTTCTCGCCCGAATTTCAAAATGTGTTAAGCGGCAAATTTCGAAAGCTTTTCGATAAGCTCTGCGCAGTCGTCGCTGTAAATTTCAACGGTGAGAGGTTTGGAAAGATCAAGGCTGAAAATACCGAGAATAGACTTTGCGTCTACAACGTATTTTCCGCTTTTCAGAATGATTTCGCAATCACAGTTTTGCGTAATTGCAACGAAGTCTTTTACGCGTTGTGCCATTTCAAGAGAAATTTTCATGGATTTCATAGTTGTAACTCTCCTGTTTCAATATTTTTTCTACATTATACATAAAAAGCGTGATAAAATCAAGATATTTGAGAAAAATTCTTTAACATTTTTTTGTTTTGTGATATAATATAAAAAACAAGCGATTTATTTCGGAGGAAACAATGGCAACGAGTGCACAACAGTTGAACCGCTTTTTTCAAGCGTGCGACAAACTCATGAATGAAAAATATATGGTGGCGGATTCCCGAATCGAAGACGTTTTGCGTTCGATTGCGGAATCGAGAGCGCTCACTGATCTCTTCTCCGCCGTAACGGAGCGTTTCGACTATCCTTCCGCAAAAAGACTATATCTGCGTTTTCCTGCGTCGAGCACGTCCTTCCACGGCAAGGCCTTTCTCCCCGAGGACAGAGGGGAGGTGCTCGCGTTTGTCTTCTGCCTGCTCGTCGATATCGACGCAGGGCGCATTAAATTTGACGATTTTCTTTTGCGGTATTTCTACGAGGACGGAAGCTATACGGCAAGTTTTGCGCTTTTCTCCGACAGAATGCTGCGTCCCTTCCGCGATATCGTAAAGGAGTGCTTTCCCGACGTTTCGCAGCCCGTACGCGACGGGAGCGTAGCGCAAAAAGCAAGAATCAAGAACGCCGCCTGGGAGACGTTTACCGCGCTTGCGATCGAGGAGCGTGCGCGCATCAAGACGCTTGGGCTCTCTTCAGTGGACGCGATCGCGGGCGACATGATTCTTTCGGAGCTCATTCAGGCTGCGGGTAAGAATAATTTGACTGCAATCAACGCGCTTCTTTCGGGTTATCATTATTTTCTGCGCGCGCTCTTTTTGGACGGCGGAAAGGAGCTTATTAAGGCGAGCCGAGAGCTCGAATAAAAATTTATGAAGTTTGAGGAAAAGACGGTTTCAAAAAATTATATCTACCGCGGAAAAATTTTGTCGCTCCGCTGCGACGACGCGCTTCTTCCCGACGGGAAGCCCTGCAAGCGCGAGGTCGTGGAGCATTCGGGCGGGGCTTCGGTGCTTGCGGAAACGGAGGCGGGGATCGCGCTCGTGCGCCAATTCCGCTATGCCTATCAGGAGGAGCTCTACGAAATACCCGCAGGAAAGCTCAATGCGGGTGAAGAGCCCGAAAAAGCCGCCGCGCGCGAGCTATCGGAGGAGACGGGGCTTCAAGCGGAGCGGCTCAAGCTCTTGACTGTGCTCTATCCGACCCCCGGATATACGAACGAAAAAATTTATATCTATCAGGC
>JAIDSX010000103.1 GCA_029060985.1 Clostridia bacterium | reverse complement strand
GGATTTCCGCACGGCGAGAACGTGCATTGCGCACTCGATTCGCTTTTTCATCATTGCGCAGGTCATCTCGTAGGGATCGTTGATATCGCCGTTGTAGTGATAGTTGTTTGCATTGCACCCGCCCGAGCAGATGAACTTTGCAAAACAACCGTCGCACTTTTTGCGCGTAAACAGACAGCTTTCGGCAAATTTCTTGCGGATATTCCCGTCGAGCTTGCCCTCGAACACGTTCCCCATAATAAAATCTTTGTCGCCCGCAAACTGGTGACAGGGGTAGATGTCCCCGTTCGGCACGACGGAAAAATACTCGTTCCCCGCCCCACACGCCGAAACGCGTTTACTAAGACAAGGACCGCCCTCGATATCGATATTGAAATGGAAGAACAAAAAGCCCTTCCCCACCTCTTCGCGTTTGATGTATTCCTCGGCAAGTGTCTCATATTCCGCCTCGATTCGGGGAAGAAGCTCCTCCGTGATCTGCAAATCGGGAATATCGGTCACGACGGGCTCCATCGAAATGGAATCGAAACCGTTATCCGCAAGGAACAAAACGTCCTTGGAAAAATCGGGATTCTTTGCCGTGAACGTTCCGCGCACGTAGTAGTGCTTGTCCCCGCGCGATTTTACAAACTTCTTTATCTTGTCAATAACGACGTCGAAGCTGCCTTTGCCGTTTACCGTCTTTCTGACCGCGTCGTGAATTTCTTTTCTGCCGTCGAGGGAGAGAACGACGTTCTCCATCTCCTCATTGAAAAATTTAATAATTTCGTCGTCTAATAAAAGTCCGTTCGTCGTGGTCGTGAACAGAAATTTTTTGCCGAGCTTTGCGCCCTCTTCCTTGGCGTAGTAGACGGTCTTTTTGACGGTTTCGAAATTCATTAAGGGCTCGCCGCCGAAGAAGTCCACTTCAAGCACCTTTCTACTTCCGCTCTCCCTTAAAAGAAAATCGATCGCCGCCTTCGCCGTCTCGAAGCTCATCGTTTCGCGCACCGAGTGGTATGCCCCTTCGTCCGCAAAGCAGTAGCGACAGCGCAGGTTACAGTCGTGGGAAATATGCAGACAGAGCGCCTTCACCTCGTTGCTCTTCATGGGATAAGCCTTGGGCTCTTCTTTATATAAAAGTCCCTCCTGCTTCAAGCCCTCGATATCTTGCAACGCACTTTTAAGCTCCTCGTCGGAAATCTCTGTCGTTTCCCCTTTGAGGATCTTTGCAGTCTTCTCGTCGCACTCGTGGAGCGACGCGCTTCCCGTATCGTAAATATAATAGTGGTCGTGATAATTAAATACGTGTACCATTTCTTTTGAAATTCCTTTTAACGGAATAAGGGAGCAACGAAGTTGCTCCCCGAAAGTTTGAAATCCGCTTATTTGTTTTCTTCGATCTTGGATTCCCTCGTCACGCGCTCGCAGGACTGGTTACCCACGGTGCAGCTCGTTTTGCAGGCGGATTGGCAGGTGCTTCTGCATTCGCCGCAGCCCGTTACTTTCTTTTCCTGAGGTTTTGCAATCGTTTTGATCATAATAGCGCTCCCTAAGTTTTTTCACTATTATAATACGAACGGCAAATTTTTGCAAGAGTTTTTTTACTCTTTTCTCAATTTCGCACCTAAAAGCGCTCCCAAACCGCCCGAAAGCGTGGAAAGAACGAGCTCAGGGAGGAATAAAATATCCAGGTGAAAGCCCCCGCCGATCGCGGCAAACAGGAACATCGTTAAAAATACCGAAATGAGCCCCGCCGCCAAGCCCTTGAAAAAGGCGCGTTCCCTTTTAATACAAATGAGGGAGAACACGAACACCGCCGCGCACTTCACTACCCAGTTGATTGCCGTAATCAGAATGGTCGACGGCGTGGCGGCACGAATGATGAGCGCAAATATCGCCTCGAAAAACAGACAGAACACCGCAGTCAAAAGCGCCGTTTTCGTAAGCTCCCACGCCGCGCGTTTCCAAAAAGTTTTATCCATAAAAAAACCTCCGCATAGTCACAATAAACTATGCGGAGTTTGTCCGAATAATGCTTTTAATTATTCCGCTTATTTGGATTCAGCCTTCGCTTTGCCTTTCTTCGCGGGCTCTTTTTTAGGCTCTTCCTTTGCGGGCTCTTCTACGGGAGCATCTTCCTAGACGGGCTCTTCCGCTATGGGCTCGACTGCATTAGGGACGTCAAGTGCGGGGTCTTCCGCTTTCGCCTCTTAGAACGCGGGTGCAACAACCGTTTCGGCGTGGT
>JAIDSX010000102.1 GCA_029060985.1 Clostridia bacterium | reverse complement strand
GGGTGGGCAAGCAGAAGCGGATCGCGCTTTTGGAAAAATTCAAGTCCATCGATAAAATCATGCAGGCGGGCGTAGAAGAGCTTGCTTCCTGCGAGGGGATCGGCAAGGAGCTTGCCGTGCGCATATACGAACATTTTCAAAAATTATGAAATACAGATTATTCTGTTCCGATTTCGACGGCACGCTCGTGCGCGCGGACGGAACGATTTCAAACGAAACGAAGAAAGAGATCGCGCGCTACACTGAGGCGGGCGGAATCTTTACGGTGGTGACGGGGCGCATGACTTCGTCCATTCTCCCGCGCGTGAGGGAGTTTATGGAAGAGGGGATCGTCGTTGCCTATCAGGGCGCGGTCATTGCCGATCTGAAGACGGGCAGGCTTTTGAAAAATGCCTGCTTTGAAGAAGCGGACGCATTGAGAGCCGTTCGCCTTTTGGAAGAAGGCAATCACCATATCCACGTCTACACGGACGAGGGGCTGTTTGTAAACCGCCGCGACGAAATGCTTAACGAATACGAAAGAATTTGCGGCGTAACTGGAACGGTCAAAGCGGAAAAGCTGTCCGACTGGCTCATAAAAACCCGACCGCCCGTCGTGAAAATCCTCGTCATGATTGAGCCCGAAAAGCGGCTCGCGCTCAAAGACGAGTTACAGAAAAAACTCGGGGAAACATACTTCGTCACCTGTTCGAACGATTGGCTCGTAGAGCTCATGCCCGCGGGACAGGATAAGGGGAGCGCGATAAGGTTTTTAAGCGAATACTTCGGCGTGCCGAAAGGGGAGATAGGAGCGATCGGCGATCAGCTCAACGACTTGCCCATGTTAAAAGAGGCGGGCGGGAAGTTCGCAGTTTCAAACGCGCAAGAGGAATTAAAAAATATTGCAACGGTGGTAAAGTCGTGCGAAGAGGACGGCGTTGCCGAGGCGCTTATGATTGCAAGAGAGGGGAAATGATATGATAAAAAACGTAATACTTCCGCAGGAAACGGTCATGCTCGATAAGTTCGCTACGGACTTAAATCTCGAAATGCTCTACGCAGGGCGGGGAATCATCAATCTATCGAGTATCGGCGTAGACCGTCCGGGACT
>JAIDSX010000101.1 GCA_029060985.1 Clostridia bacterium | reverse complement strand
TTGTACTTCCCCGTCATCGTAAGCTCCGTTTCTATAAGCTCGTCGTCCAAATTCAATAAAATTCTGCTTCCCCTCAGGCTCTCCGATTCTATCACCGCAAAGGAATCCGCGGGATTATCGATCCCGTAGGTCACGCAAGGCACGCCTTTGAGCTTATCGGAAAAAGAATCGTCTGCGTTCAGAACCGCAAAGCGCGTGCGGTCGGGCGAAAACAGCGACTTTTTCGCGTCACCGTACGCCTTCATGTCCTTGAAGAAATCGAGATGATCGCGCGTAAGATTGGTAAAAATGGCGATTTCGTATAAGATCGGGCACTCCTTTTTGAGCGCCAGGGCGTGCGCGGAGACCTCCATGACGACAACCTCGACCCCCTCTTTGACCATATCCGAAAGCAGGGAAAAGAGAAATACGGGATCGGGCGTCGTTAAAACGGGCGCAACCTTATGTTCGCCGTACTCCGCGCCGAGCGTGCCTATAACGCCCGTCTTCATTCCCGCCTCTTCCAAGATATTTTTCAGCATGAACGAGGTCGTCGTCTTGCCGTTCGTGCCCGTAATCCCGACGATTTTGAGCTTGCGTTCGGGGTGATGAAAGAACGCCGCCGCAAGGCGCGCCATTGCCTCCCGCCCGTCCTTAACAACGAGTTCGGGACAGCCTACGCCCAGCTCGTGTTCCGAAACGATCGCCTCCGCGCCCCGCCGCGCCGCTTCCGCCGCGTACTCGTGGGAATCGGAATGCGTGCCGCGGAAGCAGAAGAAGAGATCGCCCTCCCCCGCAAGACGGCTGTCCGTACACAGGGATTTAATTTCTTTATCGCCCCCGATGAGGCGTGCGCCTTCGATTTCGCGGGCAAGCTCTTTGAGTTTCATGTTCCCTCCGTGAACGGTTCTAACCGATTGATTTCAATGATCTTTTGAAAAATTTCTTGCGCGCAGGGCGCGGCGACCGTACTGCCGTAGTAGCTCCCCTGCGGTTCGTCCACGATCACAAGCGCGAGATAGCGCGGCGCGTTCGCGGGGAAATACCCTAAGAAGGAGGAAACGTATTTGCCCTGTGCGATGACGCCGTTCTCGTATTTCTGCGCCGTGCCCGTCTTACCCGCAACGCGGTAGCCCTCGATATACGCGTGCTTCCCGCTTCCGTCCCGAACGACCCCTTCGAGCATGGACGAGAGAATTTTCGAAGCCTCTTCGCTCACCGTACGCCCCAAAAGATTGGGCTGTATTTTCTCCCTCGTGGAATTGTCCGAGGAATAGATTTCGCTTACGATGCGCGGCGCGTAATAGTACCCGCCGTTGACGGCGGAGGCTGCCGCCGCCGCAAGCTGTAAGGGCGTGACCGCGATCGTCTGCCCGAAGCCGATACGCGCAAGATCGCAGTTCTGCAC
>JAIDSX010000100.1 GCA_029060985.1 Clostridia bacterium | reverse complement strand
ACGGCATACTATAATGTATACGAGAAAACCGCAAAAAGAGGTGGCTTATGAATACAAAAAAGACTAAAAAATCGTTGTGGACGGTTTTGTTTTCGTTTTTGTTAATATTAACGATAATTGTCATGGGGGGGGGTATAATCGGCTCGCTGAATGAGCGCGAAACCCTATCCTCTGATAAAATCGCGGCACAGGCGGCGTCCGTCAATTACGAAGAATTTGCCGACGATAATTTTTCGCGCTTCAAAGACGGTATCAAATATATCTATACCGAGGCAACGAAAGCGCGGAATTATCACGATGCGTTTATAAAAGGCAACACGCCCACTGCTGACGACGTGGAGGAGGTAACGGTCGACGTCGTCAACGCAAACCGCGGTACGAAGCAGAATCCTTACGTGATTACGAACATAACCGAATGGAACGCGCTTGCGACTATGGCAGGGACGAACTATGCTAATACTACGGGTAAGTTCTTTGCATTGGGCTGCGATATCGACGCGGGTTCAGTCTCTAATGTACTCAAACAGATTCCGGCATTTGGCGGTGTCTTCTGCGGCAACGGCTATATGATCAGCAATATTAAAATAGATAGCTCGACCACAGGTTATCCGACCACGACAAATAATGGAAGAGGCTTGTTTAACAGTATATCGGGCGCTACGATCAGCGATTTGCGCATAAAAATCAGCGTTGCAGCTCCTTCTGCCGCAACTTACAATGGCGGACTTGTGGGATTCATAGGGGGACACTCGAATATTCTCAACTGTCAGGCGGATACGACTTGGAATCAGTCGAGTGCGGGTGATTATTTCGGCGGTCTTGTGGGAAGGGTGGACGCAGGACTTACGGTGTTGCTATATCGCTGTTCGTCCACCTTTAACTTTACCATATCCGGAAGACCTACCTTTTACGGCGGGTTGATCGGAGCTACGACGGGCGCGGTCAATTTGAGTATTTTCGACAGTTCGTCGAGGACTGTTTCTGACCTCGGCAATAATACTGATAACAGATATTCCGGCGGCATCGTCGGCGCTTTTGAAACTTCCAATAATGCAAATTTTTATTTGGAAAATATCATTTCGGATATCGATGCAAAATCCGGTAAAGTCGTATGGGATGCAGCCGTTGTGCACGTGCAGGCTGCATCGAATTGGCCGAAAAAATTGGTTTTGAAAAACGTATGGGCTTCGGGTACGGATACGGTAGGAAGTACGAAGACCTCCCGTTATACTGTAACTTGTGGAGATACCAACAATCATAAAGCGAACGTGCGTGGAGCAGCAGACTTTACAAACGTAAAATCCACGCAAGTATATGCGAGGCAAATTCTCGCCAGCTACGCTGGCGTAGATGATTATTCGAATACAAGCGCTAAATATTATGTACAATCTATCGGCGGAACGGATCAAGCCGATGCAGAGACCAAGCTTTGGAACGGTGCGAAAACGGACGGAAATCTGCCCGCAGATATCTGGGGAGACAAGTCTACGATCGGCTCGGGTTTCGGCTTGACGGCATCGATAATCAATCCGATGAAAGTAACGGTCAGTTATTATAGTTACAAGGTTGATGCGTCGGGAACGGATATTTCCACGCCGTACAGCGTTACGAACCAGAATTATTTGTTTGTATCGAGGGGCGCTCCGCTCTATACGCCGACTGCGACCAACCGCGTGTTCAAGGGCTGGACTGCCGATCCCACGGACGGAAGCGCGCCGTTCAAAGAAATGCCGTCGAACTTGCGCGGAACCGTAAAGCTCTACGCGGTGTGGGAATTGAATGAAGCAAGCGTAAGTATTACCGGCACAGGTTCGAGTATAACGGGCAGTGCTACGGACGGGTACGAGCTCGTTTACAACGGGAACGGTAGCGGCAAAGGCATAACGTTGACAGCGAATTTTTCGGCGGAGGGTATCGGCAATCCAGATACCGACGCGACGATTACTTATGAATGGTACAGTATAGATAAAAACAACGCGTATCAGGCAAACGGAGGCGCGGAGAAAACGCAGAAGGTGGAAAACGTAGGCGATAGCGGAACTTATTCCGTGACCGTAAAATATCAATCGAAGAACGAGCCGCTGTTTACGGGCGAAGTCAAGGCGGAGAACGTAACGCCTGTGACGGCAACGATCAAGCCCGCGCTGCTTACCTATATAAAGGTAACGTTCCCGGACGAAAATAAGCGTCCTTATTCCGGCGCGGATTACGAAACCGCAGTTCCCACGGCGGAGTTCAGAAATTCATCGAATCAAGTGATTGAGGGAACGACAGAATGGGTAAGCACGTTGCATTGCTTTAACGATAAGTACGCAAACGTTACGGACGGGGTAGAAACGAAGGAAATTAAATTCACGCCCGCTTCCATATATAACGGGAACTATGGCACAGAAATAAAGAAATTTGTAGAATTCGAAATCGAATTTTTGAAATTGACCTTTAATATACCCAAGCTGAGTATAACGCTGGAAGTTGAGCTTGAATACGGTCAGCCATATACTTACGCTAACGTTGCAACCGAATTCGATAAAGTCTTCAAACCGTATTTGGAGGATGCAGAGGGTTATACGCCTGCGTTTGAAAATCAGAACGGCGAATATATTAAACTCAACGAATACCGCAATCAAACGGGAACGGCGTATTCAGACGTTATAACGAATTACACGATCAATGTATCGCTCGTACCGCAAACGTATACCGCAACCTTCGATGCAAGAAACAACGGTAATAGTGCGGCGATTCCTTCGCAGACGAGAGGGCACGGCAAACGTCTTGAAAAGCCTGCTGATCCCACGTACGGAATGCAGCTCTTCCTTGGCTGGTACTATTTAGATTCGGACGACGGTGGAAAGGAAAAGAAGTGGGATTTCAACGAGGACCGTTTAACAAAGGACTTGGAGCTCTATGCAAAGTGGTTGAGCGCAGATACGCTACTTCCGGATTTGGAAGTAGAGAACAACAAGAATACGTACTTTGCGCTTGAAGAGATAGACGTTTCTATGCTGAAAGTAACCGCGGTATTTGAGGGGCATGACGAGGGCGGAGAAACGATCACCCAAAGGGTGGAATTGACTTCCGACCAATATGTCTTGGAATACGAGGGCGGAAAGTCGCAGTTTCACGTAAAGGCGGACGGTTCGAAAGCGGTGGTCACAATCAAATATACCTTTATAAATTCGGAGGGGGAAGAGCAAGAGGGGACATATGATCTTAAAATTACGGTAAATCCCATCGTGCTCAATACTTCCGTACTGCGGGAAAAATATTTCAAAGATACCGTCGTCGTCGTAAAAGAAGTGGACGGGGTAGCGCAGCCGCAGGAGATGAAGCCGCTTACCGATAAGCAGATATCAGAAATTTCCAACCTCAGCGGCGCAACCGTCGAGTATAAGTATTATAATATTTCGGAAGACGAAATTGATAAAAGCGAAGTAAAAGCAAAGGGCACTTATTACGTTCGCGCGTACTTTACGCCCACGAGCATTGAGTACACCGCGCCCTATATTCAGGCAAAATTCCAAATTGTGGATACGAGGATCGCGCTAACGCTTACTTGGAAAGACGATCAAACGGAATTCACCTACAACGGAAAAGTGCAACACCCCATTCCGATTTTCACGGACGCAGAGGGGGAAACCGTAAACGTCGAGTTTGAGTATACGAGCGGGCACGATAAGATCAAGGCAAACCTTGCGGGTGATACTTATACGTTGGAATTAGAGCTTAAAGACCTTGCTTACGAATTGAAGGGCACGGGCACTTTGGGCGGAAATACCGCAAGCGTAACTTTTACAATTTCGCGCGCGACATTTGAAATTCCTACGCAAATTAAGAATTTCGAGTATATCGGACAGGAAATCGACCTGAATAACCTTACCGAAACGGAGTGCAAGCTGTATTTCAAAGGCTTCGACCTCAGCTTTATGCGGGTGCAGTTCGGCGAAGGTGTCGTGGGCGATAAAGGTACCGATGCGGGACATTATACCGCACGCATTGAGTTGCTCGATCCCGAAAGCGCAGAGTTCGTTGGCGGAAAGAACGTCGTTTCCATGAACTGGACGATCGATAAAGCCTTGATTTCGGTGGATTGGAGCGGACACGAATTCTACGTGCAGGACGCTATAAAAGTGCCCACCGTTCAGCAATTCTACGGATTTTACGGTAGCGACGGTGAATTGGTCGATTACAGCGCCGATATCGATTATTCGGGCGACATAGCCGTAACGAGCGACGGAGACTATCAAATCACGGTATATGTCAAGCCC
>JAIDSX010000010.1 GCA_029060985.1 Clostridia bacterium | reverse complement strand
TTCGGCGGTAAGGTGTCCGATCTGCCAATCGCCGTCCATCTCGTTGCCGAGACACCAGGTATCGATCGCAAAGGGTTTTTCCCTTCCGTTCTTTCTGCGCAAGTCCGACCAATAGGTTCCCTTTTCAAAGTTGCAGTATTCCACGAGCTGCGCCGCCTCTTTGGGAGTGCCCGTACCGAGGTTGACGCTCATCATCACGCGCGAGCCGACCTTCTTCGCCCAATCGTAAAACTCGTGAATGCCGACCTCGTTGGGCTCTAACTGCCCCCACGCCAAATCGAGGCGCTTGGGTCTGTCTTTGCCGATCCCGTCCTTCCAATCGTATCCCGAAAGGAAGTTTCCGCCGGGGTAGCGGATCACGGGAACACCGAGCTCTTTTACGACGTTCATTACGTCGCCGCGGAAGCCGCTCTTATCCGCGGAGGGGTGCGAGGGCTCGTAGATGCCGCCGTATACGGCGCGCCCCATGTGCTCGATAAAGCTGCCCCATACGTCGCGTTCGATTTTGCCGATTTTGTACTCTTTGTCAATAATGATTTTGTTCATATCCTTCTCCTGTAAAATGCGGTATGAGTTTTTACGCTCATACCGCAAATTACTCACTCTTTCTTTTTGCCCGTTGCAAGCGGGAAGCCGTTACGCTTTCTTCTTTTTCGTCACGATGATCGTAGCGGTAATTGCCGCCGCCGCGATCACGATTCCGCCGATACCTACGCCGAGCCCGATTCCAAGCGACGCGTCGCCGCCCTCTTCTTCGCCGCCGATAACCTTAGACGAAGCTGACTTATTCGACAAATCTTCCTTCGTGACGTCGAGAGCGAACATCTCCACCATGCCGTTTTCGGTCGTAACCGTTACGACGTACTTGCCGGCATTGTAAACGTCCATCGAATTGCCCGAAGCTATGGTCATTCTCGAAACGCCGCCCGGCAACAGCTCGTAAGCCGAAACCGAAGCGATCTTATAGCTCTTGGTATCCTCGAAGGTATATTTGAGCGTTCTGTTTGCAAAGGACCTGACGACCTTCGTC
>JAIDSX010000001.1 GCA_029060985.1 Clostridia bacterium | reverse complement strand
ATGAAGGATTGGGCGGTCAGCAAGGGGGCGACCCACTACACGCACTGGTTTCAGCCGCTTACGAATTTAACGGCGGAAAAGCACGACAGCTTTATCGAGCCTTCGGGCGACAAAGTCATTATGCAGCTTACGGGCAAGAGTCTCATCGTCGGCGAGCCCGACGCTTCCTCCTTCCCCTCGGGCGGAACGAGAGCGACGAGCGCCGCGCGCGGCTATACCGCGTGGGACCCGACTTCTCCCGCGTTCGTCAAAGAGGGCACGCTCTACATTCCCACGGTGTTCGTCTCCTACACGGGCGAGACGCTCGATAAAAAAGCGCCGCTCTTGAAGTCGATGACCGCGCTCGACACGCAGGCAAAACGGCTCTTAAAACTCTTCGGGATCACTTGCAGAAAGGTATCGACGACGGTGGGACCCGAACAGGAATATTTCCTCATCGACGAGCAGGTTTACTTAAAACGCAAAGATTTGGTTTTAACGGGCAGAACGCTCTTCGGTGCGCCGCCCACACGCGGACAGGAGCTCGAAGATCATTATTTCGGCTCTTTGAAAACGCGTATTTCCGCATATATGCGCGATCTCGACGAAACGCTGTGGTCGTACGGCATATTCGCAAAAACGAAGCACAACGAGGTTGCGCCCGCACAGCACGAGCTTGCACCCGTGTTCACGACGACGAACGTCGCCGTAGACGATAACCAGCTCACCATGGAGCTCATGAAGAAGGTGGCGAAAAAGCACGGGCTTATTTGCCTTCTGCACGAAAAGCCCTTCGAGGGAGTCAACGGCTCGGGCAAGCACAACAACTGGTCGCTCTCGACGGATACGGGACTCAATCTGCTCGACCCCGGCGAAACGCCCGAAGAGAACAGTCTCTTCCTTTTGGTGCTCGCGTGCGTGATTTCGGCAGTCGACAAGTATCAGGGAATCCTGCGCGCTTGCGTCGCCTCCGCGGGGAACGATCACCGTCTCGGCGCGGACGAAGCGCCGCCCGCAATCATCTCCGTATATCTCGGCGATCAGCTCGGCGCAATCGTCGACAGCCTCGTGCTCGGCAAGGCGTACGTGCCCAAGAAAGCCGTTCCCGGCTCGATCGGCGTTCCCGAATCGCCCATTTTCCCCATCGATACGACGGACAGAAACCGCACGTCTCCGTTTGCGTTCACGGGCAATAAATTCGAATTCCGTATGCTCGGCTCGCAGGCGTCCGTTGCCGATCCCAACATCGTTCTCAACACGATCGCGGCGCAGGCGTTTGCGGACGCGGTAGAGGCGCTTTCGAACGCAAAGGATTTCGAGAAGGCGTGCCGCGACTACTCTGTAAATCTCTTGAAAAAGCATTACCGCATCATCTTCAACTATAACGGCTACGGTCCCGACTGGGAGCCCGAAGCGGAGAGAAGGGGACTTCTCAACAATAAGACGACGGCGGACGCCGTGCTCGAATTCTTCAAGCAGGAGAGCATCGACGTATTCGTAAAGCAGGGCGTGTTCACCGAAAAGGAAGTGATCGCCCGCGCCGACATCATGCTCGAAAATTACGTAAAGACCATCAACGTCGAGGCGCTCACTATGGCGGAAATGGCGCGGCAGGAAATCTACCCCGCAGTCAACAGATACGTGACGGAGCTCGCTTCGGCAGTGCAGGCAAAGCGCGCGGTCAATGCAAAAGCTCCCTGCGAATACGATAAGGAGCTCGTCTACAAGCTCTCTTCTATGAACGATTCGCTCATGGAGAGCGTAAAGAAGCTCGAACAGGATTTAACGGAGATTCCCAAGGAGCAGAAAGCAGCTTCCAATCAGATGGCGCACGTGATCGTGCCCGACATGGAGAAGGTGCGCCACTTTGCGGACGGCATGGAAAAGCTGTGCGCCCGCGACTATTGGCCGTTCCCGACCTATACCGATTTAATGTATAGCGTAAAATAAGGATTAAAATGAAAAACAAACCGCGCCGCTTGACTTTCGGCGCGGTTTGTTGTATATTGATATTATGGAATTTGAACGTCAGAAAAAAGAAAAGAATCCCGTGCTTGCGATCTGTTACGACTTCGACCGTACGCTCACGCCCGACGATATGCAGGCGCAGGGCTTTATCCAATCGGTCGGCGCGGACGTGAAAGAGTTCTGGAAGGAGTCGAATTCACTCGCAAAGAAGTCGGATATGGATAACAACCTCGCTTATATGTACTTAATGGTACAGAGCTCGATCGGCAAGTTCTATTTGACGAGGGACGCGCTCTACGAATACGGCGCAAAGATCAAGCTGTACCGCGGGGTCAGGGAGTGGTTTTCCCGCTTGAACGCCTACGGAAAGGAGCTTGGCGTCATTGTAGAGCACTACGTGATTTCGTCGGGACTGAGGGAGATGATCGAGGGTACGCCCATCGCAAAGGAGTTCAAGAAAATCTACGCGAGCGCCTTCTGCTTCGACGATAAGGGCGTTCCCGTATGGCCGGCGCAGACCATCAACTACACGAACAAAACGCAGTTTTTGTTCCGTATCGAAAAGGGGTGTCTCGATATCAACGACCACGAGGGGGTCAACGAGTATTTCGAAGAGGACAAGCTCAGAGTGCCTTTAAGAAATTTCGTTTACCTCGGCGACAGCGAGACGGACATTCCCTGTATGAAGCTTGTGTCGAGCGCGGGCGGGCACGCCGTGGGCGTGTACGATCCGAGGGGCAATAAAGAAAAGGTGTTCGAGCTTATGAAGAACAACCGAATCCGCTATTTCGCGCCCGCCGACTATTCGGAGGGGAGCGAGCTCGATTCACTGTTGAAGGCGGTCATCGAAAAAACGGCGAAATTCGAAGCGCTCCAGGATAAGCACGTTCGAAATCTCATTCAGACCCCCTCCTATTTTGAGGACAAAAAATAAAACGCATGAGTAAAACAATATGAAAGAAAACGTAAAAAAATTGAGCAG